>JBDZUV010000003.1:15804-48593 GCA_040255345.1 Actinomycetota bacterium | reverse complement strand
GCCCACCGACATTCGCGGACACCTCCCCACGCAGATCACCGATCTCCGCGCGAAGACCACCGATCGCCGCAGTCACCTCACCCCGATGATCACCAAGCTCAGTGCGAAGCCCACCGACATTCGCAGTCAACTCCCCACGCAGATCACCGATCTCCGTGCGAAGACCACCGATCGCCGCAGTCACCTCCCCACGATGATCACCAAGCTCGGTCCGCAATCCACCCATCTCAGTCCGCAGGCCACCGATCTCAGTCCGGGCGCCGACGATCTCGCCACGAAGCTCGGTTCTGACTCCGGCGAACTCACTTCGCAGTTCCATGCGCACCAAGGCGAGTTCGCCCGTGAGGTACTCCTTGGTGATGGCTTCTTCGGCTTCACTCGAAGGGAACTGTGACAACACGGCTTCGGTCGTCTCCTCTCCCAGTAGCGGTACGAAACTCTCGTACGCGCGGCGACGGTGCTCTTCTGAAAGCGCCATTCTCTTCCCCGATCCTAGGGTCACGACTTGCACAATGTGGGGGAAATTCCCGAGCGGCGCCTCGGCAGACTGATCTGCCGAGGTGGCGGCAACCATGCTCGCGCCCGGCTGTGACATGCAGCCGCAGGCCTCAGCCGATCGTCACGGCGATGAGCTCGTCAGCCGAGATTCGGCGGCCGGAGGTGCGGGCTGACGACACGGATCGGTTCCCGGCGCGAAACAGGCCCCGACCTGGGGAGCCGGTAGACTGCCCCAGTCGGCCGGAGGGAGTCGTCGTACGCCGCGAGGAGCGGGGCTGCCTGGATGTCGAGAGTATCTGCATGCGCGAAATGATCCGACGGCTCTGGGCCGCGCTGAACCCCGCCACCCGGCGACGCCTGAAGTTGGCGACACTCGGGTCCATCCTGGTGGCCGCGCTCGAGGTGATCGGCGTGGGCATGATCGTGCCGCTCACCCAGCTGCTCACCGACCCCGACAACCCAAGTGGGCTCCTCGCGCGCATCGCGCGGGCATTCGGTGATCCGTCACAGGGAACCCTCGCCCTGATCCTGGCGGCGATCATCTTCGTGACCTTCCTCTTCAAGGGGCTCTTCACGCTGTTCTTCCGCTGGTGGGTGCTGGGCTTCGTCAACTCCCACGCAGCGAGCCAGGCCGACGACCTGTTCCGCCGCTACATGTACGGCCCGTACGCCTTCCACTTGAAGCGCAATTCCGCGGCCCTTCTGCGGACTCTCAACACGTCGGTCAACCAGGCCTACGTCGCGGTCCTGAGCGCCGGGATGATCCTGATCACCGAGGGTGCGACGATGCTCGCCATCGGTGGGGTCCTGTTGGTGATGCGCCCGGTCCCGGCGATCGCCACGTTCGCCTACTTCGGGTTCGCCGCGTGGCTGTTCATGCGTTCGGCCCGGAATCGGGCCCACCGCGCCGGAAAAGAGCTGCAGGAGACCCAGCGAACGCAACTCAAGGCCTCGCTGCAGGGCCTCGCGGGCATCAAGGAGGTCACGGTCCGCGGCACACAACAGCACTTCATCGAGACCTTCGCCGAATCACGTCGGCGGACGGCCAGAGCACAACAGATGTCGGCGTTTCTGGGTGAAGCACCCCGCTACATCGTGGAAATGGTGTTCATTCTGGGAATCGCGGTGATGTGTGCGGTCATCTTCGCCCAGACAAACCCGACCCAGGGCACGGCGACACTGGCATTGTTCGTCGTGGCGGGGTTTCGGATCATGCCCAGCATCACGCGGGTCATGAGCGCGATCACCACCTTGCGGGTGGGAAATAGCGGCGTCGATCTCGTGCTGGCCGATTTCGATGAGTTGCCGGCGCCGGCCGCGGACCACGCTGCCACCGAGGCCGTCACGCTGCGCGAGGCCCTCTCAGTCCATGACCTGCAATTTCACTATCCCGATGCCGACCAAGCCGCACTACGCGGCGTGAGCTTCGACCTGCCGGTGGGTGAGTCGATCGCGATCGTCGGTGCGAGCGGCGCGGGCAAGACGACGCTCGTCGATCTGATCCTGGGACTCTACGAGCCGACGAACGGCGAAATCCTCGCCGATGGTTCAACGATCAGAACCGATCTGCGCGCGTGGCAGGGGTCGATCGGGCTGGTCCCCCAAGAGGTGTATCTGCTCGACGACACGATCACGGCGAACATCACCTTCGGCGAACCGGCCGACACCTTCGAGCAGATTCGGCTCGACGAGGCGGTCTCGAGGGCCCAACTCGACGACCTCATCGAAGAACTCCCCGACGGGCTCGACACGGTCATCGGCGAGCGGGGAATGCGCCTGTCAGGCGGTCAGCGCCAGCGTATCGGCATTGCCAGGGCTCTTTACGTGCGGCCGCAGTTGCTGATCCTCGATGAGGCGACCTCCGCGCTCGACAACGAGACCGAACGGCGGATCACCAACACGATCGACGCGCTCCACGGCGAGTTGACCATGATCGTCGTGGCACACCGCCTCTCGACGGTTCGTCGGTGCGACCAGCTGATCTTCATGGCCGAAGGGAAGATCGAGTCGATCGGCACCTTTGAAGAGGTGCGGGACACCAACGAGACGTTCGCGCATCTGGTGAAACTCGGATCTCTCAACCTGCTGGAAGAACCGGCGGAGGCGATGTCGTGACCGGATGGGCATCTGCATGACATCGCCTGCACAGGGCGGGCTCGTCGCATTCACGAGCCACTGGCGCCAAAAGTTCATCGAACATCTCCAATGGCTCGCTCCCCGGCACGAGGTGATCCACCTGGGCTATTGCGGCCACGCCAATCCAGGTGACAACGCCATCTCCCTGGCAGAAGACCGACTGCTCCGCGACGCCGGAATCTCGGTGAAGGCGCGCGTGACCGACATCGATCTGGAGTTGCGCTACGACGCAACCGAAGCGCTCGTCCGAGCCAACCCGGGTCTGCCGATCCTGTTCCGAGGCGGCGGTACGCTCAACGACGTCTACCCCCCGACCGGGGACCGACACGCCCGGATCATCGAAGCCTTCCCCGACCGACCCATCCTCGAAGCGGCGGTGAGCATTCATTTTTCCAAGTTGACGTCAGCCGACCGGCTGCGGCGGGCAATCGGGCGCCACCGTCACTTTCGGCTGCTGGCACGGGACGACCAGAGTCACGCTTGGGCGCGCGAATACCTCGACTGCCAGGTGTCTCTGGTCCCGGATGCCGTGCTGACCGGGGACCCCCGGCCCAGAAAGGCGCCACAGAGGCGGCGCATCGGCACCGTGGTCCGCGACGACCTCGAAGTGAGTTCGGAGCGCGGGGCTGTGCCCACCGGGCCGCATATCCCCTGGAAGAGCGAGCCCCGGGCCTTGCACGAACCCCGGCTTCTCCCCGCCAGACTTCGGTCCCGGCTCCAAGGCCCGAATGCGCGCACCTGCCGGATCGAACCGTACGCGGCCCGGGGGCGCGTCGCGCGCGTGGTCCGGTTGCTCTCGGAGTACGACGCGGTCGTCGGTGACGGCCTGCACGTCACTCTCATGTGCATCATGGCAGGGATCCCGGTGGTCGCCGTCGACAACTCCTACGGCAAGGTCGGCGCCACGTTCCGGACGTGGAATCTCGAAAGCCTGGCCCAAGCTCGCCTGGCGGACGAATTCACCGAAGCACTTTCCATCGCGCGTCGCTGGGTCACCTGAGGACGGCCGGGGAGGGCGATCGGGGTCGAAGGAGGTCCCGAACTCGGCGGCGTGAGACCCTCATTGGGTGCGGTCCCGCCATGGCGCGACCAACCGGCAGGCTCACTGCAAGCGCGCTCGCGCCCGTGCCAGCGCCGCCCGCGGGTACCGTGCTGCCCACACCATCTGGGCGATCCGGTGACCGACGTTCCGCATGGGGAGCGCCCCGGTGATCCGCTGCCGCAACAGTGCCGTGGCGATGGCCCGCTGCAGATCGGGCCGGGTCCCGCGACGAACGAGATCATCCAGGTAGTCCTGCCAGGTGACGTTCGACATGTCGTGGATCCGGAGTCGGGCGACATCGGCGACCTGCGGCACCGGCAACGTCACGAAGCCGTCGCCGACGCCGGCGATCTCGGCGGCGACACCGGTCCGCACACACTTGTTGCATTGGCCACAGTTGTAGGCGAGATCCGGATTGCGATAGCAGACCCGCAGATGCGCCCGAGCGACGGGGGCATCTGCGATGACCCGGATCTTGCCGAGCCGGTTCAGCTCGGCTCCGTCGTGCACGATCTCGACCGCATCGCTCGACCAGAGCGGGTCGACGAGCGGATGCGACCCATAGGGCTCCAGGTGGGCGTAGCCCCAAGATGCGGGAATGAGCACACGACTGAACTGCGATCCGAGGAGATGCCCGATCGTCGCGAGCGCGGCACCGTGGTAGTCGGGCCAATCCACGCCGGTGACCTCGCCGAATCGACGCAGATTGGTGCGGAACTCGTACAGGGGCAACCCGAGCTCGTCGGCGGCCGCCCCGAGATGGGTCATGACCCGTTCATGGAGCTCGGTGTGCTCGAGGTCGATGTCGAAACCGTGGACGAACACGAGCGCGTCGATCTCGCTCCGGTTCTTGACGACCGAGTGGAACGAGTCGACCCCGCCGGTGAAGAAACAGGCGGTGCCGCGCCCATCGGGCACATCGACGGAGCGGTGGGCGGTTGCCGCGCGTACGGCACTGCGGTGATACTTCGCGGCGCGGGCCCGGAGGCTCAGATCCCAGCTCAACACGACGTCCTGAATCGTCCCGGTGCCTTCGACCAGACGTGCATCGACCGGCGCGCCGAGCTCCAGATCGGCCTCGCCGAGCGCCATCGCCGGAAGCAGGCACGCCGCCAACGCCGCATCATCTGCGGCCTCGGTTCCGACCTCGCCGGGCACGTCGACGAACACGGAGTACTCCCCCGATGACCAGGAGATCTCGAATTCGACGCGCGCCGAGGTCCGTTTGCCGACGTCGACTCTCATCGTCGCTCCTCACGCTCCATCTTCGGTCACGCCAACGGCCGCCGGGCGCGTGCTCGCCGACGCGGCGTGGATCCACTCGGCGAGTGCCGCGACCTCTCGTGCCGATTGCTGGGCGACCTGCGCGAAGCGCGCCGCCGAACGGCGCCGCGCCGCGGTGTAGGTGGTCGGATCGGCGAGTGACTCCAGGGCCATCCGCCAGGCGTCGGTGTCGGCTCGGTCGGCGTAGATTCCCGCGTCACCCAAGGCTTCGCGCAGGCCGGCGCACGGATGGGCGATCACCGGGATCCCCGAGGCCGCCGCTTCCAACGGGGTGCGTGGAAAGCCTTCACTCCACGACGGGGTGAGCAGCACGCGGGTTCGCCCGTAGACCAACCGCATGTCATCGGTCGGGCCCACGATCTCGACATTGGCCGGCAGCACCTCGGGCACGATCTGCTCCCCCCATCCCCGCACGCCCAGAAAGAGGGTCTGAGGCATCCGTTCGGCCAATGCGTAGAAGACCTCGGCGCCCTTCCACTCCGACAGGTTGACGAGCGTGACGGCCGAACCAGGCTCGGTTCGGTACGGCGCAGCATCGATCGGCGGCCTTACGACCATGCCGTGGGGGGGGCTGCCGTGCGCGGCGAGGATGTGGTCGGCGACGGGGATCATCAGATCCGGCGGCCGACGGAGTTCGTCCCAGATGTCGGTGGTCGGATCGTGCAGCAGGTAGATCAGCGGCCGGTGGGTGAACGCCGCGAGGCGGCTCGCCGACTTGGTGCGTGCCCGTTGCGTGAGCACCACATCGGCCCACCGGTAGTGACCGATGAGGTCCTGAGACCCGACGGCGGCCGCGACCTCGTACCCGGCGGCCGGTGGAGATTCAGGGGTCACCAGCCGCACGTTCAACCCGCGCTCGACCAGGGCGCCCAGGAGTGCCGAGAGCGCGGTGAAGGCGCCGGCGCGCGGTCGATCGGACACGTCGACGAGCACTCGTGCCGGGCCGGGTGCGCGCGTCCCCCGGGTGAGCGGGGAGCCCAGCACCGGCAATGCCGAGTAGAGCGCGGCGTTCCAGACCCGACTCACCCGCGGATCGGAGCGCAATCGTCCCAGCGCGCTCACGTTTCGGTGCCCGAGCTGTCGATCGCCGATGGTGATCCGTCCACACTCCCGGACCGGGGGTGCCCGACCCTTCGATGACCGGCCATGTCGTCAGCGCCCGTTCTTCAGGTGTGCCAACATGCGGCCGACGCCGGGGGCCCGGTCATGCACCGTGTCACGGATCAGTCGACGGACGAGGGGCAGGCGTTCGCGCCAACGGGGGTATACGACCGCCAGCGTGTGCAGCAGGATCGGCCATTCGCCAGGCCCGAGCCCGCGCCGGATCTCGTCGACCAACAGGTCCTCGAAGACGAGGTCCCGCGGCAATGGCCCGGCGTGTCCGGTCGCACGGGTGATGTCCATGCGCATGCCGCCGAGACGGGTGGCGAGCACCGCTGCGAGGTATGGCCAGTGTGCACCACCCCGTCGGGTGACCGAGTCGGGTCGGACCCGGTAGAAGTAGGTCGGCTGCGCGATCTCCATGATGGGGGTGAGCCGCGACACGTTCAGCATCATCAGGTAGTCCGACGCACGCTCGAACGACGTCGGCGAACCTCCGGCGGCCACGAGCAGCTCCCGGTCGACGACGAGCGCGGGCCCCGGCGCAGCAGCGACCAGTCGACCGTCGTCGCTCAGATCGAGGTGGACCGCGTTGTCGTCGGGCCCGGGTTCGGGAAGGGTCAGGACCGTGTCGAGCACGGCGTCGGGCGTGATACGCAGACGGGGCCAGATACCCGGCAGCCGCTCCCATCCCGCGCCGGAGACCACCTCGCGTGCCTCGGCGAACACCGTGAGCCCCGTGTACACCGCCGGTGGATGACGGTGAGCCCCGAGCCAGTCGGCAATGCCCGCGAGCCGTGAGGGATGGTAGAGGTCGTCGTGGTCGAGAAATGTGACGTACCGGCCCCGTGCGACGCCGAGCGCGCTGTTTCGGGCCACCGCGATCCCCGCACCGTCCACTGCGAGTGCGGTGGTGACGACCGGCGACGCAGCCAGGATCTCGGCCGTTGCATCCGTCGAGCCATCGTCGACGACGATCACTTCGAACGAGTCGAACGTCTGGCGCGCGAGCGACTCCAGCGCGTCCGCGACCGTGCCGGAACCGTCCCGCACACACATCACCACGCTGAACAGCGGACCAGACTGGTCGGCTTTGTTCATACTCGGGCCGCCCCCGGATGCGACGCGCCGGAGCCACGGCCAGGATCGACGGTCACCGGCACGGCCGTCAGCGTAGTTGCCCACCCGATCGTGGCCCACCGGCCGGCGGGCGCCCGCCGGTGCGGTGCACGGGGCCGACTCCCGTGCCGCCGTGAGCGGCCCCTAGAATCGGTCGCTCAGCAGAAGGACCGACACCGTGACGCACTGCACCGACGACCCGACCGAGACCGCCGACTCCGACCGCGGGGACGGTGACCGCCGCTCGACGGCCGCACTGCCCGTCGCCGACAACGGCGACTCCGACGTCGAACGGTACGGAATCTGGTGAGTTCCAGCGAGGCCGTGGCGCCACGGGTGTTGGCGTTCCATCTCCCCCAGTTCCATCCCATCCCCGAGAACGACGCCTGGTGGGGCAAGGGGTTCACCGAATGGACGAACACGGCCAAGGCGAGGCCACGCTTCCCCGGCCACTATCAGCCTCACCTGCCCGCGGACCTGGGCTTCTACGACCTGCGCCTGCCCGAGGCTCGCGCGGCACAGGCCGAACTCGCTCGTGACCACGGCATCGGCGGCTTCATCTACTGGCACTACTGGTTCGGTGATGGGCGCCAGCTTCTCGAACGCCCCGTGAACGAGATCGTCACCCTGGGGGAACCGGACTTTCCGTTCGCGATCGGCTGGGCCAACCAGACCTGGTCGGGCATCTGGCACGGGGCAGAGGACCGCGTCCTCATGGAACAGCGCTACCCGGGTCCCGACGACGAACGCGCCCACTTCGAGATGCTGCTGCCCATGTTCACCGACCCCCGCTACATCACGGTGCACGGCCGACCGCTGTTCTACGTCTTCCGACCCGAACAACTCCCCGACGCTGCGGCCTTCGTCGACCGCTGGCAGTCCATGGCCACCGACGCCGGACTTCCCGGCTTGTACCTGATCGCCGAGGTGTCCGACCTGCTCGGTCGCGGTCTCGCCTATACGGGCTCCGTGGCAGACGGATTCGACGCATCGCTGTACATGCGGTTCCCTGCGGACGACTCGGGCATCGGCCACCAAGCGATGCGCGCCGCCCGGCGATTCGGCGCCGGCGAAGTCTTCCGCTACCGGCCCGAGCCGATGCCCGTCCCTGACGATCCGCGTCTCGGTCGCACGTACACCACGATCTATCCGGGCTGGGACAACTCCCCGCGTAGCGGCCACCGAGCGGTGATCCTGCACGGTTCCAGCCCCGAGAAGTTCCGCCCACACGTCCGCCATGCGATCGATCGGGTCCGCGGCCTCTCCTCAGACGAACAATTCGTGTTCGTCAAGTCGTGGAACGAATGGGCCGAAGGCAACCATCTCGAACCCGACCGACGGTTCGGCACCGCCTACCTCGAGGTGATCCACGATGAACTCGAAAACCCGTCCGCGCCCGACCGCCAGCGATCGGGCCGCGCCGTGAGCACGATCCGCTCGGTCGTCCGCGACGCGCTGCCGACCGGGCTGCGCAAGCGCATCCAGGTACTTCGCTACGCCGGTGACAACCAGGAATGTCCCTGTTGCACCAAGACGTTCTCCACGTTCTGGCCATCGGGCTCGACGCCGCAGTCACAGCGGCCCAACACCATGTGTCCGCAGTGCAACTCGTTGGAGCGTCACCGCTTGTTCTGGCTGTACCTCCATGCCAATCCGACGCTGGTGAGCGACGGTGACCGAGTGCTCCACGTCGCACCCGAAGCCCCCGTCGCCGCACTGGTACAGGGAATGGCCGACGTCGACTATCTCAGCGCAGACCTCGACCCGTCGAAGGCCATGGTCGAGATGGACCTCACCGCCATCGACCTGCCCGACGACCGCTTCGACATCATCCTGTGCAGCCATGTGCTCGAACACATTCCCGACGATCGCGCCGCGATGGCGGAGATGAAGCGCGTGCTCGCCCCGGGCGGTTGGGCCTATCTGCAAGTGCCGATGAGCCCCACCCGGGCCGAGACCTATGAAGATCGGTCGATCACCGATCCTGCAGCGCGTGAAAAGGCATTCGGCCAGGTCGATCACGTGCGTTCGTACGGTCGCGACTACGAGGACCGCTTGCGCGAAGCCGGCTGGACCGTCGATCGGATCGACTTCGCCGCGACACTGTCGAGCGAGGCATTGCGTCGCTACGCCATCGACGCAGACGAAGCGATCTACATCTGCCGCTGACGGCCCGCGGCGCCACGGGCCCGGGTCTGGCTAGGCGCGTTCGGCGACGACCAAGATCGACGGACCCAGCGTGGGCCGCAACCGGGCCAGCCGGTCGAGTCCCTGCTTCGCCAGGCGTGCCATGGTGGCCGTCTTTCCGCTCGTCAGGTGGAAGTGACGACTCTCCACCAGCACCGGTTCGAGCCCGACCATCTCGAGCAATCGCCTGATCTCCGCGAACGTGTACTCACGCGCGTGGCGCGCGTGGGGGATGCCACCGACCCAGTCGGCCAGCGGTGTCGCCGGATTCCGGCCCAGCATCAAGTGCAACCTGTTCATCGCGTACGCGGCGTTCGGTGTCGTGAAATACAGCCGGCCGCCGGGAGCCAGGATGCGGTGGACCTCCCTCAGTGACGTGATCGGGTACTCCCGCAGGTGCTCGAACACCTCGGTCATGACCACCGCGTCGAACGAGGCATCTTCAAGCGGATAGGGCGCAACCTCGAGGTCCCATTTCACATCGGCCACACCGGCACCGGCCAGCATCCGATCCATACGACCTTCCAGGCCCGCGCCCCACCCCTCGGCCGATGTACCGATGTCGACAGAGGTGGCCTCGTACCCGAGCGAGGCGAGCTGCACGATCTGGTCGCCGGGTGCAGAACCGAGTTCCACGAGACGCGCCGGCGGCGGGAAGTCCTCGACCAGGAGCTGTCGGATGTAGCCGTAGCGTTCCTGGGCCTCGACGCTCAGATTTCCCGTTGCCGTCAACTCGTTGCCGTCCGCGCACGATTGCGACGGGCGGCGACCGCGTAGACGCCCAGAACCGACGGGCCGATCCGACTCGGGCTGAAGTCCTGGGCGCGTCTGCGACCCTCCGCACCGAGTCGGGCCCGCTCCGCGGAAGCATCGGCCAGCCGGACGAGTACCTCGGCCAGGGCATCGACGTCGTTCGGCGGGAACAACACACCGTCCACGCCGTCGGTGATCACCTCGGCGGGCCCGCCCACGTCGGTTGCCGCCACGGCCAGGCCCGCGGCCATACCCTCGACGACGACCTGGCCGAACGGCTCGGGCACGGTCGATGCGTGCACCAGGACGTCATAGTCGGCCAACAGTGCCGGAATGTCGTCGACGAACCCCAGGAAGTCGACCCGATCGGCGATCCCCAGACGTTCGACCTGGTCCGCGATCTGCCGCTCGTAACCGTCCTCACCGAACAACGCGGCGCCGGCGAGCGCGGCTCGGGCGCCACCGCCGGGGAATGCCTTGGCGAACGCATCGACAAACACGCTCTGCCCCTTCCACGGCGCAAGACGTCCGACCATCACGAACTTCAGTTCCGATGACGCCTCCGGCGAACCCACCGGGGCCTCGGCGAACGCGCCGAGGTCGACCGGGCTGGGCACCACCGCGGCGGCCTCGATGCCGAGCGCGGCGCGGGTCGCCTCGGAGTTCACGATGATCGACGTCGGCAGGAACGACGCTGCGGTCCGCACGAGTCTGATCGCGCTGTTCGGGAGGTAGTCGTCGGCCATCCGGTCACGGATGTGCCAGACCACGGGCACCCCGGCCAACCGCCCGGCGACCCCGCCGATCAACGCGGCCTTCAGTGAATTCGTGTGCATCAGGTCGGGTCGCAATTGCCGCAGCCGACGGGTCAGCGCGCCGATCGCCACCGCCGTGGCGACCATGGCTCGTGGGCCGGTCTGCAAGGCCGAGACCCGGTGTCGGCTCGTGTGCGCCAGTTCGGGATCGAGTTCGATGGTCTCCCAGGGCAGGTCCCGATCGGAGAGGACGCCTTCGAGCGGTCCGCGCTCACCGAGAATCACCAATGGTTCCACCACGTCGGTGAGCGCGGGAAGCAGGCGCGCCAGCGCGAGCTCACCACCCGAGAGTTGGGCACAGTGGTCGAAGTACACGACCCGGAGCAGCTGCCGGGCCTCCTGGCGCGCCGCCAGGTCGAGTACTTCGGCGAACGCCGCCGCCCGCTCGGACCACGACGGAACGGTCTGTGGTGTCGGCCCGGGTGGATCGTCGAGTACGCCACGCACCGCATCGACGAAACGCGCCGGTCGCGCCGTGCGAATCGGATCGCCGGCGTCACGGAAACCCGCCACGTGGGTGGCGACCGTCGGGGTGCCCACCGCCAGGCACTCGTACAGCTTGATCGGGTCGAGGCTGTCGGTGAACGGAGACACCACATGCGGCACGACCACCACGTCGGCATGGTGCAGGTAGGCAGGCACGTCGCCGTAGCGCCTCGGGCCGAGGCGCACCACACCTGCATCGTCGAGTTGTCGGCGGGACCGGTCATCGAGCGCATCGGGTCCCACGAGCACCACCGTCACGTCCGGCAAGCCCTGCGAGAGTCGAACGGTCAGATCGATGTCGAGCCGGTCGGCGTGCAGCGTTCCCACATAGACCGCCGTCGGACCGGCCGGCAGGTCAACGGGTCGCGGACGTGGGCGCCGCATCGCCTCGACGTCCACGGCATTGGGGATCAGTTCCAGGTCACCGCGCAGTGGTTTGCGCGAATCCAACAGCCCGTGCGAGCACACCGTCACCGCTTGACAGCGCTCGAAGAGCCTCGCCTCCCACGCCTCGACCTTGGCGGCCTCGGCGGCGTCGGCGACCTCGGTCCAGTCGTCGGTGATGTCATAGACCGCCGGCCAATCGACCCGATCGGCGAGTGTCGCATAGCTCGGGTCGTTCACCCACAGTCGTGGTTCGACGAATCCGAGCTGTCGGACCGCGTCGAGGACCTGCGCGTCACGCCAGTCGTCGGCCACCTTGCCGAATTTCCTCGGCACCCACTTGACCGGTTCGAAGCGCACGATCCGGCCGTCGGCCTCGACCGGGCGGAGTCCACGAGCGTGCTCCCGACCCGACGAGCGGCGACGTTCGTGAACGATGTCGTAGGCGGGCTCCACGAACAGCACCCGCAAGTCAGGGTCGGCGGCGAGCAACTCGCGCACGAAGAACTGGTTGCGACGCCACACCTCGTCCCACGCTTCGAGCGAACACACGACCAGGCCCCTGCCCGGGGCCGCCGTCGCGGGTGAGTCGAGCGCCACTCGGGTCGGTGTCGCCAGCGACGTCCGGGCCAGGCGCGCCGCGCGCCGACGGTGCTCGGCACTGCGGCGGCCCACGCCCAGCACTCCCCGGCCGAGCGAGCCGACGAGGTTGGCCGCCCGGTACGAGGCCAGGGCACCACGTCCACCGTGTTTGTCGACGAAATGTTCACCGCCGCGGATGAAATGCTCGAACACGACCGCGTGCCCGGCAGGGTCCTCACCACCGGACGCGCCACCCTCGTGGGTCGCGGTGGCCGAGGGGATGCGTCGGACCGTCCACCCCAGGTCCTCGATGCGACGGCACAGGTCGGCCTCTTCGCCGTACAGCCAGAACCGTTCGTCGAACCCACCGACCGCCTCGAACGCTTCGCGGCGCACCGCGAGGCAGGCACCGATCACGAAGCCTTCGCCGGATTCCTCCACCCGGGCGTGCAGGCCGAGCGCCTCGCGCCATGCACCGGCGGCGCTCGGGTAGGGCCACTGCACCCGCTGTTTGGGCCCGTGGGCATAGACGAGCCGTGGCGACGCGACCCCGATCTGCGGATCGTCGATGAACACCCCGACGAGCCGCTCGAGGGCATCCGGTTCGATCAACGCGTCGGGATTCAGGAACAAGATCGTCTTCGCATGGCCCAGGGCCGCACCGCGGTTGCACCCCGCCGCGAACCCGGCATTCACCGGGCCATGTACGACCGTTGCGCCGTGCGTCTCGGCGACATCGGCCGACCCATCGGCCGACGCATTGTCGACCACGATCACATTCGTGTCGCCCGGTAACAGGTCCAGGACTCTTGGTAGTCGCGACGCAGAGTTGTACGCCACGATCACCACGTCGAGATTCATCGGTGATCCCCTCGTAACTCCGCCCAGTCTGCCACGTCACGTCGGTAAACGAGACATCCGGGCAGGTCAGCGTCCCACAATGGTCCTCTCGACCTGGTGCCGCGTCGGGCGACATTGGGGTCGGCCACGCCGGTCAGAACGCCCGCTCGCGGCATGCTCGCCCTCGACACACGCCCGCTGTGCCGTCGTCCTGCGTCCTTGCGAGCGATCGTTCTGATTCGCCGTGAACGTCGCAAACGTTCCAAGACGCGGCACCAGGCGATGGCCGTTGGCTAGACTCACCGGCGCCGCGGACTCGAGTGGTGCGCGTACGCGTCGCCGCGTGCGCCCGGGACGGCCCTGCCCGCGGGTACGCCGGCCGATGCCGTGTCGCTCAGACCGCCGCAGCCACCCGACCGCGCGGGAGCTGCTCGGCGCCGGCGACCTCGCCGAGAAAGTCGAGGATGGTCGCGTTGAACGCGCCCGCCTTCTCGACCATGAACCCGTGCGCGCCGCCCCGCACCACCGCCAGGCGGGCGCCCGGAATGAGCTCGGCCAACTCCTCGGAATCTCCCAGCGGGGTGAGCACGTCTTGAGACCCCACGATCACCAAGGTCGGCACGTCGATGTCGACCAACTCGCCGCGCAAGGTGTCGTCGGTCGCCAGGATCGCCTCGACCTGGGCCACGAACGCGTCGGCGGAGATGTCGAAGGCGACCGGCCCGAACAACCGCATCGCCGGCCAGAATCGCCGCATCGAACGGCTGCCCACGATCCACCGCAGGCCGTGATCGACGAAGCCGCCCATGCCCCTGGTGCGGGCCAGTTCGGCCCACTCCTCGAGCAGTTCGATGCGCCAGCGGTGATGGTGACACGCCGTGCACGACAGCACCAGCGACCGCACCCGCTCGGGGTGGCGCACCGCGAGGATCTGGGCGAGGATGCCGCCCATCGACACGCCGACGACGTGGGTCGAATCGATGCCCTCGGCGTCGAGCACCGCCAACAGATCGGCCGCCATCACCTCGAGGTCGTAGGGGCCGGGGGGCACGTCGCTGCGTCCCGCGCCCCGGTTGTCGGGTGCGATGCAGCGGTGGTCGCCGCCGAAGGGGAACCGTTGCAGCAACCAACTGCCGCTGTCGGCGCCGAGCCCCTGGATCAACAGCAACGGTTCACCGTCGGTGCGACCGAAGCGCTGGTAGTGGATCCGCGTGCCGTCGGGCACGATCACCTGCGGCATGTCAAGGTCCTTCCCCGGTTCCTTCCGCCGACACGGCGTTGGAACGGTGGCGCGATCCGGGGACGATCGACAGGAGCCGGTCACCGAGACCACGGTCGAACGCATCGGTGAGCATCGCGTCCAACGATGACGAGACCTCGACCGCGACGCGGCCCACCTCCCGGGCGTCGACACGGGTGTCGGCCCGGCGCTCGACCGGTGGACCGGCGACGACGGGAGCGCCGATCTGCACGCTCCAACGCCAGCCGGGTTCCCACCCCACGACCGCGACCGGAACGAGCGGGACGCGCGCCGCGACGGCGGGAGCGAGCAACTCGATCGGCAGATGTCCCGGACGATGCCGCAGCGGCTCGCGTCGGGTCGGGACCAACACGAGATTGCCGGCCCGCAGTGCGGCGGCGATCTCATCGGGACGGGCCGGCAACGCCCCGAGCCGGCGCAGCAGCCCCCCGATCGGGTCGACCCCGATGCCGCCGACCGGCCGAATGATCCGCCCGGTCTCCCGGGCCACCGCCGAGGCCACCACGGCGGGTTCGGACCACCCCAGCCGTCGATTCGCGATCAACAGGGCCGGTCCTTCGGCGGGGACGTGTTCGATGCCGCTCACCGTCGCCCGCCAACGCATGGCAGCCACTCGACCCGCCAACCGGGTGGCGTCGACGTCGAGGCCCCACGGGTCGAGGTCGTAGGTGCCCTCCACCCGTCGCCGCACCAGCTCGACCGCACCGGGCGCCACGGCCGGCTCAGGTGGGTCGGGAACGAGCTGGATGACCGCGTCGGTCATGCCGCGTACCCGTCGATCACTTCGAAGAACTCCACCCCGGCCTGCTGCTGGATCTCGCTGACGATGTCGCGGGTCGAGGTGGTCGGCGCGAGGCCCAGCACCGAGGCACAGTGACTCCCATCGGCCGAACGACCCCGGACCAACAGCTCGTGGACGTGGTCGGGCAGCGGTGCCCCGGCGACCTCGACGATCCGGCGAGCGACGGCCCACCCCGGTCCCAGTACCGGTACCGGTACCCGACCGCCGATGCGAGCCGCCTGGTAGGCGCTCACCACGCCCGGAGCGACGACGTTCACGGCTTCGTCCCGTTCGGCGTGGACCGCGGCCACGATCACGTCGGCCGCGTCACCCGCGTGCACGAGCGCGAAGGTCGGCTCGGTGATGGCCGGCACGGGCACCGCCTGGAGCTTCAGCAGGCGGGCCAGCGGACTCGGCGCGTGGAACCCGGCGATCGGGGCGAAGCGCAGGTGGGTGACCGGCACCCCGGCAGACCGGGCGAACGAGGCGACGGCTCGTTCGGTGGCCAACAGCCGGCGTCCGAACTGCGACGTCGGCGTGGCGGGTGCGGACTCATCGGGACAGATCGACGCGCCTCGCCCCCGGCCGTAGACCTCGATGCCCGAACGGACCACGATCGACCGCAACGATCGGGCCTGGGCCAACGCGGTGAGCAGCGATTCGGTGGCGTGTCGGCTCGCCCGGTCGGCCCGGTCGGGCACCAATCGCGCGTGGGGTTCGAACTGGCCCAGATGCACCACGACCGTCGGGTCGAACGAGCGGACGATCTCGACGACGGTGTCAGAATCGCCGGGTCGGGTCCAGTGGAACTCGGCGCGGCGCAGACGCCGCCGCGGCGGGTCGAGATCGATGCCGACGATCGCGTCCACCCCGTCGAGTCGCTCGAGGCGGCGGGCGACCAGGGTTCCCAACTGGCCACCCATGCCCGTGATCAACACCCGCATCAGACCATTGCTAGCCGATTCTGCGGCCCGGAGGGTAACTTTCGCTGCACGCTGCGCGCGGGTCTGCCAGACCATGAGCAAGCGAGGATCGAACAGCGTTCACCCGACGATTCGACGCCGGCCAGGGTTCGACCCCGGTCAGGGTTCGACCCCGGTCAGATGGAGGGGAACGGTTCCCCCGTCTCGAGCAGGGTCTTCAGACCCGACAGGTACCGCGGCCAACCGGAGCGGACCAAGGTCGCGGCCGTGCTGCCCACCGCGAAGTCGTCATGGGTGACGGTGAGCCTGACCGCCTCGCCCAGAGGCTCGAGGTCGAAGGTCACCCGCGAACGGTGCTCGGCGGCGACCTTCGCGAGCAGTTCGGGGTCCATCGGACTCTGCGCTCGGTATTCGGGGCTGAACGTGTGCCAGTTGTACGACAACCGGCGTGGCGGATCGGCCTCGAGCACCCGCTGCTCGGGGTCCTCGATGCGGACGCCGTCGACCACCCAGGTGAGCGGCGACCCGGGTTGCCAGTCGGTCTCGAAGGTCGTGTTCCACCAGCGAGCGGTGAAGCCAGGGTCGGTCAACGCCTGCCAGAGCCGCTCGGGAGTCGTGCGGATGTAGGTCACGTACACGAACGTGGGTCGTTCCACGGGTTCGACCTCCAGGGTGCGCTTGAGGTCTGCGAGGGCCGCCACCCGGGGCCGGTCGAAGCTCCGGATCCAGCGCTCGGCGATCTCGTTGATGGGAACGGCGTTGAGGTAGTGGAGTTTCTCACGTCCCCGCCACACCGTGCTGATGAGGTCGGCGTCTTCGAGGATGCCCAGATGTTTGCTCACCGACTGGCGGGCCATCGACACCTCGCCGGTCAATTCGGTGAGCGTCTGGCCGTCGCGGGCCCGCAGGCGGTCGAGCAGGTGCCGTCGAGTCGGGTCGGCGAGAGCCTTGAACACGTCGACCATGGCGCGACGACCCTAGAGGATGCGCCGACAGGCGTGTCCGACCGATGAGTACCGTGGCGTGTCCGCCGAGCCTTGCTTGGCGAACGACGACCGATGGCCGCTACCGATGTGACCTGTCCGCGCAGCCTGGTGGGGCCTGTCGCCGAAATCATGCTGCCCAGGCGCGTCCTGGCAACCCGCCGGGCGGACCGGGCCGACGACGCGGGCGCGGGTCAGAACCTGGTGTCGTCGGGGAACGGGGTGCCCGCGCCGGTCTCGATGAGCTGTTTCAAGCTGAGCAGGAAATAGGCCCATCGGGCGCTGCAGTGCGACATGAACTCCGATGCCTCACGCCAGTCGTCGTGGGCGAAGAGCACGGCCGTGCCGCCGTCGCGTGAGGCCAGGGTGAAGTCGACGGTCGTACCGATCCAGTCCTCGGCCCCGCCGATGCAGCGCCAACCGACGTGCTCGGGTGGTTCGAGATCGGTGATGGTCATGACCGCGGCGGGGTCGGGGCTGCCGAAGCGGAACTCGAGCGTGCCACCGACCTCGGTGCTGCCCTGCACGCCGCCGCGGGTCCACCAGTCCGAGACCCCTTCGGGGGTGGCGAGCGCCTGGTAGACGGGTGCGGGTGGGGAGTCGATGACGACGCGGTGTCGGATGTCGGGCATGGTGCGGTCCTTTCTCGAACTATCATGCAGCCATTTGGCTGCCTTTTCATTCAAGCAGCCGGACGGTTGCGTGTCAACCCTCGACCCGGATCACCCTGCGTCGCGGGTGCGGACCGAGCAGGCGGCACGCGTCCACTCGGCGACGCCATGGAGCGCCCGCAAGGGCCTTGGCAGAGCCGGTGCCCGGCCCCGGAGGGCCACCGATGTCGTGACCCAGAACGTTCACCGATGTCCCGCGACAGAACAGGTGGCGATTCGAACCCTTCCTTCCAGATTTCGGGAGGGAGGGGGTGACCGGCTCAGGGGTGTGGCGTCGACTCGCTCGGCACCTCGTCGACGGGATCGGTCGCAGCCCGCTCGGCCTCGGGGCGCAGCGTCGGGAACAGCACCACGTCGCGGATCGTGGGCACATCCGCGAGCAGCATCACCAGACGGTCGATGCCGATCCCCAGCCCCGCCGTCGGTGGCAGGCCGTATTCCAGAGCGCGTAGGTAGTCGGCGTCCACCGCCATCGCCTCGTCGTCGCCCGCGGCCTTCGCCGCGGCCTGGGCTTCGAAGTTGGCCCGCTGCATGGCCGGGTCGGTCAGCTCCGAGAACGCATTGCACAGCTCCCGACCCGCCACGATGCACTCGAAACGCTCCACATAGCCGGGCTTGGCGCGGTGCGGGCGGGCCAACGGCGACACCTCGGCCGGGTAGTCGGTGACGAACACCGGACCCCACAACTGCGATTCGGTGGTCTTCTCGTAGATCTCCAGGATCAGCTTTCCCGGCCCCCAACCGGTCTCGACTTGCACCCCGAACCCTTCGGCGATGTGCCGCAGCTCGGCCGCATCGGTGTCGAGGTCGACCTCGACACCGGCATGCTCGGCGATCAACTCGGTCATCGAAGCCCGCCGCCACGGCACCGACAGGTCGAGGGCGCGCCCGTCGTAGGTCACCTCGGTGGTGCCCACCAGGTCGGTGGCCAGGGTCGACACGAGCTGTTCGGTCAGCGCCATCGCGTCGGAGTAGTCGGCGTAGGCCTGGTACAGCTCGAGCATCGTGAACTCGGGCAGATGCGTCGAATCGATGCCCTCGTTGCGGAAGTTGCGGTTGATCTCGAAGACCCGCTCGAACCCGCCCACCACCAGCCGCTTCAGGTACAACTCGGGCGCGATGCGCAGGTAGAACTCGGTGTCGAGCGCGTTGTGGTGTGTCGTGAAGGGCCGGGCGGTGGCCCCACCCGGGATCGGGTGCAGCATCGGGGTCTCGACCTCGACGAACCCGCGAGCCCCCAGGAAATGCCGCACGCCCGAGATCACCCGGCTGCGCAGGGTGAAGGTGCGCCGCGCCGACTCGGTGACCCACAGATCCACGTAGCGTTGGCGGAAGCGGGTGTCGATGTCGGTGATGCCGTGCCACTTGTCGGGGAAGCGTCGCTGCGCCTCGGCGAGCAGGACCCAGTCGTCGACCCGCACCGACAACTCGCCCCGTTTGGTGGTCATCACCTCGCCGGTCACCCCGATCCAGTCGCCCAGGCTGAGCGCACGGAACGCGTCGTAGTCGGGCGTGAGCCTGGCGAGCGCGAAGAGCTGGATGCGCCCCGTGGCGTCCGCGAGGGTGCCGAAGGCGAGCTTGCCCTGGACCCGGCGCAGCATGAGCCGACCGGCGAGTGTGACGGTGCGGCCGGTCTCGGTGCCCGGTTCCAGGTCGGGGTACGCGTCGGCGAGAGCCGCGGCGGTCGTGTCGACGTCGAATCGGTACGGCGGGGTCATCCGCGCCGAATCGACCAGGGGGGTGCCGGCTTCGGCCGGGTCGGCGCCGTCGTCGGTCATCGGTTCCTGCCGTGGATCAGGCGCAGACCGTGCAGGGTCAACCAGGGCTCCACCGTGGTGATCGAGCGGGTGTAGGGCGCGATCGTCTCGGCCAGACCACCGGTCGCCACCACCGTGCCCCGGCCGAGCTCGTCGAGGATCCGCTCCGCGATGCCGTCGACCTGCCCGGCGAACCCGTAGACCGCACCGGACTGCAACGACTCGACCGTCGTGCGTCCGATCACCCCGCGGGGTTCGGCGAATTCGACGCGGCGCAACGCGTCGGCCCGCTCGTAGAGCGCGTCGAGGCTGATGTCGATGCCCGGCGCGATCGCGCACCCCAGCAACTCGCCCGCCTCGGACACCGCGTCGTAGGTGGTCGCGGTGCCGAAATCGATGACCAACGCGGGCCCACCGTAGACGTCGACCGCGGCGACGGCGTTCGCGATGCGGTCCGCGCCGACCTCACGGGGATTCTCGGTGAGCACCGGCAGGCCGGTCTTCACACCCGGCTCCACGACGACCGGGGCGTAGCCGAAGTACCGGCGGGTCATGTCTCTGAACGCGGCGGTGCAGCGCGGCACCACCGAGGAGATGATGATGCCCGAGACCTGGGTGTCGAAGCTGAAGCCGTGAAAGCCGAGGAACTCCTGCACGGTGAGCGCGTGCTCGTCTGCGGTGCGTTCGGCAACGGTGGCGATCCGCCAGGTGTCGACGAGGCCGGCGTCACACCGGTCACCGTCGACCGCGTCCAGGTCGATCGTGTCGTCGTACAACCCGATCACCGTCTGGGTGTTCCCCACGTCGATCGCAAGCAGCATCAGCGAGCTCCGAGGTCGGCGGTCGGCTCGGTGGTCACGGCGATGTCGAGTCCGATGTCGAGCACCGCCGCCGAGTTGGTGATCGCCCCGACCGAGACCCGGTCGGCGCCACAGCCGGCGTACGCGGCGAGCGTCGAGGCGTCGATCCCGCCGGAGACCTCGATCAGGGGGCGGCCCCGTTCTCCGTGCGGGATCCGGCGGTCGACCTCGTCGACACAGCGCCGCACCTCGGCCGGGTCCATGTTGTCGAGCAGCACGGCGTCGGCTCCCGCATCGAGCGCGGTCACCAACTGGTCGAACCGGTCGCACTCGACGTGCACGAGCCGCCCCGGCCAGACCCGATGCGCCCGTGCGACGGCATCGGTGATCGACATCTGCGTGAGGTGGTTGTCTTTCAGCATCACCCATTCAGACAGATTGCCCCGGTGGTTCTCGGCCCCACCGGCTCGCACCGCGGCCTTCTCGAGCGCCCGCAGGCCCGGCGTGGTCTTCCGCGTGTCCCACAGCCGCAGCCGCTGGTCACCGCACCGCTCCAGGATCGCCACCAATGCGGCAGCGGCCGATGCGACCCCCGACAGATGGCCGAGAAAGTTCAGCGCCGTGCGTTCACCCGACAGGATCGAGGCGAGCGGACCGGTCACTTCTGCGAGCTGCTGACCCGCGACGAGGCGCGTTCCGTCGTCGACCTGCCACTCGACGGTGACCCGGTCGTCGAGCTGGGCGAAGGTCTCGGTCACACAGCGGGTACCGGCGAGCACGCCCTCGGCACGACTGACGAACGCAGCCGCCGCGGTCGCCTCACCGGGGAGCAGCATCGCCGACAGGTCGCCGAGCGGCTCGAGATCTTCGGCCAGCGCCCGACCGACCGCGGCACGCACCACCCCGATCGGCGGGTGGACGATCTCGGTCGCAGCGTTGCGGGTCGGCGGCACGGACGGCTCGGACATGAGGAGACAAGCCTGCCCGGTCACCGGCCTGTCCGCCCAACGCGACCAGGTCGCGACGCGTCGACTCCACCGAATCCCCTCTCAGGTGCCGGCTCCCGCTTCCCGGCGAGTGCCTCCGCAGGTTCGGCCTCGTTCACTGGCGAGTGTCCGCAGAACCCGGCCACCCGCGCCTGGCCCTCGCACCCGTCGCGTGTCGGCTCATCGGAATCCGGGTGCTCGGCGAGATCGGGCCACCCGGACCAGTGCACCGCGAATCAGACCGACAGCACGATGAGCATGATCGCCGCCAGACCCATCAGTGCGACGGCGGCCCACCCGATCGTCCGGGCGATGCGGCCGTTGGCGTGGTCACCCATGATGGTGCGGTCATCCGAGATCAGCATCACCACCGCCAGGAACGGCGCGGCCGCGATGCCGTTGATCGCGGCAACGACGACCAGGAGCGAAATCGGGTTGAGCCCGACGAAGGCGAGCGCGGTGCCACCCAGCGTTCCGAGCCCGACGAGCACGTAGAAGACCGGTGCGTCTCGGGCGCCCTTGGAATACCCCCAGTCGCGCCCGAACAGGCCCGCGAGACCACTCGCTGCCGAGCCGGCGAGCACCGGGACGGCCAGCATGCCCGAACCGATGAAGCCGAGCGCGAACAGCACGGAGGCGGCATCGCCCGCCGCGGGTCGCAACGCCTCGGCTGCCTGTGCGGCGCTGTCGATCTGGGTCGCGCCCTTCGCACCGATCGTCGAGCCGGTCGAGACGATGATCGCGAACATCACGAGATACGAGAACCCGATCCCCGAGATCACATCGAAGCGAGCATGGCGTTCCTTCGACCTGGCACCGTGCGGGCTGCGCTCGTCGAGCGTGACGGGCTCGTCGCCGCCCTCGTCGGCTTCGGCCAGTTCCTCCACGCGGTCGGCCGACTGCCAGAAGAACAGATACGGCGAAATCGTCGTGCCGAGCACGGCGACCACGAGAGCGAGATAGTCCTGGCTGAACTCGACGTGCGGAACGACGGTCTGCACCACCACGTCGCGCCACGCCACATCCGCGAAGAACAGCACGACGACATAGGCGAGCAGGGCGATGCACAGCACCTTGAACACCCGCGTGATCATCGTGAACGATCCCGTCATGACGAGCACGGTCACCGTGACTCCCGAAATCGCCGCCCACAGCGTGACCGGCCCGGCACCCAGCAGATGCATTCCCGCCCCGATCGCCAGCACGTCGGCGGCGATGTTCAGTGCGTTCGCCGACAACAGGGCCGCGAGCAGGACGCCGACCGCACGCCTGCCCCAGCGGTGGAATCGCTGTTTGGTGAGTTCGCCGAGATTCTGGCCGGTGGACAGCGCCGTCCGATCGCAGATCTCCTGCACGGTCACGGCGAAGGGAAACGACAGCAGCGCCGTCCACAGCAACGAATAGCGAAACGACGCGCCGGCTTGTGAATAGGTCGCGATACCCGAGGGGTCGTCGTCGGACGCGCCCGTCACCAGTCCGGGGCCGAGGCCCTTGACGTACGACCAGGCGCCGTGCTCCGTCGTCGGCGGTGCGGCGCCGTTCGTGTCGGGCATTTCGTCGGCGGTGTCGCCGCGCGGCGAAGCGTCCTCGGTGGCCGGCACGCGCGGTTCGTCGACCGAGGTCATGGCCGGTCACTGCCCCGGCGGCGCACCGGCAAGCGGATTCGCGCAGCGGCGACGTGCACCCCGCACGCGACCCTGCCGTCGCGGACCCACGACGTGACGCCCGAAACCGTTCCCGCCCGCGGTCGGTGGAGGTCACCCGCTCGGTTCGGCGGCGGCGATCTCCATCGCAGGCAGATTCACGGGAGGTAGTTTGTCGAGCGTGACGATCAGGGTGGTGCTCGCCGAGGACAGTGCGTTGCTCCGGACGGGCATCGCGCGTCTGCTGGAGAGACGTGACGGGATCGATCTGGTCGCGGAGTGTGCCGACCTGCCCTGTCTGATCGAGTGCATCGATCACGACGAGCCCGACGTCGTGATCACCGACATCCGTATGCCGCCGACCCAGACCGACGAGGGGCTCCGGGCCGCACACCATGTGCGCAGGACCCGCCCCGACACCGGGGTCGTCGTGCTCAGTCAGTTCGTCGAACCCGCATTCGCCGTCGCGTTGCTGGGAGACGGCGCCGGCAAGCGTGCGTACCTGCTCAAGGAGCGGGTCGCGGACATCGACGAGTTGGTCGACACGATCGAGCGGGTGGCCAGGGGCGGGTCGGTGGTGGACCCCGAGGTCGTCGAAGCGCTCGTCACCGGCCAGCGGGCGAGTCGACAGAGCGTGCTCGACCGACTCACCCCACGGGAACGCGACGTGCTCACCGCGATGGCTTCGGGCAAGTCCAACCAGGCGATCGCCGCCTCGCTCGTGCTGTCGGAACGCGCCGTGGAGAAACACTCCACCAACATCTTCGCCAAGCTCGATCTGACCGACGAGCCCGACGTGAACCGCCGGGTCAAGGCCGTGCTGATCTGGCTGGACGGTGGAGGGGCGCCCGGGCCACGTTCCTGACGGTGTGGCTGGCCGCACCCCGACAAGGGGAGTCTCCGCCCTGTTCGGCGCCGCCCGAGTCGACGAAGATGGGCCGATGGCGCAGGGGAGCTCTCGCACGGTGCTCGTCGTCGACGACCAGGACGCCTTTCTCGTCGCGGCGCGTCGACTCCTGGCACATGCACCGGACTTCGACCTGGTCGGCGAGGCCTCCGACGCGGCCTCGGCGGTCGACCTGAGCGACAGATTGCAGCCCGACGTCGTGCTGATGGACATCGAGCTTCCCGACGTCAACGGCATCGAAGCGACCCCGCGGGTGCTTGCCGTCGATTCGGCCGCCAGGGTCATCCTGCTGTCGACCTACACCAACGCCGATCTTCCCGACGGCGCGGCCACCAGCGGCGCGCTCGCCTACCTGCACAAAGAGGACCTCTCCGCGCCGGTGCTGCGGTCGATCCTCGACGGCGGCGCGCCGGTCGCCACGATGTTCGCCTGAGCCGACGTCGGCGGTCAGCGAATCGGGACCGATCCGGCGACCACGGCGCCACCCTCGGGTGCGTTGCGCCAGTGGAGCGTGCCGCCGACCGCGCCGATCCGGTCGGCCATGTTGATCCGCCCCTGTCCCGACGACTCGACCGCCGCGCCGAAGCCGGGCCCCCGATCGGTGATCTCGAAACGAAGCGACGTACCGTCGCTGGCCAACGTCACGTCCACCGGCGACCCGGGCGCGTGCTTGGCAGCGTTCTGGAGAGCCTCGAGGCAGCAGAAGTAGACGGCCGCCTCGACCTCGGGGGCATAGCGGTCGATACCTTCCGAGCAGAACGTCACCGACTCGCCGCCTCCCCGACGGGTCGCCGCGGCGATCGCCTCGGTCAACCCCCGCGAGGCGAGCAGGGGCGGGTAGATGCCGTGCGCGAGCGCCCGCATGTCGTCGATGGCGGTCTGCACCTCGGAACGCAGTTCGTCGATGATCACCAGGGCGTCGTCGGGGTCACTCACGACGACCTCACGCAGCACACCGAGTGACACCGCCAGAGCCACCAACTGCTGCTGGGCGCCGTCGTGCAGATCCCGCTCGATCCGGCGACGACCGGCATCGGCGGCCGCGACCACCCGGGCACGGGACGCCCGCAGCTCGACCGCCTGCGCGTGGAGCTCGTCGAGGGTCTCGGTCAGGGTCGAATCCAGATGGGCGTTGTGGAGCACGAGACCGAGCTGACGCGCCACCTCGGTGAGAATCGACTGATCCTCATCGGAGAAGTCGTCTGCGTCGAGCTCACGGCGGATGATCACCAGAGCCAGCAGTTCACCGGCATAACAGACCGGCACGACCCGGAACCGCCGATCCGACGACGCGTCGGACAGGTCCGGCAACCACACCGCCGTCGCGTCCGGGCCCGCCAGGCCACGACCCAGCAACGCCCACTCCGCGGTCTCGGGAACCCGCAACGACGCGTGCACTTCTGCTGGGTTCGCCACCGTGCACTCGAAGGTGCCGGGCCCCACGCGCTGCCACAACTCGACTGCGCTCGCAGCCAGACCCGATCCGAGTGCGTCGACCACGTCGCGGAGCAGATCGTCCAGGCGCGCCGATCGGGCCCGCCGCTGCGCGAGCACCCGCAGCGCGTCGTCGGCCGGATGCCGGTCGCCGTGCACCACCCGGTCGGCCAGCTCGGCGAGCCACGGGCGGACCACCGGCACCAACGCGGCCGCGCCCGCCAATGCCGCGATCGTCGCGGCGACCAACCCACGTTGACCCACACGAGGGCGGTGCACCAGCCCCGGCACGAACAACACGAGCATGCCGCACACCAACACGACCCACGCCACCAGATGGAACATCACCAGCGCGAACCGCTCGGACCGACGCTGCGCGATCCGGGTCTGGTCGGTCGCCAACGCGAGCGGCAACAGACCCGTGACGAGCACCTCGAGCATCCCGATCGGTCGTGGCCATTCGAACAACACGTTCGACGTGGTCACCACGACCGACCACACGGCCACCACGCCGGCGGCGGCCGCGAACCACTGCAACCGACGACGCTCCACGGGGCCGGTGACCTGGTAGCGCGTGAACATCGCCCAACCGCCTCCGGCGACCCCGATCGTGATCGTGGCCACCGGCACGAACCGGATCCATCCCGTGTCGCCGACGGCCCACAAGGTGACGAACATGCCGAACGCGGCGACAGAGGCGGCCCCCACCGCGACCCGACGACCGGCAGAACCCAGCCGCCCCGACGGCAACCCGACCGCCAGGTGGAACAGCACCGCGGAGCCGACACAGTCGCCGAACGCACCGATCACACCGACCACACCGACCACACCGAGGGCACCGTCGGCAGCGCTCGAAGCGCCGACCGTCCACGTACGCGCCACGAATCCGACCGTTCCCGCGGTCGCGCCCGCCCACAGGAGCATGCCGAGCGGCTCGGAACGCCCTCGCCACGAGTGCTGGACGGCCGCGACGAGCCAACACCCGAGCAGGATCGCCACCGCGACCGACGTGTCGATGTCGCCCGGCCGGCGCCAGCCGTGCACGAGCGGGACGAGCAGAGCGACCACCCCGACACCGCCCAGTGCCAGCGCCGCCCAAGCCCTCGGGGCCGGCCGGGCCGGCGCGACCCGAAGCTGCAGCTCCGGCCCCGGGGCGGTCGGTGCGGTCGCGGCGGTCATTCGCTCGCCAACGTCGACGCCACCGGGCTCCGTGCCGCCGACCACGCCGGGCCCAACGCCACCAGCGCGGTGCCGAGCACCACCGCCACCGCGACGAGGGCCACCGTGGCGAAGGGCGTGACGGTGGTGTCGGCGATGGCGAGGTCACCGGTCATGACCAGCCACGCGAAGCGGCCGAGCGCCACTCCCAGGAGCGTTCCGAGGGCCGTCGCCACGATCGAGGCGATCACCGCCTCGGCGAGCACCACGCCGACGACCTGGCGCCGCACGAATCCCATCGCTGCGAGTACGGCCAGGTCGCGTCGCCGCGACCTGGTGGCGGACACCAGGGTGAGACCGAACTCGACCACCAGCAGGAGCGCGAGCGACGCGGCGAGCAGGCCCGGGAGGGGGCCGATCTCGGCGAGACCGACGATGTCGTCGGGTCGCTGGTCGCCGCTCACCCTGAGCGCATCGCCGTGGGCCAGTGCGGACCGGAACGGTTCGAGCACGGCCGCTCGCTCCGCAGGGCCCGCATCGGCCACGAAGCGCACGGCCAGGCCGATCTGAGCCACCGTGGTGAGCGGCCGGGCCGCGGCCAGGGGCACATAGGCGCCGGTTCCCGGCCCGGTCATGTCGGCCGCCGGTTCCACGCCGATCGCGGGCAACACGACCTCGCCGACCACGGTCACCGACACCGACTTCGCCACGGAGGGCACCGACAGGCGGACACGGTCCCCCACGTCGATGCCGAGACGCCGCATCGTGAGACCACCGAGCGCGACCTGCGACGGACCCGTCGGAACCTCGCCCTTCACGATGGTGACCGGAACCGGAGGCGTCCCCTGATCGGCCACGACCGCCGGAACGCGCACGCCGTCGACCCGGAGCGGCATCGGCGAGAATGCCGCGACGGCCTCGACCGCAGGGCTCGCCGTGGCCGCGGCGATCGCGTCACGCGCCGCGCCCGAGCCGGGCGCCACGTTCGTCTCGATCAGCTCGTCCCAGGTCCACCCGAAGCGGTCCGGTGCATGCACCAATGCCTGGACGTTGGCGAGAAACACGACGGCGAGGACGATGCCGGTGACGCCGATCACCACTCCGACGATGCCCCGGCGCGTCGAATCCCGCCCCGGCGACCAGGACAGGGCGCGGCGTGCGCCTTCCACGAAGGTCAGGGGCACACCGGCCCGCCGCAGCCTCGTCGCGAACCGCGCCGGGCGATGCAGACGCACCCGCCGCGACGGCAGGGTCAGGGTCTGCCAGGCGACGCCCGCGGCCAGCAGGCCCAGGGTCACCGCCGCGATCCCCATGCCGACGAGCGTCCACGCCCAGTTGACGTCCAGCCCCGGGTGCAGTTCGGCGCGGCGTGCGAGTCCGACGGGAAATCGCGAAGCGATCGATGTGGCCAGCACCGACCCTGCGGCCAGGCCGAGCGCGATGCCCACGGTCGGCACCGCCAGGGCCACCACCAGACGCGTCCGCACCGGCGCACCGATCGCGGCGAGCACCGCGTCGTCTCCCGCCCGCGACGTCGACACCCGGCGCAGCACCTGGGCCAGCACGATCAGCCCGAGCAGTCCGAAGATGAGATCGAACATGATCATCGTGGAATTGACCGCGCACGTGGCGAGGCGCACGTCGGACCGACGTTGGATCATCGTGGCGAATCCCGGCGGGGCCCGCGGCGACGTCGCCGTCACGGCGCGCGACACGGCAACGGTGTCGGACGCGGGGTCGTCGAGATCGACGGCGATCAGGTGGTACGCGACCGATTCTCGATGTGCCTGGACGAAGGCCAGCGACGTGAACACCACGGACTCTCGCCGGTTCTCCGCGCGCAGGATCTCGTCGGGGAACCGCGCGATGCCGGTGATGTGCAGCGGCACACGCGTGCCCGTCCGATCGTCGGGGGCGAGGAAGATCTGCACGGCGAAGCGGTCACCGACGTCGATGCCGAACCGGTTCGCCAGCTCGGTGTTGACGATCGCCTCGTCCGCGCGGCGCGGCCCGGCCGGGCGGCCGGCCACCATGATCGGCCGCATCTGGTCGCGCAACAGCCGCGCATCGGTCGGCCCGTCCATCTCGAAGGCCCAGTCCCGTCGTGGTTCGCCTGCGACGTCCGGAGCGGGCATCGCGGCGAACCCGGCGATCTCGGACGCCCGCGTCACCCCCGGCACCGCACGGACCGCCGCGGTCTGCACGCCCGGGCTGCGATCGTCTGCCTGACCGGGGGTCACCAACAGATCGGGACCGCCACCGCCTGCGATGTAGCGGTCGAATGCCGTGGCATTCCGCCGATCGCCGATGGCGACGCCCAGCACGCCGCCGACGACGAGAGCGACGAGCATCGCCACGAAGGCGATCGTGCCGACCCGCCGCCGCAACTCGACCCGTGACCGGTACCAGGCCGCGTGCCAGGTGGCCATCTCAGGAGCCTGCGGGCATTTCGGAACCTGACGCCACTGGTACCCCGCCGGATGGCAACCCGCCGGATGGGACCCCGCCGGGCGCGACCCTGCCGTCGACGAGGTGCACGACCCGGTCGGCGATCGCCGCGACCCGTGGATCGTGGGTCACCAACAGGATCGTCTGCCCGTCGGCGTGCAGTCGCCGTAGCAGCTCGAGGATCTCATCGGTGCCCGCCGTGTCGAGAGCTCCGGTCGGCTCGTCGGCCACCACCAACGTCGGGTCGTTCGCCAATGCCCGGGCGAGTGCCAGGCGCTGGCGTTCGCCTCCCGAGAGCACGCCGGGTGCCGCGGTCGAGCGGTCGCCGAGGGCCACCAGGTCGAGCATCGCCAGGGCCCGCTCTTCGGCACGCCGCCGCCGCAGTCCGCCCAGCAGCGCAGCCATGGCCACGTTCTCGAGGGCGGTCATGTCCTCGAGCAACTCGAAGAACTGGAAGACGAAGCCGATGTGTCGGCGACGCATGCGTGCCAGGTCGTCGTCGTCGAGCCCCGCGAGCGATCTCCCGGCGACGCACACCTCGCCACCGTCGGGCCGGTCGAGTCCGGCGACCAGTTTGAGCAGCGACGACTTGCCGCTCCCCGACGGCCCCATCAAGGCGACGAACTCGCCGTGGTCGACCTCGAGATCGACACCGCGCAGGGCGCGCACCGGGGCCGACGTCGCCTGGAAGGTGCGCCGTAGTCCGCGGATCCGCAACACCGGCCCGTCACATCGATCGATCGGTCGAGAAGTCATATCGCCCAGAGAGAAGAAGGGATTGTACGACCACGCGAAGGGCCATGTGGCCGGCTCCGCCGCCGACCACATGGCCCGTTGCCTTCCCGCCACCGGAGGGATCGGATCCGTGGCCGCCTACCGCACGGTGAGCGTGCTCACCATCCCGAGCTGAGCGTGTGGCGTCCCGCCGTCCTTGCCACCCTGGGGAATCAAGCAGACGATGACATAGTCGCCGGCCTCGAGATCGGCGATCGTGTAGCTCGTCTTGCCCGGCTCGGCGGAGGTCTCGGAAACGAAGGTCACCTTCGAGCCGTAGGTCTGCTGCGCGGCGTGCGCGTCCTTCTTCAGCGCGTCGACGACTTCCTTGGTGGAAACCCCGTTCCCGACCTTCAAGAGCGCCATCTCGTGGGTCTCGACATGCGACATGTTCATGAACTTGAAGCTCGCCGGACCGGCCTTCACCTCGTTGGGAACGCCATCGAATGCATAGTCCTTGCCCATGACGTCGATCTGGGTGTACCCACAGCTCCCGTACGCCCACTCCTCGACCTTCGCCAGGGGCGCCGCAAGCGCTGGGTTCGACGGATCGAGCTTCTGGCCGGCCGCACCGGTGTCGTCGGCCGCGGCGTCGTCGATGATCTGCTTCACCGTGCCGATGGGGTCGGCGACCTCGTTCGGCGCGCCATCGGCGACCGTGGCGATCAGCGGCTGGAGCTTCTCGGCGAACGCGACGATCTGCGTCGGAGATGGTGGACCGTCTCCGCTGTCGGGCCCTTCGCTCGCGGCACGTTCGACGGCGAGCCATGCATCACAGGTGCCCGATGCCGCGGAAGGCACCTCGCCGGCATCGGTCGAGGCCGTGGCTGCCGCTGTCGTCGTTCCCACCGCTGCGGCCGCGCTGGTGTCGGTCGCCTTCGAGGCCGAGTCACTCGAACTCCCACAGGCCCCGAGCGCAGCGATCGAAATGGTCGTGGCCAGGGCTGCGGTCACGACCCGGTGGGTGGTGGTCCGGAGGTGCATCGGTTCTCCTTGGGGTTGCGCGGCGCCTCGTCGTCGCCGCCGTCACCCACCATCGAACGCCACCACGACGCCTCGTGAAAGGGGGTAGACCGGTGAATGCCGCGGTGAGCCAACCAGCCCATACGGGGTGCGGCCATCCCCCCTTCAGCCCTCGGCAGACCCGGCCTCGCGACCCCGCCCGGCAACCCCGCCTGGCAATCCAAGTCCGGCAACCCGCCGCGGCTACCCGGGCGCGGCTACCCCGGCGCGGCTAGCCCGGCGCGGCCCACCGAGCGTGGCCACCCCAGCGTGGTGGCGCCGCACGCCGGCTGTGGCCACCGTGACGCGCTCAGACGATCCGGGAATGCTGGAGACGATTCAGGAGTCCGGCCCGCGTCCGATCCGCACCGGAGGTCGTCAGCGTTGAACGAGGCGGAGCCTGAGAGCCGGGTCGGTCTCGGGATGGTCGACCCGAGTGTGCGCCCCACGTGACTCGGTGCGGACCCGGGCCGCTCGCACGAGTGCGCTGCCGACCGTGCACAGATTCGCGAGTTCCCACGACGCAGGATCCGACGGCGCGCCCACCCGGGCCGCCACCGAGTCGAGCAGACCCGCTGCCCGCGCCAGACTCTCCTCGCTGCGGAGCACGCCGGCATCGAAGGTCATCGCGCGTTGCAGATCGGTGCGCAACTGGTCGAGCTCGACCGGTGACGGCGCGTCCCCGCCCGACGGCGCGACGCGGCTGACCGGCGGCAGCGTCTTGCCGGCAATCTCACCACCGCAATCGACCGCGTCGGTCTCAGCGGCACGAACCGAGCGCATGGCCCCATCGATCACCGCCCCGTCCTGGCCGTCGGCGATCGCCTCGACCACGCGCGGCCCGAACACGAGCCCTTCGAGCAGCGAGTTCGACGCCAGACGGTTCGCTCCGTGCACACCGGTGCACGCCGCCTCGCCGGCCGCCCACAACCCGGGCAGGCTCGATGCCCCGGACAGGTCGGTGACCACACCGCCAGACAGGTAGTGCGCGGCCGGCGCCACCGGCAACCAGTCACGCGCCGGATCGAGCCCGGCCGTGACCAGTTCGGCGGCGATGTTCGGGAAACGGCCCTCGAAATCGTCGAGGACCGTGGCGTCCAACCACACGTGATCGGTGCGGGTCTCGATCATCACCGCGGTCTCCGCCCGCGACACCACGTCGCGGGGCTGGAGCTCGTCGGTGAACCGCTGCCCGTCCGGCCCACGCAGCAGCGCGCCGTGTCCGCGCAGGGCCTCGGTGAGCAGCGGTCGTGGCATGGTCGGCACGTGGAGTGCCGTCGGATGGAACTGCATGAACTCGACGTCCGCGACGGCCACCCCGGCCCGCAGCGCCATCGCCGTGCCGTCACCGGTGGCTTCGTGCGGGTTCGTCGTGACCGCGAAGAGCTGACCCGCCCCGCCGGTGGCGAGCAGCACGTTGGCGGCACGCATCTCCGTGACCGCACCGTCGACGTCGAGGCCCCGGACGCCGACACACCGGCCACCCTCGAGGATCAGGTCGAACGCGAACCAGTGCTCGTGGATCACGATCGCGCGGTGGCGGGCGGCAGCGTCGAGTGCCCGTTCGACCTCGGCGCCGGTGGCCGACCCTCCGGCGTGGATCACCCGCGCACTCGAATGCCCACCTTCGCGGGCGAACTCGAGACGCCCGTCGGCATCGCGGTCGAACACCGCCCCCAGCTCCATGAGCACGCCGACCCGTCGGGGACCTTCGGAAACGAGGAGCTGCACCGCGTCGTCATCGCAGAGTCCGGCACCGGCACTGATCGTGTCGGTGACGTGCAGCTCGACCGAGTCGTCGACGTCGGACAAGACCGCAGCCACCCCTCCCTGGGCCCAGCGGGTCGTCGAATCCGACAATTCCCCCTTGGTGACCACGGCCACCCGCATCCCGTGATCGGTCGCCGCGGCGATCGCCGCGGACAGTCCCGCAACCCCCGATCCGACGACCAGCAGATCGAAGTGCCCGTCGTCCGACGCGGCCACCACTCCGCCGGTCACGTCGAGTTCAGGCGACCGACGAGGGCACGTCGA
>JBDZUV010000003.1:0-15704 GCA_040255345.1 Actinomycetota bacterium | reverse complement strand
CGGCCACCACTCCGCCGGTCACGTCGAGTTCAGGCGACCGACGAGGGCACGTCGACGCCGGCCACCTCGTGGTAGGGCCGCGGCGCCGGGGTGTCGAGCGCGGCAAGCTCGCGTGCGAGCGCCTCGTCGACGGGTGCGTTCGCCGTGTCCACGTGCACGATCCGCGGCGCGTAGTCCGCCAGTTCGGCCTCGTCGAAGTCGGCATAGGAGATGACGATGACCTTGTCTCCCGGGCTCACCAGCCGGGCCGCCGCCCCGTTCAGACAGATCGAACCCGACCCGGGCGCACCGGCGATCACGTAGGTCTCCAGGCGGCTGCCGTTGTCGATGTCGACCACGGCGACCTGCTCGTACTCGGTCAGGTCCGCCGCGAGCATCAGGTCCGCGTCGACGGTGATCGAGCCCACGTAGTGCAGGTCCGCGTCGGTGACCGTGGCTCGGTGGATCTTGGATTTCATCATGCGACGACGCATCGGTGGACCTTCCTCACTGCCGGCGCCGGTTCGGGCGCACATGGTGGGTGCCGCAGCTGCGGTCACCCCCTCGTCATTGTCGTCTCCAGTCTGCCCGCTCGTCACCCGGACGGCCCAAGTCGACCGGCGTCGGCGGCTGCACCGGTCACCTCGACGGTCTCCTCGGGCACGGTGACGCCGAGATTGTCGAGCAGGCGGGGACGTCCCAGACGAGCGGCGATCAACAGGCGCAGGTCGCCGACCAGCCGATCGACGGGCAGCAACGTCGCGGCGTCGACGACCGCCGCGTAGTCGAGGTCGACCAGGCGCTCCGCGTCGACCACGGCACGCATGACCGCTTCGACGGCGCCGGCGTCACGGACGCCTCCCAGCACCGCGTCCCGACCCGCCACCAATGCCGCGTACAGCGTCGGTGCCACGGCACGTTCGGCCCGGTTGAGATAGACGTTCCGGCTCGACATCGCCAGGCCGTCGGCTTCTCGGACGATCGGCACGCCGAGCACCTCCACCGGCAACGACAGGTCGGCGGCGAGGCGGCGCACCACGGCGAGTTGCTGGTAGTCCTTCTCACCGAAGTACGCCCGGCACGGCCCCACGATCGCGAACAGTTTGGTGACCACGGTGGCCACCCCGGCGAAATGGGTCGGACGACTGGCGCCTTCGAACGCTGCACTCAGGCCCGTCACCGACACCGTCGTCGCGACGGGAGCCGGGTACATCTCGCCCACCTCCGGATGGAACACGAGGTCGCCGCCCGCGGCACCGATGATCGCCAGGTCGTGTTCCAGGTCGCGGGGATACGCCGCAAGGTCCTCGTCGGGCGCGAACTGCAGAGGGTTGACGAAGATCGACACGACCACGACGTCGCAGGCCGCGCGCGCGGCGTGCACCAACGCGGCGTGCCCGTCGTGCAGGTATCCCATGGTGGGCACGAATCCGACGCTGCGACCCGCCGCGCGCGCGGCGTCGAGCCGACCGCGCAGCTCGACGATCGTGGTGATCAGCTCACTCACGACCGGTCCTCGCGCCGCCGCGTCTGGCGTCGGGGCCATCGCCACGTCGGGCCGCCGCCAACCACGACGGGGGCGCGGCACCACCCGGCACGAGTCTGGCCGCAAGCTCGGCGAGCGCGGCATACCCGGGCCGTTCGGCGGGCTCCAGCGCGTCGAGATGGCGGGCGACCGTGGCCCAGTCGCCACGCCGCACCGGCCCGGTCAGTGCCACGGCGGGTGTCGTGGTCGTGAGCCCGTCGAGGGTCTGGTTCGCCAACTTCACGAACGCCTCGACCGGAACGCCGGTGGTGGCCGCGATGCGCTCGGCCTGGCCCATCAGCGCCACCAGGTGGTTCGATGCGACCACCGCGGCGGCATGGTACGCGGCGCGGTCGGCGTCGCCCACCGTGACGCGGTGGCCGTGCAGCGACGCCACGAGTGCTCCCAGCAGCTCGAGGTCGCCGTCATGGTCGGCCGCGACGGCGAACCAGGCGCCGTCGACCAGACGGGCGGCGCCGGTCGCCACGTCGGGAATGGAGACCAACGGATGCAACGCGCCACGCCGCGGGTGGCCGGCGAGCACCTCGAGGCCGAGCGACCCCGCCACGTGCACGACCAGCGCGGACCGGTCGGGGTCGATCGCCCCGGCCACGTCGGCGATCGAGCCGTCGGGCGTCGCGATGACCACGAGGTCGACCTCGTGCGCCGCGCCGGCGAGGTCGCCCGAACGGCCCACCGGACCCGAGACGTCCCAGGCGAGATCCGCGAGCACCCGCGCGAACGCACCGCCCACGCGTCCCGGTCCGACGATGCGCACCCGCCGTGCCAGCGACGGGCTGGTCGAAAGAGCCGTCACGGCCGCACCGTACCGCCGACGGCCGAGTGGGCGGCAATACCCGACCGCTTCCGCCCCGGCCCGGTAACGTCGTGGTCGGCCCGGATCACGACAGCGGATCCGGCCCGTCGATCGGGAGAGGCCTCCGTGGAAGATACCGCCGACATGCTGCGGGTACGGGCCACACGTACCGCGGACTTCACCGTCGCCGATCCGCTGCTGGCGGCCATGGCGGCGACCCTACCCAAGGGCGACGAGTTCCTGGACCCCGCCCGGATGTCGTCGGCGTCGAGGTTTCCGCTGGCGCCCAAGATGACGTTGGCGCTCACCCCGAACCGCATCCTGGTGTACCGCAACGGCTGGGGGTCGAAGGTCACCCGGCCGCTCGGCAGTGTGGAGCTGGCACGGGTCACCGGCATCGAGATCACCTGGAACCGCAAGTTGGCCGTGGTGGCGTTCGCGCTGGGCGATGCGGCGCCGGTCGTCATGGTCGCCACCGACCCGGAGAGCGCCGAGCATCTGCGGAACCAGTTCCTCCACCTGCGCGGCCGCATCTGATCCAGCCGTCTCGACGGGTCACACCGGCCGCGTCAGGCGAGGAGTTCCCGCAGCGGACCCAACCGGTGCACCGTCCCCGCCGACAGTCTGAGGTCCTCGGAGTCGACCAACTCGGGTGCCAACTCGCTCAGCGGCGCGAGCACGAAGCGCCGCTGGCGCATGCGCGGGTGCGGCACGGTCAATTCGGGATCGTCGAGCGTGACCCCGTCGATCCAGAGCACGTCGACGTCGAGCGTGCGGGGACCCCAGCGCACCTCACGCACGCGCTCGGCCGCGGATTCCAGACGTCGGCACACGGCGAGCAGCGCAGCGGGCTCGAGATCGGTGTCGAGTTCGACGACCAGATTGAGAAACGGACCCTGGCCGCCCGGGCCACCGACCGGTTCGGTCTCGTACACATCGGACACGGCCCGGACCGAGTCCCCGAGGGTGCCGAGCGCGTCGGCGAGAAAGCGTTCCCGTTCCCCCAGATTCGATCCCAGGCCGAGAAAGGCGCGGGTCACTCCCCACCCCGCGGACGATCGACGGTCCTGGTGATCCGCACACCGGACGTGGCGAGCTGCTGGGGCACCGGTGGCCGGAGTTTGCGCACCGCGACCTGCACCGCGGTGACCGGCGCCGAGCTGACCGCGTCCGATGCGACGAGCGCCGCGGCGATGGTCTCGGCGAGGTGTTCGAGCAACTGTGGGGCCGATTCGGCACAGACCCGGGCGACCAGGTCGCAGATCGCCCCGTAGTCGGCCGTGTCGACCAGCGCATCGGAGCGCCCGGCGACGGAAAGGTCGCCTTCGAGGTCGATGTCGATCTCGAGCGGCTGGTCACGTTCGCGTTCTTCGGGCAGCACCCCGCAGCGTGCGCTCAGCCGCAGCCCACGTAACTCGATTCGGTCGCCGGTCATCGGCGTCGGGTTGCAGCGTCGCGGCGCCCCACTGGATCGGTCACTTGGCCGGGGTCGGCCGTTCGTCGGGCGTCGCGGCCCGGGCCCGGTCGAACGCGTCGCGTGCCGCAGGGTCGGCATCGGGAAGGCGCGCTGCCACATGGACGAGTTCACGGCCATAGGGGCCCAACTGACGTTTCACCATCCGCTCCACCAACGTGACCGCCTCGGGACCGCGCGGGACCATCCCCGACCACACCAGGTAGCCGGTGACCAGACCACAGACCACGTCGTCGAGGTTGTCGGCGTGGAGGAGCAACTTCTCGCCGTCGGCGAGCAGTTGCTGCAGTTCGGGATAGAAGCGGCTCAGGTACTCCGATGGATCCTCGGTGTTGTCGAAGCCGCGATGACGCCAGGTCACCCCCAGCTCGTCGTAGTTGTGCAGGTTGTGCGGCGCGGGAATGATCGAGATCACGCAGGTGAACCCCTGTTCACGTACCCAGATGATCTCCTCCTGGCGGCGCACCCGGCGGTGGTTCGCGCCGTAGCCGCCGGGGCGCTCGGACACCGCGAGGCGGTCCTTCATGATCCACGAGAAGTTCCGTGGTGGAATGCCTTGCGCCCATTTGCCTTTGGCAGCCATGTGGTCTGCAGATCTCCTCTACTCGGCGGCTTCGTCGCCTGCGCGACGCCGACCGCAGGAATCAGGGGCAGCGGCATCGGGGCGAATCCGATCATCCAGTGTACGGATGCCGTCAAATCCGGGTATCGGACCGCGACCGTTTCACCCGCGGCGGTGGATCACACCGCCGGGACGTGACCCGAGGTGGGGACGGCCCGGGCCCACCTGAGGTCGCCCTCAGGCTCCAGGGGAGGGGTCCTGGACGGACCCGGTACCGTCCCCAGGTCTGGGGTCGTCGCCCGCGGCACCGATCGGGCCCGCCCCGGCGACGGTCAGGACGGGAGCCGACCCACGCCCGGCCGTTCGCGCGTCGGGCGACGAGGACGACATCGGCGCTTGCGCCGGCACCACCCATTCACGCAGGGAACGCACGATCATCGCCGGCCGGTACGGGAAGCGCTCGGGCACCGATTCACCCAGCAGATGGCGCCGGATGAGCACGTCGGGCTCGTTGTAGCCGACCATCGCCCGGAGCGACGTCGTACCCGAGAAACGGGGATTGATCTCGAACACGACGACCTCACCGTCGACGAGCCGACACTGCACGTTGATGGGACCGCGGGCGTCGAGCGCCCGGGCGATCGCCTCACACGTGCCGGTCACCTCGGGGAAGGTGCCGACGGTGCCCTGGGTCACTCCCGACGAGATGATCAGTCGATCACCGAGGTCTCGCTTGCCGCTCTCGTTGCGGACCGATTGGCGGATCGACAACTGCAGGTCGAGGCGCCGGTGCACGGCGATCGAGTTCAGGAAGTTCCCGTCGAGATCGTGGAGGACTCCGACGGTGTACTCGCTGTCGGCATCGCCGACGTATTCCTGCACCATCACCGCCGCCTCCCGGGGGGCCAGATAGTCCAGGAGGGAATGGAGTTGGAGTTGATCCTGCGCGACGTAGCAGTCACGTGAACCCCGCCCGTTGCGGCATGGCTTGACCACGACCGGGAACCAGTCGATCCCGTCGCAGTCGTGATGGCGGGCGACGACGACGTGACGGGGGGTGGCGAAACCGTGTGCCGCCAGGAACTGCGAGGTGAGGTTCTTGTCGGAACAGGTCCGCACCGTGGACGCCAGGTTGATCGCCACGAGGATCCCGGCGTTCGCGAACTGTTCGCGCACCTCGCTCACGACCGTGAGTTCGGCTTCGGAGCCGATGAACACGACGTCGACGTCGTGACGCTCGCACGCATCGAACAGCTCGTACAGGTAGCTCGGATCACCCGCCTCGGGCAGCACCTCGGACGCGTCGGCGAGCGCGAACTGCGGGGTGCGACCGTCGAGGTCGCAGGCCACGAGGCGGTAGCCGCCGACCAGCACCAGGGCCTTGAGGATCTGCTCGCCCACGCCGATGCCGCCGACAGCGGTCACCAGTGCCGTGATCTGTTCGGTCATCGTGTTCGCTGCTTTCGGCTCGCGGTATGGGTCGGACGAGCGGCCTCGCGCACGGGGTTCCGCCGGTCCATCGAGGCGCGCACGACCTGATGGACCGGACCGACCCGGGTGAGCGCCCGGCGATGTGCCGCACGGAGGTCGAAACGCGAGATCCGCGCTTCGCCGGTGACGGTGTCCAGGGTCGCCACGGCGCCGAGGTGACCGTCGTCGCGGGGCAGACCGCAGCTCCCGACGTTCACGAACGTCGTCGACCGGCTGTGCCGCACGAACGGGCGGTGGGTGTGCCCCATGCACACCACCCGCCACGGCAGGGGGCCGAGTTCGGCCAGGTCCGTGTCCGGGTAGATGTAGCGCCGACCGCCCGACGGGCTGTCGTGGACCAACAGCACCGGCCCCACGCGGGTGTCCAGGACCCGTCGCGTGGGCCACGCCGCCACTCGTTGCATGCCGACGACGCCGAGCTCGCGACGGGTCTCGTCGAGTCGGAACACGTCGTCGTCGACCGTGCCGTCGACGTCGAGCAGCATCGCCTCGTGATTCCCGGCGATCGGCCTCACGTCTTCCGCGGCGATGGCTTCGACGACCCCCGCACCGGGCAGGTAACCGACGGCGTCGCCCAGAAAGAAGATCCGATCCGCGCCGAGCCGACGCAGCAGTCCCAGGCCCGCTCGAAAACCTTCGACGTGGCCGTGGGCATCCGAGAGCAGGCCGATGATCATCGCGGCCCGAGTCCTGCGAACGAGGTCTGATCCACCGGCAGCATCGGGGGTCCGACCCCGTCGTCGTCGCCGGGCCCGCAATCGCTCGCGTCGGCGTGGGCCTCGGTGTCGTCGACGACGGTTCGGAGCCGCGGCGCGGACCGCTCCCGTCGCACCATCAGGCCATGGCGGATCAGCCCGGGAAGGGTCCAGGCGAGGATCGCGATGTCGAGCGCGAACGACCAGTTCTCGCAGTAGAACAGGTCGAGGTGCCGATAGGCGTGGAAGTCGGGATTGTCACGGGCCTCGATCTGCCACAACCCGGTGATGCCGGGTTTCACCCGGCTCCGGCCCTGCAGTTCGGTGTCGAAGTCGGCCTCTTGAGCCACCAACGCCGGTCGTGGTCCCACCAGGCTCATCGAACCGCCGAGCACGTTGAACAGTTGTGGCAGTTCGTCGATGCTGGTCGCTCGAAGCACCCGACCCACCCGGGTGGTGCGTGGGTCGTCCGCGATCTTGAACAGCGGACCGTGACCCCGCTCGTTGCGGTGACGGAGCTGGTGTTCGTGGCGATCCGCGCCCCGCTGCATCGTCCGGAACTTCCACAGTCGGAACGTGCGGCGGTCCTTGCCGACCCGGCGCTGCCGGTAGAACACGGGGCGGCCGTCGTCGAGCAGCGTCGCGATCGCCGTCACGACCATGAGTGGGCTCACGACGAGGAGCAGCACCCCACCGACCACCAGGTCGAAGCCCCGTTTGGCGCCCTCGCGGAGGTGTCCGACCCGGCGGGGTTCGATGAACAGCAGCGGGTGATGCGCCACCTCGGTGACCGACATCCGGCGGGGATGGACGAGGGCGGGACCGCCGACGAGTTCGACGTCGAGGTCGCTGGCGTGTGCCCGGCGGATCACCTCCGCCAGGTCGTCGGCGGCGACGGTGTCGGGTGCGATCACGATCCCGTCGAGCCCGAGCGCCGTCGCGACGGCCGACGCATCGGCGACCGTGCCGCAGTGCGGCAGCGCCCAGTTCGTCGGCCCCTCACGCGACGCGCCGACGTAACCGACGATGACCCTGCCCGCATCGGGCCGGCTGGCCACGTGCCGCCAGAATCGGTACGCCGCGTCGCCCGAACCGACCAGCAACGACCGGTCGACGAGCTCGCCCCGCCGCCGTCGACGGGTGATCCAGACCGAGAGGACCCATCGCCCCGACCCCACGGCCAGGAGCGCCCAGCATCCTCCGACGACCGCGCGTGTCACCGACACGTCGACGCCGATCAGATCAGCGGCGAGGAGAACGGCGACCACGGCGAAGGCCGTGGCACGCAACGCCCGGGCGAGGCTCTCCGGGCCGCCGACCTGCAGCCATGACCGGTAGCCGTCCTGGGCGGCGACCGATCCGACCGTGGCGAACACCGCGACGAGCACGAGTGCCGTGCCCGCGCCGAGGCCCACGTCTCCGCCTGCCGGAGCCCCGACCGCGAGCTGGATGCTCCAGGCGACGCCCGCTGAAGCCGCGTCGGTCACCGCCGATCGTCGGCGGAGTCGCTTCCGAGCGGCGCGTGCACGACGCGCCGGCGCGGTGGGAGTCCCGCTGGGCGGAAACGGCGACGTTCGCATGACGACCTAGAGCCCGGTCCTCCAGCGGTGATACCGGACGTCCGGCCGGTCGGACCCCGGATCGCTCGTATCAGGGGGCCACGCCGGGGCTCTCACGTTCTGATGAATCGAGTCCGGAGAACCCCGCGCCAAACCGCCATCTGGGCCGTGGCCCTCGTGTTGGCGGTCGTGTCGTTCGCGAGCTGCGAACCCACCTCGCCGCCCGCGTGCCCCTGCACCCTGTTCACCGCCGCCCAGGCCCCGGTCACCCCGGACGCCGGGGAGGCGACGGCCGCCGAGCTCGGGGTCAGGTTCACCTCCGACGTCGCCGGCTTCATCAGCGGCATCCGGTTCTACAAGAGTGCCGCCAACACCGGCACCCACCTCGGCAACCTCTGGTCGGCCGATGGGGTGCTGCTCGCCAGCGCGACGTTCACCTCCGAGACGACGTCGGGTTGGCAACAGGTCGACTTCGCACAACCGGTGCCGATCGCCAGAGGCGGCACCTACCTGGCGTCGTACCACACCGACAGCGGCCACTACGCGGCCGATCCCGGGTTCTTCGCCACCTCCTATGACCATGCACCCCTGCACGCCCCGGCCGACGGCACCGCCGGCAACGGCGTGTACCGGACCGGCGCGACGGGCTTCCCGTCGAGTTCGTTCCGCGCGATCAACTACTGGGTCGACCCGGTGCTCGTCACCGCCGCGACCGACACCGTCGCCCCGACCGTCGTGTCGAAGACCCCGGCTGCGGACGCGACGAGCGTCGCCGCGGACACCACCGTCACCGCGCGGTTCTCCGAGCCGGTCGATCCCGCATCGGTGACGATGACCCTCGCCGACGCGCAGGGCGCCCCGGTCGCCGGCAGCACCGCCTACGACGCACCGTCGGAGGCGATGACGTTCACCCCCGCGGGCCCCCTGGCGGACGGGACGTACCACGCCACCGTGAGCGGCGCGCGCGACCTGGCGGGGAACCCGCTCGCCGCGCCCGTCACCTGGACGTTCGCCGTCGGCTCGGTGCAGTGTCCCTGCTCGTTGTGGCCGCCCGGCACCACGCCCACGAACCCCGACGCGAACGGGGTCGCCGGCGCCGAACTCGGCACACGCTTCTCTTCCGACGTCGCCGGGTACGTGACCGGCGTCCGCTTCTACAAGAGCGCGGCCAACACCGGCACCCACACCGGCCACGTCTGGACGTCGGGCGGCACCCTGCTGGGTTCGGTCACCTTCACCGGCGAGACCGCCTCGGGATGGCAGACCGCGACGTTCGCGAATCCGGTGGCGGTGACCCCCGGGACCTCCTATGTCGTGTCGTACTATTCGCCGAACGGGCACTACTCGGCCGACAACGGCTACTTCGCCCTGCAGGGCGTCGACCGTCGGCCGCTGCACGCGAACCGGGACTGTTGCGGTGAGAGCAACGGCGTCTACCGCAACGGGGCGAGCGGCTTTCCCGCCGATTCGTGGCAGTCGACGAACTACTGGGTCGACGTCGTCTTCGACACCCACGCCACCGACACCGTGGCGCCGACGGTCCGCTCCACGTCACCGGCCGACCACGCCACGGGGGTTCCCGTCGGCACGCCGGTGTCGGTCACCTTCAGCGAACCCGTCCGGCCCGACTCCGTCGGGTTGACGTTGACCTCCGCGTCGGGGACTCCGGTCGCCGGGAGCCGCTCGTGGAACGCCGACACCCTCACCGCGACGTTCCAACCGACGCAGCCCCTCGCCGTCGACGGCACCTACACCGCGGCGGTCTCGGGGGCGACCGACACCGCCGGCAACACCATGCAGGGCACCGTCACCTGGTCGTTCACCCCCCAGGGAAGCACCTCGCTGTGGGGCACCCCGACTCCCCAGACGGTCGACGCCCTCGCCAACGGGCCGCTGGAGCTGGGCACCCGGTTCACGACGAGCAGTGCCGGCTACGTGACCGGCGTCCGCTTCTACAAGAGCGCGGCCAACACCGGCATCCACACCGGCAGTCTCTGGACCGTCGCCGGCAAGCGCGTGGCCACGGCCACCTTCACCGGTGAGACCGCCTCGGGATGGCAGCAGGTCGCCTTCGACCAGCCCGTACCCATCAGTGTCGGCGGCCAGTACGTGGTGTCGTATCACACCGACTCGGGGCACTACTCGGCCGATCCGGGCTACTTCGCCGACGGACCCTCCTGCAACGGCGCCCTGTGCGCCTACCAGGACGGTGACGGCGGCGGGAACGGCGTGTTCGCCGACGGCGCGTCGACCTATCCGACGCATTCGTACGGCTCGACCAACTACTGGGTCGACCCGGTCTTCACGGCCACCGCCGTCGACACCGCCCCGCCGGTCGTGCTGACCCGTGGCCCCGACCCGAACGCGGCGGGCGTCGCACCCCAGACGCCGATCACCGCCGGGTTCAGCGAGCCGGTCGTCGCCGATTCGGTGAACATCACCGTCACCGGCCCCGGCGGCGCCGCGGTGGCCGGCACCGTCAGCTATGACGCGCCGTCACGAGTGGCCACCTTCACGCCGTCGACCCCGCTGTCGTCGGCGGCGGCCTACACCGTCGTGGTGAACGGCGCCCGCGACGCATCGGGCAACACCATGACGCCGTCGACCCAGTGGTCGTTCTCGACGGCGAGATCCGTGGCGCTCACGGGAACCGGTGGGCCGATCCTCGTGGTGACGGCGTCCGGTGGTGGCTTCGACGCCTACCTCACCGAGATCCTCCGTGCCGAAGGCCTGAACCTGTTCGCGACCGCATCGCTGTCGGCGCTCACACCGGCGATGCTGTCCCGCTACGCGGTGGTCGTGCTCGCCCCCGCCCCGGTGACCGCGACCCAGCACTCGATGATCGGCGACTGGGTGTCGGCAGGCGGACACGTCGTCGGGATCCGTCCCGACCCGTCGCTCATGGATCTGTTCGGGTTGACCCAGACCGGCATCACCCTCTCGGACGCCTACCTCCGCATCGACACGTCCACGTCACCGGGCGCGGGTCTGAGCGACCAGACGCTCCGGTTCCACGGCACCGCGGACGTCGACAACCTCGCCGGCGCGACCGCCGTCGCGAACCTGTACCTGAACGCGGGCACCGACACCACCGCTCCCGCCGTGACCGTACGCAGCGTGGGCAGCGGTTCGGCGGCGGCGTTCACCTACGACCTGTCCCGGTCGGTGGTCGAGACCCGTCAGGGAAACCCGGCCTGGGCCGGGCAGCACCGGCTCGGGACCACGCCGATCCGGTCCACCGATCTGTTCACCGGCACGGTGACGGCCAACTCCCAGACCCCCTGGCTCGACCTCGACAAGGTCGCCGTCCCCCAGGCGGACATCCAGCAGCGCCTCCTGGCGAACCTCATCACCACGACCGCCGCGTCGACGCTGCCCATTCCCCGGTTCTGGTATCTGCCCCACGGTGAGAAGGCGGCCGTCATGCTCACCGGTGACGACCACGGCCACGGGGGCACCACCGGACGATTCGATCAGCTCGCCGCCGAGAGTCCGCCCGGATGCTCGGTCGCCGACTGGACCTGCCTGCGTGCCACGTCCTACGTGTTCCCGGGCACGCCGATCAGCGATGCGCAGGCCGCGCAGTACACGGCCCAGGGATTCGACATCGACCTGCACACCTCGACCGACTGCAACGACTTCACCGACGAGTCGCTGAACCGGGACCTCACCGAGCAGGCCGCGGCACTGGCGGCCCAGCTCCCCAGCATTCCGGCACCGTCGAGCAACCGCACCCACTGTGTCGTGTGGAGCGACTGGTCGGGTGAACCCCGCGCCGAACGGGCGCACGGCATCGGGCTCGACGCGAACTACTACTGGTGGCCGCCGCAGTTGGCGGCGACCCACCCCGGCCTGTTCACCGGGTCGGGCATGCCGATGCGGTTCGCCGACGCCGACGGCGCGTTGATCGACGTGTACCAGGTGCCGACGCAGATCACCGACGAGTCCGGCCAGCCCGAACCCGCCACGATCGACACCCTCCTCGACAACGCCACGGGCCCCCTGGGGTACTACGCGGTCATCGGCGTGAACGCGCACACCGACGATGCGGACTCGCCGACCTCCGACGCGGTGGTCGCCTCGGCTCTGCGTCACGGGGTTCCCGTCGTCTCGGCCCGGCAACTGTTGACCTGGCTCACCGCACGCGACCGGTCGGCCTTCGGGGCGCCGTCGTGGAACGGCGGCACCTTCACGTTCTCGATCAGCGCCGACCCCGACGCGGTCGGCCTGCAGGCGATGGTGCCGGCGAACTCGGCGGCCACCCCGTTCTCGGCGACGTCGCCGGGCAGGGTGCAGTCGATCCGGGTGAACGGCACCCCCGTTCCCGTCACCGTGGAGTCGATCAAGGGCATCGACTACGCGGTGTTCCCCGCGGCGAGCGGCAGCTATTCGGTGACCTACGGAGGCGCATGATGACGGGCTCTGCAAGCGAACACCCACCCAGGCGTGGCACTCCGGTCGGCGTGGCCGTGGTGGGCGCCGGCTACTGGGGACCGAACCTCATCCGGAACTTCGCCCGTCTCGGCACCGCCGACCTGCGTTGGGTCTGTGACCGCGACCTCGAGCGGGCCCGCGAGGCACTCGGAGGTCACTCCACGGTGCGGGTGACCGATTCGATCGACGACGTGTTGAACGACCCGGGTACCGACGCCGTCGCGATCGCGACCCCGGCCGTCACCCACGCGGCGATCGCCGGCGCCTGTCTGGAGGCCGGACGCCACGTGCTCACCGAGAAACCTCTCGCCTGCTCCAGTGCCGACGGCGAGGACCTCGTCGCGTTCGCCGAGCGTCGTCACCTGGTGCTGATGTGCGACCACACCTACTGCTACTCACCGTCGGTGCGCTACCTGCACGATCTGATCGGATCGGGTGAGGCCGGCGACCTGCAGTATCTCGACTCGGTCCGCGTCAATCTCGGGATCGTGCAGCCCGACGTCGACGTGTTCTGGGATCTCGGACCCCACGACCTGTCGATCCTCGACTACATCCTGCCGGCCGACTGTCGGCCGGTCTCGATCGCGGCCCAGAGTGCCGACCCGCTCGGCGTGGGACGGGCGTGCATCGGCTACGTCACGCTGCAGTTGGCCAACGGCGCCATCGCGCACCTCCACCTGAACTGGTTGAGCCCCACCAAGGTCCGCACGCTCGTGGCGGGAGGCAGCCGTCTCATGGCGGTGTGGGACGACCTCGAACCCGCACAGCGCATCAGTGTGTACGACCGGGGTGCCTCGCTCGGTGCGGACCACCGGCCCGCGTCCCGCACCGAGACGATGGTGTCGTACCGGCTCGGCGACATGCGGGCACCGGCGCTGACCGACCGCGAAGCCCTGGGGGTCATGGTCGCCGAGTTCGTCGACGCGATCGCCTCTGACCGCGCCCCGCTCACCGACGGTCGTAGCGGCCTCCGCATCCTCCGGATGCTCGAAGCCATCCCCGACAGCATCGCGCTCGGCGGAGCCGCGGTGCTGCTCGACGAGTCGGCCACCTCGAACGGCGCCCGAAGCGTGGCGCGCAGCGGTCGGGCGTCGTGACCACTCCGCAGGTCGCCGACGCCGAGAAAGCCACCGAGGACCCGCCCGGGACCGTGACGGTGGTGGTGCCCTGTCACGACTACGGCCGGTTCCTGGAGCTGTGCGTCACCAGCGTGCTCCGCCAGCACGGGGTCACCTACGACGTGCTGATCGTCGACGACGCGTCGAGCGACGACACCCCCGGCATCTGCGCCCGCCTGGCGGCCGACCACCCGGGGGTCCGCTGGATCCGCCACTCGGTCTGCCGCGGCCACATCGCCACGTTCAACGAGGGACTCGCCGCGGCGACCGGAGACTACGTCGTGCTGCTGTCTGCCGACGACGCCCTGGTTCCCGGCTCCCTGGCGCGGGCGGCCCGCTTCCTCGACGACGAACCGGGTGTCGGACTGGTGTACGGGCATCCGGTGTTCTTCGCCGGCGAACCGCTGCCGCCCGCCCGGCGGGTCGAGGGCACCCGTCACGTGCGGCCCGGGGTCGACTGGATCGCCAGACGGTGCCGGGCCGGGACGAACTGCATCTCCTCGCCCGAGGTCATGCTGCGCCGACGCACGTTGGAAGAGGTCGGCCTGTTCGACCCGGACCTGCCGATCACCGGTGACCTCCATCTGTGGCTCAGGATCGCCGCCCGCGCCGACGTCGGCTACCTCGCCGGCACCGATCAGGCCTACTACCGGCGCCATCCGTCGAGCATGTACCGCTCCACCCACCACGTCGTGGCCGACCTCGAAGCGCGTCGCGCCGCGTTCACCACGTTCTTCGCCGGCGACGGGCGACACCTTCCCGACGCCGAGCGTCTCGAGACCGATGCCCGGATCGCCCTGGCGGACGAGGCGTTGTGGAAGGCCAGCCGTGCCTACGATCGGGGACGGGTCGACGCCTCGCCCGTCGGGCCGCTCATGTACTTCGCGGCGACGACCTGGCCCCGGACCCGGGATCTGCCTCACGCCCGTCGGCTGGAGCGTCGCATCCGGCGCGGCGAGCGACTGAGCCGGGCGCTCCAGCCCTTCGATGTCGCCGCGATGACCCACCGTGTGGCCGAGCACGTGCAGACCTCACGGTGGTCGAGGACGGGGGACCTGTGAGCGTCGCGGCACCCAGCACCTCGCCGACGGCGACGAGCGTCGCCTCGGCACCGGGCGGCGTCGACGGTCTCATGGGGCGATCGGTGGTGGTCACCGGCGGCGCGGGGTTCATCGGCTCGTCGCTGTGCCGGGTGCTCGCCGCCAGCGGTGCGCAGGTGTGCGTCGTCGACGATCTCGCCACCGGCTCGCGGGCGAACCTGCCCGATGGCCACGACGGTACGGTCGGCACCGTCGAACTCGTCGTGGCCGACGTGCGCGACGACGTGGCCATGCGACAGGTGTGCGCGGACGCCGAGATCGTCTTCCACCTCGCCTGTCTGGGGGTGCGCCACTCGCTGACCGACCCGGTCGAGAACTTCGACGTCAATGCGGCCGGGTCGCTGTGCGTGCTGGAAGCGGCCCGACTCGCCGCGGTCGCGCGGGTGGTGCACGTGTCGTCGTCAGAGGTGTACGGCGACGCCACGAGCGCCCCCATGAGCGAACAGCACCCCACCCGACCCCACACGGTCTACGGGGCGGGCAAGCTCGCCGGCGAGTCCTGCGCACGCGCGCTGGCACGCACCCACGGGTTCGACGTCGTGGTGATCCGTCCCTTCAACGCCTATGGGCCCAGGTCGCACGCCGAGGGCGACTCGGGCGAGGTGATCCCGCGATTCCTGGTCCAGGCACTCCACGGCGACCCGCTCACCGTGTTCGGCTCGGGCGACCAGACCCGGGACTTCACCCACGTGTTCGACACGGCCGAGACGATCGCGCGGGCCGGGGTGGTCCCCGATCTCAGGGGCCGGACGTTCAACGTCGGGTCGGGAACCGAGGTGCGTGTCGCCGACCTGGCACAGACGATCGTCCGGATGACGGGCTCGACGAGCCCGATCGTGCACGCGGCACCCCGTCCCGGTGACGTCGCCCGTCTGATCGCCGATTCGACCGAAGCGACCCGGGTGCTCGGCCACCGGCCGCGGATCGCCCTCGCCGACGGGCTCACCGAC
>JBDZUV010000103.1:0-10651 GCA_040255345.1 Actinomycetota bacterium | reverse complement strand
CTTGGTGTCCCAGCCCCAGTAACGGCCCCACGCGCGCTCGGCCCAGACCGCGCCTGGCGCGGTCCGCTTGGCCGCACTCCGTGGCCTCCGTTACGCCGAGGTGCTGTTGGCGCGCGAGGAAGCGGGTCGATTCCATGCCGAGATCTGGAATTCGATGGGTCTCGACGACTGTCCTCAGGACGCCTGGGACGCCTTGAGCGCGACCCGGATCGCCGCCGAGGACGGGGCACTCCTGGCGCTGCTGAACGGCCCCCGGTACTGGCTGATGGACGTCATCGAGAACGTGCCGAATCCCGACCGGACCATCCGGCGATTCGGCGACATCGAGATGTCGCACGTGGCGACCCTCGACCTGGGAACCGAGCTTCCCGACCCCGATCCGTACACGGAGCGCACCGTGTTGCGTGACACCGTGTGGGAATGGTCCGCGGGTCGCACCGTGCACGAACTGATCGACACCGACGGTCGGGTGTTCGTCATGCAGGCCTACTGCGTGGGGGTCGATCCGACGCAGAACGAAGACAACCTCGCCGGCCTCGCCGAGCGGCTCGACCTGCCCGTCGGCTGGACGTTCAGGACCCGGACGCTCGACGAGACCCTCCGGTTGCGGGCTCCCGACGGCGTCGCCACGATCGTGCAGGACGAGCTGCAGAACACCTACCACGGGCACTGAGCCCACCGGCGCCTCTCCCGCGATTCTCGCCGGCATTCGGCCACGACCGTCACCGCTCCGGCACGGAGGCGCCGCGTGGCGCGGGCGACCGAGGAGTCGCGACCGCCGGCCGCGGCTCAGAGCTGCAGCGACTTGACCTGCAGGAACTCCTCCAGACCGAATCGGCCGAGCTCACGGCCGATGCCGGACTGTTTGTAGCCGCCGAATGGTGCCATCGGGTTGAAGCGGCCACCGTTGATCTCGAGCTGGCCGGTGCGGATGCGCCGGGCCACGGCCTTGGCCCGCTCGGGGTCGGCCGACCACACTCCACCCGACAGGCCGTAGTTCGAGTCGTTCGCGATCCGCACGGCGTCGTCGGTGTCTTCGTAGTCCAGGATCGACAGCACCGGCCCGAAGATCTCCTCCTGGGCGATCGTCATGTCGGTGGTGACGTCCGCGAACACCGTCGGCCGGACGAAATAGCCCGAGTCGAGACCCTCGGGCGGTTCGGCGCCGCCGGTCACCAACGTCGCGCCCTCGTCGATTCCCTTGGCGATGTAGCCCCGTACCCGCTCGCGTTGCGCGGCGGAGATCACCGGGCCCAGACGTCCCGCGTTCGCGGCCGGGTCACCGACCGTCCAGGTCGACTCGACCTCGTCACGGACCAGTTCGACGATCTCGTCGTGCCGGGCCGCCGGCACGAGCAGTCGCGTCAAAGCCGAACAGGTCTGACCCGAGTTCAGATAGCAGGCACCGACCGCCGCTCTCGCCGCCTTGGCGAGTTCGTCGCCCTCGAGGTCATCCAGCAGGATGTTGGCCGACTTGCCACCGAGCTCGAGCGCCACCTTCTTCACACTGCGCGCCGCGATCTCGGCGACCCGGGTGCCCGCGCGGGTCGAACCGGTGAAGCTGACCATGTCGACCTCGGGGTGTCCGGCGAGTGCCTCGCCCACGACGGGCCCGGTTCCCGACACCAGATTGAACACCCCGGGCGGCAGCCCGAGTGTGTCGACGATCTCCGCGAGCATGAAGGCGTTGATCGGCGCGACCTCACTCGGCTTCACGACGATCGTGCAGCCCGCGGTCAGTGCCGCCGCGACCTTGATGACGATCTGATGCAACGGATAGTTCCACGGGGTGATCGCCGCCACGACGCCGACGGGCTCACGCACCACCAGGGACGTGCCGATCTGTTCCTCCCACACAAAGTCGGTCGCGAGGCCCGCGATTCCGGCGGAGACCGCCTGAGGCAGACCTGCCTGGATGATCTCGGACAGCTTGCGCGGCATGCCGACCTCACCGGTGATCGCATCGGCGATCTCCCCGGACCGCTCGCCGATCCCGGCACCCATCCGGGCCACGAAATCGGCCCGGTCCTTGGGCGGGGTCACCGCCCAGTCGTCGAACGCGGTCCGAGCCGCCTGCACGGCGCGGTCGGCGTCGACGGCGGTGCCCTCGGGAATGTGCCCCATCACCGCTTCGGTCGTCGCGTCGATCACGTCGATCGTGCCCGAGCCATCGGGCGTGATCCAGGCACCGTCGATGTAGAGCTCGGCGTAGTCGTACGGTCCGGTCATGGCAATCCCCTTGTCGACGCGTGTCCGCCGAGGCGATGGTGACCCGGCGTCGACCCCATGGTACTGGCGAGGCCCCGACACCCGACCGAAACGGCGGCCGTCGACGACGGCGAGCTCCGGGGCGATCGCCGCAACCGGCACGTCGATCACCTGACGGGGCATGCGCCAGCGTGCAGACGGTCGACGGTCTGCACCCGGGTGCCATCCGGATCGGCAACAATGGCGCGGTGCACCGATTCATCGCCATCAGCGCGCTGTGTCTCGTCCTGGGGGGCACGGCCTGCACGAGCCCTGCCGCCGATGCCGACCGGTCCAGCACCACCCTCGGAGCATCTGTGGGATCCACGGCCGCCCCTTCGACCACGGCAGGCGCCGCAGGCACCGCCGGCTGCGGTCGGGCTCCGGACGTGCCCGAGGTGGTCGCCAAGCCTCCCGGCGACGTCGACCAGTCGATCAGCGTCGACGGTGCCGAACGCACCTATCGTCTCGGCGTCCCGGCCGGCTACGACCCCGACCAACCGACGCCGTTGGTCATGAACCTCCACGGTTCGGGTTCGAATGCCCTCCAGGCGAGCGTGTACGGCGGCGTCACCCAGGCGGCCTCCGCACGGGCCACGATGACGGTCACGCCGGATGCCGTCGACGGCAAGTGGCAGCTCGGGCCGACCGGAGCAGACCAGGATTTCCTCGAGGCGCTGGTGACCGACCTCGAATCCCGCTACTGCATCGACACCGACCGGGTGTATCTGGTCGGGATGTCGCTGGGCGCGTGGAAGGCCGCGGTCACCGCGTGCGCCATGGGCGACACCTTCGCTGCCATCGCGCTGGTCACCGTCGAAATCCACCCGAATCCGTGCCCGCCGATCCCGGTCGTCGCCTTCCACGGAACGGCCGACCAGGTCGTCCCCTACGGTGAAGGATCGGGACACACCTTCCCGAACAGTCCCAACGCGGGGCTGCCCGGCACGCACGAGAACATCGCGAACTGGGCCTCTGCCAACGGCTGCGATCCCGAGCCGGACAAGACCCGTATCGGCGACGACGTGGAGCGTTGGTCGTTCACCGGATGCACCGCGGACGTCGTGCTCTACACCGTGACCGGCGGCGGGCACACCTGGCCCGGCGCCGACATCGAGATCGGACCGACGACCCACACCATCGACGCGACCCGCATCGCCTTCGACTGGTTCGCTGCCCACCCCCGGCGCGACTGATCCGGCACGCGTCGGCCGGCCCCTGCTGCCCCGCTCCGCCGATCGGTCACCGACTCTCGGGGAGCCGATCGCGTCCGACGGGCAGAGCGACGCGAACGGGCACGGTCAGCGCCGGGCCACACCCCCGTATTTCATCCGCGTGTGGGCCATCGAGGCCACCTCGGCGTCCGCATCACGCTGGGCGAGTGCGGTGAGTTCGCCGACGAACAACACGTGACTGCCCAACTCGACCACGTGGCGCACCGCGCAGTCCAACCAGGCGACCGCCTCGTCGAAGACCGGAGCGCCGCTGGGCGCGTCGTGCACCGGTCGGCCCTTGATCGCGCCGTCGACCACGTCGGCGGGTTTCGCGAACTTCACCATCGCCCGGGCATCGGCAGCGTCCCACAGGTTCACGGTGAACGAGCCGCCGTCGCGGACCAGTCGCGCCGTCACCGCCTCGGACTGCACGCTCACCCCGATCGACACCGGTTCCATCGCCATCTGGCTCACCCACGACGCCGTCATCGCATTGCGCTGATCGCCGGCCCGCGAACCGATCACCACCAGCGCGTTCGGGATCCGCCACGCGACGGTGTTGATCAGTTCGGGATCGAGTGCGGCCATCGCGCCGACCCTACCGTCGCCCGGCGAGCGTTCTCGACGCCCCGTGCCGGCGGCCCCGCGCGACCATCGATCAGGCTGCGGCGTGGACCTCGGTGCCGGCGGTGTCCTCGCCGCTGCGCAGCACCTTGCCGGGCGTCGCGCCGGTCGCCTGCGAATCGATCACCGTGACCACACCGTTCACATAGACCCGGGTCATGCCGTACGCCTCGGCGGTGAGGCGCGGGGAATCGCCGGGCAGGTCACGTACCAGTGTGGCGGTGCCGGCGCCGATCTGCCCGGGGTCGAACACGACCACGTCGGCGTGGTAACCCTCGGCGAGCCGGCCCCGTCCGACGAAACCGAACAAGCGGGCCGGATCGTCGGTGATGAGCTGCACCGCGCGCTCCAGGCTCACCAGCTTCCGCCCGCGCAGCATGTCACCGAGAAAGCGGGTGGTGTAGGGCGCGCCGCTCATGCGGTCGAGGTGCGCGCCGGCGTCGGAACCGCCGATCATGGCGCGGGGGTCGTCCCACACCTCGGTGCGCATCCGCCACGATTCGGGGTCGTTGTCGGGTGCGCCCGGCCAGAGGATCGTCTTCAGGTCGTCGTTGATCGCCACCTGGACCAACGCCGAGAAGCTGTCGGTACCCCACTCCTCGGCGAGCTCGGACGCCCGCTTGCCGCTCAGGCCCTCGTTCGCTTCGGAAAAGGTGTCGCCGATGACGTAGTTCTCCCAGTCGGCGAGCCGCCGGAACACCCCGGCCTCCTCGGAATGCGAACGCTCCACCATCCCGGCACGCACGTCGGGGTCCGACAACTTCTCGATGCGCTCGGAGACGGGCAGATCGAGGATGTCGCTCCATCCGGGCATCAGGTTGAACGAACAGAACGTGGCGAAGTTCATGTTCATCGGTACCAACACGGGCATGGTCAACGCGATCACGCGACCACCAGCGGCCTCGGCGGCCGCGGCGGCGCCGAGCTGACGGGGAATGCGGTCGGGCACGGTCGAGTCGACGGTCAGCACGTTCCAGTTCAAGGTGCGGTTCGCAGCCCCCGACATCCTGGCGATCAGGTCGATCTCGTCGTCGAAGAACCGGTCGAGTCCGCCGGTGAAGGCCGCTTCGAGGCTCGTGCCCGGGTGGCGGCCGGTCTCTTCGCTCAGAGCCACCAGCTCGTCGACCGAAGCGTGCCGCGACGCCACCGGCACGCCGTCGCCGTCGGAGTGGGTACTGGAGCGCGTGGTGGACAGCCCCATGCCACCGGCACGGATGGCCGTGCGGAGTTCGGCGACCATCGCTTCGATCTGTTCCGGGGAGGCCTCGCCGGAGGTCGCATCCGCACCCATCACGTACCTGCGCAAGGCGCAGTGGCCCACCATGAAACCGGTGTTGATCGCGATCCTGCCATCGAGCCGGTCGAGGTATTCGGCGAAGGTCTCCCAGTTCCAGTCCACACCGTTCTCGAGCGCAGGCAGGGCCATGCCCTCGACCTTGGCCATCATCCGTCGGGTGTAGTCGGCGTCCTCCGCGCGCAACGGTGCGAGGGTGAATCCGCAGTTGCCCGCCATCATCGACGTGACCCCGTGCACGTTCGACGGGGTGGCGAGCGGATCCCAGTGCAGCTGTGCGTCGTAGTGGGTGTGCGGGTCGACGAAGCCGGGTGCGACGATGAGCCCCGCAGCGTCGAGGGTCGCTGTCGCCTCTTCGGTGATGCTCCCCGCCGGACCGAGTGCGACGATCCGTCCGTCACGGATGCCGAGGTCGCCGACGTACCCCGGTGATCCGGTGCCGTCGACGATCGTGCCGCCGGTGATCAGGTGGTCGAGCATGGCGGAGGCCTCCTGGCGTGCTGATCGGGTCGGGTGCACACAGGCGCCAAGGGTAGACGACCATCATCTGACGGGTCGTCAGATTGTCGCAAGCGCCCTGGCGCCGGGCAACCGTCATCGGGCCGCCCAACCTGGCCGAGGTCGGCGCCCGACCAGGTGCCCAGCGCCGCGGCCGTGATCGAGTGGCGTGCCTTGGCGCACGACTCGAACAACCGGATCCGGCTCGCGCCGCGCGAGCTTCGGAAGGAGCGGCACGTGCTTCGGACCCGACCTTCCGGAATTCGATCGGGGAACCGGGAGCAGTGCCCTCGGCGTCCCGCCCCCGCTCGGCCGTCGGAGGGATGCGTACGTTGCTCGCACTTCCCGGGCGGACGCGGGCGACTCGGGCGGTGTGCGCGCACCCGACCGCAAAATCAGCGAAGACCGTGTGACCCCCGATGAGAGACTTGATCGATGGACGGCATCGAGTTGCGGCGACCCACCGAGACCGACATCCCGGCGCTGTACCGGGTGTCGATGCAGGGCTACGGCGCGGACGACACCGACGAGGTCATCGCCCACGCCCGACGTCTGAACGAACTCGGCCGGACCATCGGTGCCTGGGCGGACGGCACCTGGGTCGGATGCGGTAGTGCGTTGTCGTTCGACATGACCCTGCCCGGCGGCGCGACCCTCCCGACCTCTGGCGTCACGATGGTCGGGGTCGCGGCGACGCACCGACGGCGAGGCATCCTCACCGCGATGCTCGACTGGCTCCACGCCGACGCCGTGCACCGAGGCGAGTCCCTCGCCGCACTGACCGCCTCTGAGGCCTCGATCTACCGTCGCTTCGGCTACGGCATCACCACCCAGACCTGTTCGCTGCACCTACCGGCCGACGCGGTCGACTTCGATCCGCCGGTCCCGCGCACGGGCTCGTTCCGATTCCTCGACCCGCACGACGACATCGCCCCCCTGGCTGCGCTGTACGACCGGGCGCGCCGCGACCGACCCGGTTGGGTCAGCCGGAACGCCGCGTTCTGGGAGAGCGTCCGGCTCGACCCGCCGCATGAACGCGACGGGCATACCCCGCTGCACGCCGTGGTGCACACCGATGACGACGGCGACCCCGACGGCTATGCCACCTGGCGAATCGGGGCATCCACCGTGTCGCGGGTCGCCGACAACACCGTGCACGTCGAGGAGTTGGTCGGCCTGACCCCCGACATCGAGTGCGCGCTGTGGCGCTTCTGTGCCGAGATCGACCTGGCGACCTCGGTGACCTGGCAGGCACCCGACGCCGACCCGCTGCTGCGGTGGCGGCTGGTCGAGCCTCGCAAGCTCCGCATCGACGCGCCGAGCGACCTGGTGTGGACCCGACTGTTGGACGTGGCCGGCGTGCTGTCGGCTCGCACCTATCCGATGGCGGCCACGCTCACGATCGCCGTGCACGACCGCCGCATACCGGCCGCCGCGGGCACGTTCCTGCTGCGCGTCGGTGTGCCGGGTGCAGCCGGGGCATGTGAACGGATCAGTGCCGTACCCGACGCCGATGCCGACCTGGTCGGCGACGTGGCCGATGTGTCATCGCTCGTCCTGGGCGCGGTACCGGCAACGCGGCTCGCCGCGGCTCGACGCCTGGGTGGCTCCACCGAGACGCTCGCTCTCGCCGACGCGCTGTTCGCCTCATCGCCGCCGCCCAGTTGCCCGATCGAGTTCTGACCCCGCGCCCGGGCCCGACACCGACCGGACTCGACGAGCGGTGGCGTCTGGCTCTCGCACTGGCGGATGTGGAGTGATCGGCAATCGAGAGCGGCGGATCACGCCGTATTCGGTACAGGATCGCTCCAGGTCGACCCCCAGCGCGCCGATGCCGCTTCGCCGGATCACCACTGCACGCGTACCGCGCCGGCGAAGTGTCGGCGCTGCGGTGGTGGATGCAGCACGGCCGCTCAGGGGATGAGGACGAGCTTGCCGGTGACCCGGCGCTCGACCAGATCTTCCAGCGCCCCGACGACGCCGTCGAGGGGACGGGCCTCGGGGTCCGGCGGCGCGAGCCGGCCCGCGGCGACGTCGGCGAGCAGGCCGTCGAGCAGGGCGCGCTGGCCCGCGGCATCCTTCATCGACCAGGCACCCCAGTCGACACCCGACACCGAACGGTTCCGCAGCAGGACCTGGTTGGCAGGCAACTGGGCGATCCCGGCCGGAAAGCCGATCACGAGCAGGCGCCCGAACAGCCCCAGCGCACGCAACGCCGCGACGCTCAGCGACCCACCCACCGGGTCGAGGGCCACGTCCACTCCCCCGCCGGACCAGTCACGTACCGCGTGTACGAGCGCGGTGAGCGCGTCGGCGTCGGGCCCCGGCGTGGGCGTCCGGTCCGGCGACGGCGCGCTGGTTCGTCCACCGTCTCGTTCTTCACCGGTGTCGATCTCACCGTCGTCGTCGGCGCGGCGTCCCCAAGCGTCGAAGGCGACCTCGGCACCCGCGGCGAGCGCGGCACGGCGCTTCCGGGGAGTCGACGCGACGGCCGCCACCCGCGCCCCGGCGGCCACCGCGACGTTCACGGTCGCCTGTCCGACCCCACCTCCGGCACCCAACACCAGCACGGTCTCGCCGGGCTGCAGGCTCGCACGGTGATCCAATGCGAAGCGGGCGGTGCACCAGCTCTGGATGAATCCGGCCGCACGCGGTGCATCGAGTTCGTCGGGGATCGGCACCGCGCCCGGCGCGGGAACGACCACCTGCTCGGCGAAGCCGCCCAGGCCGCACATGGCCACCACACGCCGCCCGAGCAGCCCGGCGTCGACGCCGTCACCCACGCTCGCGACGACCCCGGCGATCTCGCTTCCGGGCACGAAGGGCACCGGCGGTTTGATCTGGTACTCGCCCATGACGAACAGCGCGTCGACGTAGTTGACGCCGGCAGCTTCGACCCGCACCACGACCATGCCAGGCCCGGCGATCGGGTCGGGGCGTTCGACGATCCGCAATCCGTCCAACGGTCCGATCTCGCTGCATTCGGCGGCTCTCATGTCCGCCATCCTTGCACGGGCATCCGTGCCCGGTGCCTGGGCCCGACCCGAACCACCCCCGCAGCCGCCCGGTGACCCAAAGCGAAATTCGGACGGAAAAGGCGGCTCTCCAACCCTCTCGCACCGAATGTCGCTTGAATTCTCGTCAGCGGACCTGGTGCTTGCCGAATGCAGCGCGATTTCCGGCCGTAGCTACCGGAAATGTCCCGAAGTCATCATGGTCGGCCGGCCACCACGGAGGGATGCAATACGAGCACCGACCGTGACCTACTCCACGCGCAACGTGCGCGCCGAGGCGTATTTCACCCCGGTTCGGATGGTGGGCGGCGGCCGCGGGCGCGGATGGGGCCGGTCAGAGGCGGGTCAGAGGCGGTCGACGATGGCCTGGGCGAACTCCGAGCACTTGACCGGGTCGACGCCGTCGAGCATGCGGGCGAAGTCGTAGGTCACGACCTTGTCGGTGATGGTCTTCTCCATCGCGGCGACGATCAGGGCCGCCGCGTCGTTCCAACCGAGATGCTCGAACATCAACACGCCCGAGAGCAGCAGCGAACCGGGGTTCACCTTGTCCTGGCCCGCGTACTTGGGCGCGGTGCCGTGGGTGGCCTCGAAGATGCCGTGGCCGGTCACGTAGTTGATGTTGGCGCCTGGCGCGATGCCGATACCGCCCACCTCGGCGGCGAGCGCGTCGGAGATGTAGTCACCGTTCAGGTTCAGCGTGGCGACCACGTCGTATTCGGCCGGGCGGGTCAGGATCTGCTGGAGGAACGCGTCGGCGATCACGTCCTTGATGACGATGCCCGCGCCGCGCTGGCCCTCGGGAATGACCTGCCAGGGGCCCCCGTCGAGATCGACCGCACCGAAGTGCCCGCGGGCGACCTCGTAGCCCCAATCGCGGAACGCGCCCTCGGTGAACTTCATGATGTTGCCCTTGTGCACCAGGGTCACCGATTCGCGGCCGTGCTCGATCGCGTAGTCGATCGCGGATTTCACCAGGCGCTCGGTGCCCGAGCGGGTCACCGGCTTGATGCCGATGCCGACCTCGACGTCGAGGTCGCGGCGGGGCGCGCCGATCGCGGCGAGCTCGTCCTGCCAGGAATCGGTCTGGTCCTTGGTGCCGAAGCGGATCTTGGCGAGCAGTTCGGGAAACGTCTCGCCGAGGAAGTCGAGGAACTTCGCGGACTCCTCCGACCCGCCCACGAACTCGATCCCGGCGTAGATGTCCTCGGTGTTCTCCCGGAAGATCACCATGTCGACGGCCTCGGGGTGCTTCACCGGGGAGGGCACACCGGCGAAGTACCGGACCGGTCGCAGACACACGTACAGGTCGAGCAACTGGCGTAGGGCGACGTTCAACGAGCGGATCCCGCCACCGACCGGGGTGGTGAGCGGGCCCTTGATGCCGATCAGATGGTCACGGAATGCGTCGACGGTGGCGTCGGGCAACCATTCACCGGTGGCGTCGAACGCCTTCTGGCCGGCGAGCACCTCCTTCCAGGCGATCGTCCGGCCGGTCTTCGCGGCTGCGGCGTCGAGCACCACCTGCGTCGCGGGCCAGATGTCGACGCCGGTGCCGTCGCCCTCGATGTAGGGGATGATCGGGTCGTCGGGAACAATCAGGGTGCCGTCTGCGGCTCGGGTGATCTGGGTAGCCATGAGGCGCGAGGCTAGCTTGTATCGAACTTGTATGGTCAATCGGTACGGCGAGAACCGCGGGCAGGCGCAGTCGATGCAAAGCGATGGAGCGACGGCACACCCGCAGTCGACGGATCCGACAA
>JBDZUV010000227.1:0-2209 GCA_040255345.1 Actinomycetota bacterium | reverse complement strand
TGGTCGTCGAAGCTCAGCACCGAGGTCACCGCTTCATAGGCCTGCTTCTGCCGTTCGGGTTCCAGGGTCGTGTAGATGCGCAGCCCGCCGTTGAAGACCCTGTGCTTTCCGAACTGTTCGACGAGACCCTCGATGACCGACTGGACGAAGTAACGAGCGGCGTATGGGTCATCACCGGTCTTTCCCAACGCCCCGCCCAGCCAGTTGACGCCGGTGGTCGGGTGGTAGTCGACGACGCCGAGCGGGGCCGCGGCAGCCTGCAGGCGTTGGCCGGCATCGATCATGTCGTTGTCGTACATGTTGCGCAGCACGAGATTGCGCAGGCTGAGCGCCTTCGCGTCGTCGCCGGCCCAGCCCGGGTTCCTGACGATGCCGGCGAGAAACGCCGCCTGGGGCAGGTTCAGGTCGGCGGCGTCGACATCGAAGTAGGTCTGTGCCGCGGCCTGCACGCCGTACGCGCCGCGGCCGAAGTACACCAGATTCAGGTAGCGCTCGAAGATCTGCTTCTTGGTGAGTTGCTGTTCGAGCTTGACCGACAGGATCGCCTCTTTGATCTTGCGCTTGAAGGTCCGCTCCGAGGTCAGGTACGTGAGCTTGACGTACTGCTGGGTGAGAGTGGAGCCACCGTGGGTCGTGGCTCCCCCGCGGATGTCGATCCAGGCGGCTCGGGCGATCCCGACGGGGTCGACGCCGCCGTGGCGGAAGAAGTCCTTGTCTTCCGCGGCGAGCAGTGCGTTCTGCATCGCGGGCGAGATCTGCGAAAGCGGCACCACCACCCGGTTGACGTCACCGTGCAGCGAGGCGATCGCGTTGGTCTCGTTGCAGTCTTCGGTCACGTTCGCGGCGCACACGAACGAGGTCTGGTCGACGATCGGGTTGGTGGTCGGGACCTGTACCTGGGAGGCGACCCAGAGCACGCCGATCAGCGAGGCGACGACGATCACCCCGAGAAAGAACAGCGGGCGACGAGCCCGCCACAGCAACGACCGACGCGACGCACCCGGGGCATTCTTGTCGGAGACCGCCTGCCGGCGTTTTCGCGCACTGCGTTTCGTCATAGATCACACGCCGCGCCGAGGAACGGGGCAGAGGAAAACGTTATCAGCGACCGTTCGCCGATCCATATGCCCGCGCGGTCGACGCTAGCCGCAGACGGTTTCGACGAGCGCCAGCGCGTTCCCGCCGAGGATCCGATCGATCTCGTCGCTCACACAGCCACGTCGCTCCAGCGCTTCTGCGAGCAGGGCGAACTGGTCGTGTCGGGTCATCACCGGCTGGTAGTTGGCATCGAGATCGGTGCCGATCGCCACGTGATCGACCCCGACGGCTTCGATGAGGCGGACGACCTCGTCGACGTAGTCGTCGAAGGTGCTCGAGGTGACCCCTGACGGCCACGCACCGATCAGCCCGCCCGCGTCCGCGACGACACGGGCGTGATCGACGCCGATGAGGCGAGGATGATCGCCGCGGGGTCCGCGCAGGTGCGTGTGGGAGATCATCACCGGATCGGTGGACACCTCGAGCGCGTCGCTGGTCGCTTGGAACGTGGCGTGCGCGAGATCCACGATCATGCCGAGACGATTCATCTCGCCGACGAGCGCGCGGCCGGCCGCCGAGAGGCCGCCGTGGGTGCTCGGTTCGGTCTGCAGGTCCGCGAAGCGGTTCGGCGCATAGTGCACGGGCGCGATCGTGCGGACCCCGACCATGTGCGCCGCTTCGACCCGGGCGAGATCGTCTTCGACGAAGTCGGCTCCCTCACAGGCGAGCAGCACGGCAACCGAGCCGGCGCGATGGGCCTCTTCGATGTCGGACGCACGACGGACGACACCGATGCCGAGGTCGTCGATGATCCTGCGCAGTCCTTCGAGCTGACGGGTGTTGTCGGCGTGGGACTCACCAGCGGCGAACTCCCTGGTGGCACACAACCCACCCTCGGCTGTGTAGCCGAGGATCCCGAGGTCGGCGACGGTGGAAAGGGCGAACGCAGCGAGCCCGGCGCCGGCGGCAGCGGTGATCGCCTCGGCGGTACCGTCGCCGCCGAGCAGAGCGGCGATCGGGTCGTCGGGCGGCATTCCGGCCAGGAAACACCGGCCCGCGTGTGAGTGCAGGTCGACCCGCGGGCCGTGGGTCAGCGCCATGTCACGTCACCGCGCACCGGTCGCCGCGTCGGCTCAGCGACCCTCGATCGGGAACGACCGCATCAGGTGGT
>JBDZUV010000226.1:0-2210 GCA_040255345.1 Actinomycetota bacterium | reverse complement strand
CGGACACGCCGGGCGGATGACCCGTCAGCGGGCCGTGCCGTCGACGTGGAGGATCAGCTCGTGGTGTCGTCTGTGACTGGCTCGTCTTCGGGGGCGGTGGCGATGGCGTTGTCGATGAGCACGGTGGCGATCGCTTTGGCGGTGGGGAAGGCGTCGGCGTTCAGGACCCGGGTGCGGGCCGTGGCACCGTCGAGCAGCAACGCGAGCTGCTCACCGAGCTCATCAGGGTCGGCGGCACCGGCTTCACGGGCGGTGTCCGCGAACCGCCGAGCGACGGCCAGCTTGTGGTCGCGGGCGAACCGGGATGCGGGGTGCTCGGGGTCGTGGAGTTCGACGGCCGCACCGATGTAGGGGCACAGGGGCGTGGTCGGAGGGATGTTGAAGGCGGCGAGCATCCGCTCGCGCGGGGCGAGGTCGGTGCGGTCGAACAGGCCGCCCAGCACCGAGGGGTCGAATCGTCGCAGGTACTCGGCCACCAGTTCGTCCTTGCTGGAGAAGTGGTCGTACACCGTGCGTTTGGAGACCTGGGCGACCGCGCACAGCTGATCCATGCCGGTGCGGTTCACGCCCTGCTGGGTGAACAGTTCCCGGGAGGCACTGAGGATGCGTTCGCGGGCACCGCGACCACGGCGGCGACCCTTGGGACCCTTTTCCAACTCTGTCATGGCCCCATTCTACCGGTTCGGTAACAATCGGTGTAGATAGCTTGCGTCGCGGCCACCTCCGTTGTACCGTAACCACACAGAACGGTGTACCTAACGCCGACACCGAGGTGCGCACCGCATCTCCGACACAAGGGAAGCGGGACCATGAGACATCTCGACGGCAGTTCGATCGAAGCAACATCAGTCGAAGACGCAGCACTCGGTGGCAGCGGCACGGCAGAGACCTCCACGGGGGACCATCGACGAGGGGCGGTGATGCGGCTCGTCCTGCAACTGCTGGCCGTCCTCGCCGTCGCGGTCGTCGGCCGTGGTCTCAGCGTGACGATCGGTGGCAACCCATGGGTGAAGTTCGTGGTCGGCCTGGCGACGGGCGTGGCGTCGGTCGCGGTGTACGCCTGGGTGGTCCGGCGCACCGAGCGCCGTGACCCCGACGAGGTGGGTCGCACCGGCGCGGCGCGCTCGGTCGCCTGGAGCACCCTGGCCGGTTTCGGTCTGTTCGGCGTCGTGATCGCGACCATCGCCGTCCTCGGCCACTACACCGTCGCCCGGTGGGGCACACCAGCGGGGGCGCTCGGCCTGGTCGGGTTCATGGCCGGGGCCGCAGTGACCGAGGAGCTGGTGTTCCGCGGCATCGTCTTCCGCATCGTCGAAGAACGCACCGGCACCTGGATCGCCCTGGTGTCGATCGGTCTGCTGTTCGGACTGTTGCACCTGGCCAACCCGAACGCCACCCTGGGCGGCGCCCTCGCGATCGCGGTCGAGGCCGGCGGCATGCTGACCGCCGCATACATCGCCACCCGCAAACTCTGGGTGCCGATCGGCCTGCACTTCGGCTGGAATGCCGCCGCGAGCGCCATCTTCAGCACCGAAGTGTCGGGCAGCAACACCCCCGACGGTCTGCTGAACGCCACGATGTCGGGCCCGGCCCTGATCACCGGTGGGGACTTCGGACCCGAGGCGAGCGTGTTCGCCGCGGTGCTCGGCGTGCTGGCCACCGGGGCATTCATGTGGGTGGCCTACCGACGTGGCCACGTCATCCCCGCCAAGCGCTCCGCCGGCGCACCGATGATCGCGACGCACCCGTGACGATCACGGCGAAATCACCGGCCCGACCTACCGACGTCGCGTGGGTCATCGCCCAGTCTTCTCCAACAACCAACCACACAGAACAGGACCTGTCATGAGCACCATCACCATCATCGGAACCGGAAACATGGCCCGCACCCTCGGGGCGCGGGCACTCACAGGCGGCAACACCGTCGAGATCATGGGCCGCGATCAGGCCAAGGCGACCCGTTTGGCCGAGCTGCTCGGCGACGGCGCCAGCGCCGGCGCGTGGGGTGCCGTCCCGGCCGGAGACATCGTCGTCATGGCGCTGCTGGCCGACGGCATCGTGCCGACCGCCGCCACCTACGGCGACGCGCTCGCGGGCAAGATCTTCGCGGTCGACCTCCCCGGCGCGCATGAAGGCAAGGGGCGCGTGATCCTGTTCGCCAACAACCCGATCTACCGGTGGCAGAACCACGGCGAGTTCAACATGGTGTT
>JBDZUV010000102.1:0-10955 GCA_040255345.1 Actinomycetota bacterium | reverse complement strand
GCTCTACGCCACGCGTCTCGCGCGCCTACGCGCCTTCGCCACCGGCCGCCTCGGTGGAGGTCTCCTCGGTGGAGGTCTCCTCGGCGGCGGGCTCCTGCGGTCGGGGCAGCGGGAAGACGATGCCGTCCGGGTCGTCGTCGAGCACCTGCTCGGTCAGTCCCGCGTGTGCCGGCGCGGTGCGGGCGATCTCGGCCCGGATGTCCTCCAGCGAGTCGAATCCGAGGTCGACGTCGAGAGCGAAGGCCAGTTCCGCGGCGATCACCCAGTCGGCGTGCGCCTTGCCCGGGGGGGCGACGGCCTGGCCCACGCGGGTGACCCGGCCTTCCAGGTTGGTGGTGGTGCCATCGGAGGCACCGAAGCCCGACGCCGGCAGCACGACGTGCGCGTAGCGGTTCGAGTCGTTCTCGAACAGGTCGACGGCGATCACGTTCGGCGTGGTCTGCAGGGCCCGCTCCGCGAGTTCCCGGTCGGCGAAGTCCGTGAGCGGGTCGGATCCCAGCAGGATCAGGGTGTCGATCTTGCCGTCCGCTGCCGCCGCGAGGATCCCGCGGGCATCGAGGCCGGGAGCACCGGGCAGCTCGTTCGCGGCGATCCCCCAACCCGAGGCGACCGAGGCCCGCCCGTCTTCGAGGGTCACCCGACCGGGCAGCAGCCCCGGCGTGAGTCCCATGTCGATGGCACCGTAGACGTTCGCGCGGCGCAGCGTGGTCAGGAACGTGGCGTCGGCACGCCGATCCAGGATCGTGCGGGCCACTGCGGTGGCCACGTCGGCGGACTCGGCGAGCGAGGGACGGCCCAGCACGACCCGCAACGGTTCGTGACCGTCGTCGGCGAGCAGCTCGGCGGCCCGTGCGAACACGTCGGCGGCGACACCGTCGGGTGTCGGACCGCCGCGCAGCAGTGCGTCGATGACGGCAGGGGCGGTGCCCGGGCGGGCCCGCACCGAGGCCGTCGCGAAGGCGGTGACGCCGGTGTCGGTGGCCGACACCTCGATGATCTTCGCGCCGTCCCACACCGCCGCGTGGCGCAGGCGCAGGTACAGCACGCCGAGTTCTTCCTTGACGTCGTTGGCGTACACCAGGATCGTGCCGCCCGCCGCGCACGTCTCGGCGATCGTGGCCCGGGGCAGCCCGAGGACGAGCCGCGGGTCGAGCCCGTCGTCGAGCTGCGCGTCGACGTGATCGGTGCCGATGATGCCCTTGGTCAGTTTCGACCAGGCGAACTGGGCCTCGTTGGTGAGCCGTGCGCCTCCCAACAGCGCGATGCTGCCGGCCCCGGCGTTGTCGAGGGCTCCCGTGATCGCCGCCGCGGTGCGCTCGAGCGCGTCGTTCCAGCGCACCACCTCCGGCTCGTCGTGTGCCTCGCGTCGAGTGAACGGTTCGGTGAGGCGGGCACCGCGCTCGAAGGCCTCGAAGCCGAACCGCCCCTTGTCGCAGAGCCACGACCAGTTGACGGGCTCGGAGTCAACGCCGTTGAAACGCAGCAGTTCGTCGCGGGAGGTGTCGACGACGATCCGGCACCCCACCGAGCATCCGGTGCAGGTCGACTCGGTCTGGGCGAGGTCCCAGGGGCGGGCCTTGAAGCGGTACGGGGTCGAGGTGAGCGCACCGACCGGGCAGATCTGCACGGTGTTGCCCGAGAAGTACGACGAGAACTCGTGGTCGGGGAAGGTGTTGATCTCGGTGGCATTGCCGCGGTTCAGGAAGTGGATGAGCGGGTCGCCGGCGACTTCCTTGGCGAAACGGGTGCAGCGGTCGCACAGGATGCAGCGTTCCCGGTCGAGCAGCACGAGATCCGACACGTTGATCGGCTTCTCCTTGTGCCGCTTCTCCTCGACGTAGCGGCTCTCACCCGGGCCGTGCGACATCGTCTGGTCCTGCAGCGGGCATTCGCCGCCCTTGTCGCACACCGGGCAGTCGAGTGGGTGGTTGATCAGCAGGAACTCGAGCACGCCCTCCTGGGCCTTGACCACGGTGTCGGTCGCGGTCTGCACGGTCATACCGTCGCTGCACTCGATCATGCACGACGGTTGCAGCGCGGGACCGCGTCCGGTGTCGATGTCGACCAGGCACATCCGGCACATCCCCACCGAGTTCATCCGGTTGTGCCAACAGAACCGGGGGATGTACACGTCGTTGCGTTCCGCGGCGGCGATGACGAGTTCGCCCTTGCGCGCCTCGATGGCACGGCCGTCGATCGTGACCTGGACCGTGGAGATCGTTTCGTCGATGTCGGTCATGATGCGGTCTCTCCGGGCGTGCCGGTGGCAACGGCGGCCGTGTCGGGCTTGGGCACGTACGCGGCACCCTTCATGGCGACGGTCACCTCGAAACTCGTTCCCAGGTACCGTTCGAACTCTTCGGGGAACCGCCGCACGATGCTCGCCACCGATGGTGGTGCAGACGGCCCGAGCGGGCAGATCGTCGTCTGTTTCGGCGGCCAGGTCAACTCGGGTGAGATGTTGTCGCAGACGTCCAACAGCAGGTCGACGTCTTCGGGCCGACCCTGCCCGGCGATGATCCGGTCGAGGATCCGTTCCATCCACGTGGTGCCTTCACGGCACGGGGTGCACTTGCCGCACGATTCGGTGGCGAAGAAGCGCACGAGCGTGCGCGACGCCTTGACCACGTCGGTCTCGGAGTCCATCACCACGACGGCTCCCGAGCCGAGCATCGAACCGGCGTTGCCGACCGCCTTGGTCTCCAGCGGCAGGTCGAGGTGTTCTTCGAAGAACCACGGAGACGACGCCCCGCCGGGCACGAACGCCTTGAGGTCGCGGTCTTCGCGGATGCCACCGCAGTACCCGTAGATCAGGTCCCGGAAGGTGGTGGTGCCGAATTCGACCTCGTGGACGCCGGGGTTCTTGACATGGCCCGACACCGCGAACAACCGGGTGCCCCGGCTGGTCTCGGCACCGAGCGCGTGGAACGCCGCGGCCCCGTTGGTCATGATCCAGGGCAGGTTCGACAACGTCTCGACGTTGTTCACCACGGTCGGCTGCAGGTAGAGGCCCTTCGCTGCCGGGAAGAACGGCGGCTTGAGCCGGGGCATGCCACGGTTGCCCTCGAGACTCTCGATCAGCGCGGTCTCCTCGCCGACGATGTAGGCGCCGGCGCCCCAGTGCAGCACGACGTCGATCGAGTAGTCGGTGCCCATGATGTTCTTGCCGACGTACCCGGCGGCGTACGCCTCGTTCAGCGCGGCGCCGAGGCGTTCGTGGGCCAGGGCCATCTCGCCCCGGCAGTACAGGAACGCCTGGGCGCAGCCGATCGCGTAGCAGGCGATGAGGATGCCCTCGATGAGCTGGTGCGGATCGCGTTCCATCAGGATGCGGTCCTTGTAGGTGCCGGGTTCGGATTCGTCGCCGTTGACCACGAGATACCGCGGCCACACGCCCGGTGGACAGAAGCCCCACTTGACACCGGCGGGGAATCCGGCACCACCACGGCCCAGCAGCGAGGCTTCCTTGACCTCGGCGGTCACCGCGTCGGGCGTCCGCTCGAGCGCGGCGCGCAGGCCGGCATAGCCACCGGTCGCCTCGTACCGGGCGATCGTGTGGGCGTCGTCGTGGGCCGCGAGGCGACCGGTCACGATGTGGGGAATCTGGTCGGTGTTCACCCGATCGCCGCTCACGACGCGGTCTCCTGCGCCTCGGCCGCTTCACGTTGGCCCATTTCACGGTGCCGTTTGATCCACACCGGCTCACCGCCACCCTCGACCAGGGCCGGGCCGTTGCGCCGCTCGTCGGGAATGTGCTGGCGGAACGCCGGGCGGGACAGCGTGCCGTGAGGCGGGATCTCGTCGTCGAGGGATCCGGCGCGCAACTGGGCGACGAGCCTGTCGAAGTCCTCGTCGGTCACCCGGTAGCGATAGCGGTAGTTCACCTGCAGGCACGGCGCTTCGGTGCAGGCGGCCTGACATTCGGCCCGCTCGATCGTGATGGCCCCGTCGGCGGTCGTACTGCCGGCCTTGACCCCCAGCGTGTCCTCGGCGTGGCTGATCAGGTCCTCGGCACCCATGAGCGCACAGGCGATGCCATGACAGATGTTGACCAGGTACTTGCCGACGGGTTCACGCTTGAACATCTCGTAGAAGCTGCAGGTGCCCAGCACCTCGGCGGGAGTGACGCCGACGAGTTCTGCGATGTGGATCATCGCCTCGTCTGACACGTAACCGTCCTGTTCCTGCGCGAGGTGCAGCAACGGGATCAACGCGGACTTCGGGCGCGGGTAGTGGCCGATGAGTTCCTTGGCCAGCTCGGTGTTGTCGGGATTCAGTCGTGCCACGGGACGTCCACGGAATCGCATCGGGACCGGCGCGTGCAAAACGGTCGGTGGATCGGGCGGGAAACGGTCGTCACCGGTCGACCTCTCCCAGGATCGGATCGACCGACGAGATCACGGCGACCGCATCGGCGATGGTGCCCTGGTGCATCATGTGCGGCAGGCACTGCAGGTGGATGAAGCTCGGCGGACGCCAGCGCATCCGCCACGGCTTCCCGGTGCCGTCGGACACCAGGTAGCAACCGAGCTCGCCCCGCGGCGACTCGATTGCCGCGTAGGCCTCGCCCGCGGGCACCTTGATGCCTTCGGTGAACAGCTTGAAGTGGTGGATGAGTGCTTCCATCGACTCGTCGATGCGCGCCCGCGGTGGCGGCGTGATCTTCTTGTCCTGCACGCGGTAGTCGCCTCCGGGCATCTTGTCGACGATCTGGCGCAGGATCCGCACCGATTCGCGCATCTCGTTCAAGCGCACGGCGTAGCGGTCGAAGCAGTCGCCGTACTGGCCGACGACCACGTCGAAGTCGACCTGGTCGTAGGCGAGATACGGCATGTGTTTGCGCAGGTCCCAGGCGTAGCCCGTGGCCCGCAGGATCGGACCGGTCGCACCCAGCGCGAGGGCCTCTTCGGTGGTGATGACCCCGACACCCTGGAGTCGCTCCTGCCAGATCGGCTGGTTCGTCAGAAGCACGTCGTACTCTTCGAGCCGTCGGTCGAACTCGTCGCAGATGGCGATCACCTGAGACTTCCAACCGTCGGGCAGATCCGCGGCAGAACCGCCGACGCGGATGAAGTTGTGGTTCATCCGCACGCCGGACACGGCTTCGAGGAAGCGCAGACACAATTCACGGTCCCTGAATCCGTAGAGCATCATCGACACCGCCGCAAGGTCCATGCCGTTGGTGCCGTTGAACGTGGCATGGCTGGCGAGCCGGTTGATCTCGCACAACAGCATCCGGATCCACACGGCCCGCTCGGGGAGCTCGACGTCGAGCAGACGCTCGGCGGCCATCGCGTAGGCGAGCTCGTTGAAGATCGGCGAGAGGTAGTCCATGCGGGTCACGTTGGTCGCGCCCTGGACGTAGGTGAGCACCTCGCCGGTCTTCTCCATGCCGGTGTGCAGGTACCCCATCACCGGTTTGACCCGCAGGATCCGTTCGCCGTCGAGCTCGACCATGACCCGGAGCACCCCGTGCGTGGAGGGGTGTTGGGGGCCGATGTTCAACACGGTCGTGTCGCCCTCGTCGGGGTCGCGGTCGGCGAGGATCGCCGCGTCGGACTCGGACAGGCGCATCACCGAACCCGATTCGCGCAGGGCTTCGACGCCGGTGATCAGGTCCCGTGGCAGGAGTTCCTGGGCGCCCTCGGAGGTCAGCTCGGCGACTTGGCGGTCTGTGTGGGTTGTGGTCATGTCGAGACCTCGGCGACGAAGCAGGGTGCGGTGATCACCGGGTCGGTGTGCCCTTGAACTGCACCGGGATGATCCCCACCGAATAGTCCTTGCGCAGCGGGTGCCCTTCCCAGTCCTCGGGCATGATGATCCGCGTCATGTCGGGATGGTCGTCGAAGGCGATCCCGAACAGGTCGAAGATCTCGCGTTCCATCGCCTCGGTGCCCGGGTGCAGGCGAGACAGCGATGGACACGTCGGGTCATCGGCGGGCACCTGGACCCGCAGCCGGATCCGGCGACGCTCGGCGTGGTTGATCAGGGTGACGACGACCTCGAATCGTTCGGGTTCGACCCCCTCGGGCAGGCCCCGGTCACCCGGGAAGTCGAGGTAGTCGACCGCGGTGGAGTCGACGCACTGGATGTAACCGTCGGCACCGAGCGCCTTGGTCACGTCGAGCAGCTTCGCCCGCGACACGTGCAGCACGTCCTGGGTGTGGGAAACGGTCAGCGGACAGCCGTGCAGTTCCGGTGCCGCGTCGGTCTGGTCGCCGGCATCGTCGGCCGGCGCGTCACCCGTGGCGACCTCATCGGCGGCCATCAGCGCCTCACGCCCGAGAGTTGGACGGGAGTGGCACGAGCCGAGGGCTGTTCTTCGACGTGCACACCGGCGCCGCCACCGTTCTCGGCACGTCGCATGAAGATCTCGTCGGAGCGGATCAGCCCGTGCAGGGTGACGATCGAGTGGATCAACGTCTCGGGATTCGGCGGGCAGCCCGGCGCGTACACGTCGACGGGGATCACCTCGTCGACCCCCTGGACGATGGCGTAGTTGTTGAACATGCCCCCGGTCGAGGCGCACACGCCCATCGAGATGACCCATTTGGGCTCGGTCATCTGGTCGTAGATGTTCCGCAGTACCGGCGCCATCTTCTGGGAGACCCGCCCGGCCACGATCAGGATGTCGGCCTGGCGGGGAGAAGCCCGGAAGACCTCCATGCCGAAACGTGCGAGGTCGTAGTGCGGCCCACCGGCGGCCATCATCTCGATGGCGCAACAGGCGGTGCCGAAAGTGGCACCCCACGACGAGCGGTAGCGGACCCAACGGAGGAAGTCCTCGAGCCTGCCGGTGAGGAAGTTGTGCTCGATCCCACCGAGTCCCTGGTCACGAATGTCGGAGAGTTGGCCCATCAGTCGTCCACCACCCGGGTGCATTCAGCGGTCACGCTGCAACCTCCTGGCTCGGGTCGCGCCCTTCGAGGCCCACGAGCCGGACTCCGTCGACCTCGGTCGCACGTTGCAGCGCCTCGCTCGGCCGACGCACCAGGTCGGCCGGTCCCCAGTCCAGCGCGCCGTTCGCGACGAGAAAGATCAGACAGGCGATGACGGCCACCGAGAAGATGGCCATCTCGATCAGACCGAACAGGCCGAGCGAGCGGTACATCAGCACATACGGGTACAAGAAGATGATCTCGACGTCGAACACGACGAAGATCAGCGCGACCAGATAGAACCGCACCGGGAACCGCTTGGGCGGGTCGACCTCGGGCACGATCCCGCACTCGTACGGTGCGTACTTGGCGTTGTTGACGTTGCGCGGCCCCACGAGACGGGCCAGGGCGATCTGCCCGACGGCGAAGGCGACGACGAGAACCGAGAGGGTGAAGACGGGAAGGTACTGGGCCATCGCTGTCAGGCCCCGCTTCCCGCCGCCTCTGCCGCCCGCCGATTCGCCATGCCCTCCTTGTCACGCCGATGCAAGCTGTAGGCGAGAATGACGAAGGAGATCAGGCTGAGAAAACCCAGCGCGAAGGCCGGCTGCCGCACGGCACCGAGGTCACGCACCATCAACACGTTGATGACCGGCTGATTGGGGTCCGCGACCGCTGCCGGGGGTGGCTCTCCCGGAAGCGAAGTCTGGGCGATGGTCGGCTGCACCTGTACCACCGCGTACCGGGTGGGGTTGTCGGCGATGAACCACATCGCGGTCGTCTCGATGCGGTTGACGACCCGCTGGAAGACCGAATCGTTCTTGGGCTCGGGCTTGCCGCCCTTTTCGAACACGGAACCGACCAGGTACGCCGACGACGAGTCGAACTTGAGGGTTCCGAAGCCGTTCTCCTGCAGGTAGGCACCGGCGGTCGACGAAGCGTCACCGTAGGTTCCTTCCGAACTCGGGACGATCGACCAGCCGTTCAACTTCGGTTGGAGCTGCTTGGCCACGGTCGGATCGGCGGCGACGACGTCACCCATGGTGGGCAGCACCGTGCGTCCTTCCATGGCCTTGGCGACCTCGGAGTTCGTCTCGAGGTACTGCGCAGGGGTCTTGGGCAGGTCCGAGGGTTGCGGCACCGTGTGTAACTGTTCGGCGACCGCGCCGGTCGGATCCGACGACAGTTCCTTGACCTGCCACGACGGTGCCGGACCGTGGTAGCCGAGCCCGTAGATCGCCCAGAACAGGAACAGGATCGTGAGCCACCCGAACAGGGCGGTCATCGTCACGTGGAAGGCGAGGCGCGAACCGAGGTTCGTCGTGAGCAGGATCAACGGCGTCCCGCACAGCACGGCGACCGCGATGGCCACGTCGAGGATGCCCCGGATGCCCGGGTCCCAGGTCAGTGAGGCGACTAGGTGCAACATCTCTTACAGACCCCTCACATACTCGACGATCGCGGCGACCTGGGCTTTGGTCATCATGCCCGACCCCGGCGAGCCCTGGTCCTGGGTCGGCACGTTCGGCTGCGAGGCCAGCTGGTCGGTGTTGGGGTTGTACGGCTTGGTCTGGCAGAACGCCGGCATGCGTCCCGTACCCATGCCGTGGACCCCGTACTGGACGCCCATGAGGGTGCCCTGGCACACGAAGTTCACCATCGACTCGAAACCGGCGGTGGCCCCGGGGAACTGCGCCGTGGTGTCGGTCAGGTTCGGACCGTAGGCACCGTCACCGTCGGACGCCTTCTCGCCGTAGGACCACCCTTGGGTGTGACAGCGACCGCACGAATACGCGCCGCCGGCGACCCCCGAGTAGTAGCCGAGGTTGAACAGTGCCTCGCCGTCACTGGCGTAGGGCTGACCGGCCTGCTTCGCCGCTTCCTTCTCGGTCTTCAGACCGTCGGCGACCTGCTTCTGCGCGGCTTTGGGCGAGATCTGGATCGATTCGAGGAACGACACCATGTCGTCGATCGACTGGGAGTTCTCCGACCCGCCGCCGGCCTCGCCCCAACCGGCCATCGGCGAGAACGGACGACCGTAGGTGATGATCTCGCGCAGCTCGGCCCGGTTGAAACGCAGGGTGGCCGTGTCGAGTGCGGGTGCCTGCCACTGGACCTGCTTGAGGTAGCGCCCGTCCGCGTCGGTGATCGTGTAGGTCGCGACCCCACCGGTGGCCGTGGCACCGTGACAGTCCGCACAGCCGAGACCGTTGTGGTTCTCCGGCGTGTTCGAGCCGTACAGCTCTGCGCCGGTCTGGATGAACTTGTTGTCGAACGCCTTGGTCGCGCCGGCCATGCGTCCCGGCTCGGCCAGCCAGTACAGCGGCAACGCCAGCGAGATGGCGGCGAGCACACCGAACGAGATCAGGAGCACCCGGTCGAGTCGGGAGGTCTCCATGGTCTGGTTGTCGTAGTAGGGCTTGCGGTTCGGGGCCAGGTACACCTCTGAACCTGCGGCCGTCTTGCCCGAACGGAGGCTGGCGAGTCCGTAGACGACGCACAACAGGCACACCAGGAACAACACGACGTACCCGATCGAGGACTGGACGGTACCCAGCAGCGCACCGTGGCCCACCCCCACGTCCAGTGTCGACTGCATGGCCGAATTCATGGCCGTTTCCATGTTGCTGGTCGCTCCGATCATTCGCCGCCGCTCACACAATGCGGACCGGCCGGTTCCTGGCCGGTCGTGTTGACCCCGATGGGGGCTCCCTGGATGATGGCACCGGTGTCGACGGTCAACGTCCCGGCGGACACCGACGTCGCGAAGTGGTCCATCCCACGGGGAGCCGGGCCGGCCTTGTGCTCACCGACCTGGTTGTACTGCGAGCCGTGGCACGGGCACTCGAACCACTGCGAGGTCAGACACGGCGGCACCCGGCATCCCAGGTGCGGGCACTTCTGGTAGAGCACGGTCACCCCCGCTTGCATCGAGGCGAGTTCGGCCGGCTGGTACACCTGCTTCGCCTTGGGGAGCGCGGAGATCGGAAAGTCGACGACGTACAGCTTGCCCTCGGGCACGTAGTAGAAGCCGTTCGCCGCCTGGATCTTGCCTTTGAGGTCCGAGATCTTGCCGAGGTTGATCTTGGAACCGAACCCTCCCGACACCCGGGGCCACAGGAAGCTGATGAGCCCGGTACCGAAACCGAGGGCGCCGAGTCCGGCCATCGACCAGATGCCGCGGTTCAGGAACTGGCGACGCGACACCCCGACCGCTTCGGGCGTCGGCGGCGTCCACGCCTCGATGTCGGTCGACTGCTCCTCGAGTTCTGCGGCACGGCGCTGGAGGTCGCGCGACTTCGTCTCGGCCGACAGCGTACCGACGGCCCTGGTCGTGTCGCGGCGACCGAGCACGAAGAACGCACCGGCGATGACCGCCAGGACGGCGACGATGACGATGATGGTGAGCAAAGCGGTCATGCTGCGCGCCTCACAGGTCGAAGAACAGGCCGTCGTGCCACGGCAGGGTGAACTGGAATCCCGGGCCTCGGAAGGCGATGCCGATGATCGAGAGCACGGCCCAGAACATCAGGAAGACCGTGAAGAACGCGACCGCGAACTTGCGGTCCTCGGGTCGGACACTCGGGTTCTTGTCGAGATACGGGATGGTGATCAGACCGACGATGATCACGGTCGGGCCGAGCACGCCCGCGATCTGGGGGTTCATCATCGTCAGCAGTTCCTGCAGACCGAGGAAGTACCACGGCGCCTTCGCCGGGTTGATCGTCTTGTTCGGGTCGGCGAGCTCCTGGAGCGGCGCGTTCACGAAGACCGAGAAGACGAGGATGAACAGGAACACCACGAGCGCCGCGGCGAACTCGACCACCAGCAGGTGCGGCCAGGTGTGGACCTTGTCGGTCGGTTTGGTCTGGAGTTCCCGGATCGAACCGGCGCGCACGATCTCGGCGATGCGCTCGTCGTCGGTGGTCGATGGGGGGGCTTCGGTGATCGTCATCGGTTCTCGACCTCACGATTCCGCTTCACGTGGTTCTCTGCCGGCCGGGTCACAGTGGCCCCGACAATCCGCCGTCCTTGCGGACCCGCCAGAAGTGCACCGCCATGAAGATGACGATGATG
>JBDZUV010000101.1:0-10982 GCA_040255345.1 Actinomycetota bacterium | reverse complement strand
GACCGGCTGGCCGAGCCTGTCGCCGAGCGGCTTCGCCAGGAAGCGTGCGGCGTTCGCCACATCCCACGCCGTGCCCTGGTGGCCCATCGGGACGATGGCCGCACGAAGCGAAGCGTAGTCGTCACGGTCGATGCCGGCGAAGCGCGCCGCCGCATCGACCCCCATCGGGGTGTCGATGAAGCCGGGCATGATCGCGTTGGCGCGAACGCCGTACTTGGCATTCGTGATCGCCAGGTTCTGGGTGAGGGCGTTGACTCCGGCCTTGGAGATCTTGTAGGCGGTGATGCCACCGGCCGACGCGATCGCCGCCAGCGACGACACGTTGACGATGGCGCCGTGGTCGCTTCGGCGCAGCACGGGTACCGCGGCCCGGCAGGTGCGCCACATGGCCCGCAGGTTGACGTTCAGGATCCGGTCGTAGGCGTCGTCGGCGAGGCGGTGCGGCGGGGCGTCACCGATCCCGATGCCGACGTTGTTGTGGAGGATGTCGATGCCACCGAACGTGTCGTCGGCGAAGTCGACGATGCCGTCGGGTCCGTCGTCGGCGGTGATGTCGACCACGAACGTGGTGATCGTCGTGTCGTCGGGGGCATCGGTCGCGGCCATCCGTGCCGTTTCCTCCACACCGGCCCGGTCGCGGTCGACCAGCACGAGGTGGGCGCCTTCACGGGCGAAGGTGATCGCCGTCGCCCGACCGTTGCCCATCGTCTGTCCTTCGGTCTGGCCGGCGCCGACGATCACCGCGACCCGGCCCGTGAGCGAACCGGTCATGCGGTCTGACCGCTCACTCGATCGGACCGGTCATTGCACCGACCCGATCGTCGGCAGCGGCGCGTCGGGCGCGACCCGCGCCGAGCGCAGCAGCCCGGCGATCATGGCGTAGTGGCCCACGAGCAGCGTGAACTCGATCATGCCGGCGTCATCGAACCGCTCGCTGAGTGCGGTCCAGGTCGCGTCCGCCAGCTCGTGGTCGGCAACGAGCTCGTCGACGCCGCGGAGCAACACGAGGTCGGTTTCGCCGAGCGGTTCGCCCGGTTCGCTCGCGGCGCAGGCCACGATCTCGGCGTCGCTCAGCCCCGCGGAGCGGGCGATGCCCACGTGCTGGCCCCACTCGTAGTCCGCCCCGCACCGCGCCGAGGTGCGCAGGATCGCGAGCTCCCGTTCACGGCCGTCGATGCGACCCCCGAAGAGCAGACGCCCACCGAAGGGCAGCCACGCCTTGAGCAGCTTGGAATGGTGCGCCAGGGTGCCGAACAGGTGCAGTGGCTCGCCCGGTCCGATCTGGTCGAACAAGCGGTTCTGGTGTTCGTCGGCGTCGGCCCGTCGGACCGGGGCGATCCGTGGCGTGTCGGGTGCGGTCATGCGTCGGTCTCGCCGGTCTCGCCGGGCTCATCGGCATCGGACGGCACGGGGACGATGACCACCGGGCAGACGGCGTGGTGCACGATCGCGCTCGACACCGAACCCAGCAGCAATCGGGCGAACCCGCCCCGCCCACGGGTGCCGACCACGAGCATGTCGGCGGTCTTCGACGCCTCGAGCAGCACGCTCGACGCGTTGCCCTCGATGGCGGTGACGACCAGGTGCCCGGGCCGTTCGGCCTCGGTCAGCATGCCGTCGACGAGTTCCTCGGCGACCGCTTGGGCATCGCCCCCGAGCACCTCGAGATCGATCGTCCATTCGACGCCGTAGCCCTGCGCCCACTGGGCCGGAATCGCCCACACATGGATCACGTCGAGGCGGACGTTCCGGAGTTTCGCCTCGCGTGCAGCCCAGTGCAGCGCGTGACGGGCCCCTGCCGAATCGTCGATGCCGACGACGATGTGAGGTTCTCCTGTTTCGCTCATGCCGTCCTCCTCGTAGCGGGTGCCGGAACCCTATCGGACGTCACGGGCCGACCGGTCTCCTCGAGTTGGCGGACGTCGAGCCTGTGGGTGAGGATCGTCGTCGTGTCCGGCACCGACTACGAATTCGACGCGGCGACCGCGGTGGAGCCGCTCGGCGAGGGGGTGTTCGCCGGGACCGTCGACGCCGGCTGGACCGTGGGCGACAAGCCCAATGGCGGGTACCTGCTGGGGCTCATCGCCCGTGCCTGCGGCGAGGCGCTCGCCGTGGTCGACGGTGGGCACGCAGACCCGCTCGCCGCGACGGCGCATTACCTGCGTGCCCCCGACATCGGCCCCGTCGAGGTGCGCACGGTGGTGCTGCGCACGGGTCGGGGTGCGTCCCAGGTACGGGCGGAACTGTGGCAGGAGGGCCGGGTCTGTGTGGATGCGACGTTCACCCTGGGCACGTTGGCCACCGACCCTCCGGCGCCGTACTGGACCGCCCGCGAGCTCATCGACGTCGCCCCGTACGAGCACTGCACACGGCTCGCGGCTGCGCAGAAGGGGTCGCCGTTCGTGGTGCCGATCATGGACCGGACCGATCTGCGCCTCGACCCGGCGGTGCTCGGATTCGCCCGGGGCGAACCCTCGGGCGACGCCAACATTCGCGGCTGGATCTCGTTCGCGGACGGCCGTCCGGCAGACCCGCTCGGCCTGCTCTTCTTCTGCGACGCGCTGCCGCCGGCCACGTTCGAACTGGTGCAGAGCGGCTGGGTGCCCACCTTGTCGTTGACCGTGTACGTGCGGGCCCGTCCGGCCGCGGGCCCATTGCGGGTCTCCCAGTCGGCACATTCGATCGACGACGGACGGGTGGACGAGACCTGCGAGGTGTGGGACTCCTCGGGCCGTCTCGTCGCCCAGGCCACCCAGCTCGCCGGGATACGGATCACCGCGTAGGGCGGGCCGGCGTGCTCGCCCGACGGCGGGTTCAGGACGCGAGCGACCAGGCGTCGCGCACGGCCGCGGCCGGGTCGTCGACGACCTTCGCCGCGGCGTCGACGACCAGCGTCGGATGGCCGGGCCGCTCCCAGGTCGGCCACTCGGGCAGCGACGGGGCGACCGGGTTGCCGCGGCGCGCGAACGCGCACCAGGCGTCGGCCATGGTGGTGGCGAGCCCACGTGAGACCTCGTCGGGTTCGCCGGTGAGAAACGCCGCCCCCGGTGCGTCGAGGTTGTCGAACACGAAGGGCACTTCGACCGCGTGGGTGGCGCCCATCATGCCGCCCATGCTGGTCGAGGCGAAGTGGAACTCGTACACCCGGCTCGGCCCATGGGAGGCCTGCGCGGCGGCGAGTTGCCGCGCAGGCACCCGGAAGATGGCATCGGTGCCGATCACCTCGAACAACTCGGTGGCGGTCGCGTCGGGGTGCAGGTCCCGGTAGGCGGCCAGGATCGCGTCGGCGCGCTCACCGACGAGGCCACGGAGCCTGCGGCGGATCACGTCGTCGTCGGCGGCCTGCAGTGCCGGCGCCATCGCCACGAAGATCCGCATCTCGTCGCGGTTGGACCCGGCGATGAGGTCCACGCCGTCGGCCGACCCGGCCGCGACCGCGTCGAGCGGCGCCGATGGCAGCGTGTCGCCGTCGTGGACCGGTTGGAACGGTAGGCCGTTCACCAGGCCGTAGCTCGCGGAGAGCTTCTCCTGGACCTCGATCAGCGCGTCGACCGGGACGCTGCGGAGTCGGTCGATCTCGGAGCGGTCCAGGCCGAGCTCGCTCAGGATCTTGTCGGCGAGGTCGGTCGCCCGGTCGGCGCTGGAGACGTTCGACGCCGCTCCGGACTGCGCGATCGCACGGTGGAACAGCCCCTTCGACGCCGGCAGCCCCAGGTGCGTGGCGACGCTCATGCCGCCGGCCGATTCGCCGAAGATCGTGACGTTGCCGGGGTCTCCGCCGAACGCGGCGATGTTGTCGTGCACCCAACTGAGCGCGGCCGCCTGGTCGAGAACACCGACGTTGCCGCTACCGGCGAACGCCTCACCACCCAGGTCGGCCAGGTGCAGGAAGCCGAGGATGCCGAGGCGGTAGTTGACGGTCACGACCACCACGTCGCGGTGGGTGAGGTTCGCGCCGTCGTACCAGGGGATGCCGCCCGAACCGGTCACGAACGCCCCGCCGTGGATCCACACCAGCACCGGCCGACCGGCGTCGTCGGGTGCCGGCGTCCACACGTTCAGCGTGAGGCAGTCGGCCTCGGAATGGGTCGGAGGCACGCCGACCCCCAAAAGTTCACTCACCCGGTCGGCCGGTTGCGGTGCGACGGGGAACTTGCCGGTCGCCTCGCGGATTCCCGCCCAGCCTCCGGCCGGGGCAGGAGGAGCGAAGCGGCGTGCACCGGTGGGCGGCGCCGCGTAGGGAATGCCGCGATAGCGGTAGGCGCCCCGGCGGTGGTCGCCACGGACGCGGCCCAGTCGGGTCTCCACGACCAGCTGTCCCGGTTCGAATGTGTCGTCGATGGCCATGAGTTCCCCTTGTGGCTCGTGGTCGGTGTCACCGTCGGTTCCGTGCACGATCGTCGATCTCGCAGGCCGAATCGCCCACCGTGCCCGAGAACGGTAGCGACACGATCCACGATTCTGACCCACGATCCTGGCACGGTCGGAGCGGGACTGCTCGCCGCGGGTCTGCACCGGGTCAGGCCGCGCCCTCCGTGGACCGCGTCGCGCCGACGCGTATATTGCAAGTCGAATTGTCAGAAGATCCGACGACGAACGAAGGGGCACGCCCATGGAGCAGACGAGCGACGACTGGGTCGACCTGAGTGCGCAGGCCGCGTTGGCATCGCACCGGCTGATCGGGTGGATGTTCTGGGACCCCGAGGGCATCGAGCGGTACACCGCGCTCGGGGTGCCCGACGGGTTCGGCTGGTACATCAACAGTCGTGGTGCGCCGCTGCTCGCCGCGGGGCATCAGGCGGTGACGGCGGCGTTCGCCACGATCAGCCCCGCGTTCATCGAGATGTGCATGACCCACGCGCTCGCGCACACCACGCCCGAGGCGATCTACGACGTGCGCAACGAAGCAGTGGGTGTCGGGCTTCGCCGGCACGTGCCCGAGATCTGCGACGGGCTCGCCGCGCTCGGTCCGGACCTGTGGGCGGTCGCCGACGGCCTGCCGTCGTTCGGGCGGGTCCTGTTCGCCGCGCACCGTCAGATGCCGCGGCCCGACGATGCCGTGGTGTCTGCATGGTGTGCCGTGAACACGATCCGGGAATGGCGCGGCGACACGCACTTCGCGGTGCTGGTCGCCGAGGACGTCGACGCGACCACCGCCGGGATCCTCGATGACGCCCGGCGCAACTACGGGGGCTGGATCCCGCGGAGCCGCGGTGCAGATGACGCCGCCATCGCCGCCGCGATGGACGTGCTCGCCGAACGTGGCTACGCCACCGACGGTGCGGTGAACGAGGCCGGTCTCGCCTACCGGAAGCACATCGAGGAGCGCACCGATGCCCTGACCGCCGAACCGTGGCGGCGGCTCGGGGCCGAGCGCACCCGCGACCTCGTCGAGTTGGTCGCCCCGGTCGGGGCACGCCTGGTGGAGCGGATCGACGTGACCGCCGGGCCCGAATGGATGCCCGCGGCCCGCGACATCACCCCCTGAACGGCACGCCGGGGCCGGCGGACCGCACCGGTCGATGCTCCGCGCTCGGCGCTCGAACGTCAGCGGTGGGGATACCCACCGAGTTGGGCTTCGGCGTCGATGCCCGCGGGCGAATCGACGCGATGGGGCGGCGGGGGCGTCTGGCCGACGGCGACCCGGAGTCGTGCGTCGGTGGCCTGGTCGAGGCTGGTGGACACGACGCGCGCACCCGGGAAGCGGGCGGCTTCGGTGACGAAGGCATCGGCATTCAACTCGTCGACGAGCAGGGCCAGGGTCGTGGTGTCGGGTCGGGCGACCTCTTTGAACCAGGCGACCCAGTGGTCGGTGATGCCGATGTCGATGACCTGTGCCAGCACGGCTGCTCCGGCGGCGCCGAGAGCCGCGCCGGTGATCCACCCGAGCGGACCGAACGTGAACAGGCCGAACAGGCTGCCCCACAACGCCCCGGTCACCGCCGCGCGGGGCGGCGTCGGGTCGACGGTCTCGTGCACCCGCACCTTGCCCTCGGCCGACGCGATGACCGTGACCGCGTCCTTGAGCAGCACCTGGCCGCGGGCGGCCAACCCGCGGACCGCGGTTTCGAACTCGTGCGCCCGGAACGGCGTCGGGAATGCCAGACCGATCAGGATCCCTGAGCGGGTCGACTCGAGGGTCTTCACACCACTCAGGCTATCGGCACTACCCTCGTGAACGGACCGCTGATCGAGCTCGGGGGAGGCCCCATGGACGCCGTCGAACCCGTGCACGCATGACGCCCGACCCCGTTGAACCGGTGCGCCGGGCCGTCTCGGATGGCCGAATGACGATCACGCTGGATTCGCCGGCGAACCGGAATGCGCTGTCGGCGTCGCTGGTGGCCGGGGTGCTCGCCTCGCTCGATTCGGCGGCGGCGGACGCCGGCGTGCGATTCGTGGTGCTCACCCACGCGGGTGGCACGTTCTGTGCCGGAGCGGATCTGGCCGAGGCCGCCCGCGACGGTGGCCCGGCGCAGGGCACCGAACGGCTCGTGGGACTGCTCCGTCGGATGATCACGCTTCCCAAACCGATCGTCGCCGTCGTCGACGGGCACGTCCGAGCGGGTGGACTGGGCCTGGTGGGGGCCGTCGACGTAGCCATCGCCGGACCGGCGTGCACCTTCGCGCTCACCGAGGCTCGGCTCGGCCTGGCGCCAGCGATCATCTCACTCACCCTGGCCGACCGGGTCGAGCCTCGGGCGTGGGTGCGCTACGGCCTCGGCGGCGAGACCTTCGATGCTGCCGAGGCCGCACGGATCGGCCTGGTGACCATCGCCGCCGACGACACGACGGCGGCGCTCGCCGAAGTCGCCTCGGCGTACGACAAGGCATCACCACAGGGTCTGCGGGCGACCAAGGAACTGGTGAACGCGCGGCTGGTCGAGACCTTCGACGCGCGGGCGTCGGCGCTGGTGAGGCGTTCCGCGGAGCTGTTCGCCTCGGAAGAGGCCCAGGAGGGCATCGCCGCGTTCCGCGCACGTCGCCCGCCGCGCTGGGCCCGAGGCTGAGCGCCCGCGGGTCGGATCCATGGCGGCTACCGTGCCCCCGGTGAACTCTCGGCTCCTTCGCAAGGCGACGGTCGGCGCGGCCGTGCTGACCCTGGTGCTCGGTGCCTGTTCATCGGGCGGATCGAGCAACCGCCAGGCCGAGACGACCAGCACCGCGCCGCCCACGACGGTCGCCCGCCCGGCCGGGCCGGCCGCGCAGGTGACGGAGCTGACCGGCGGCAAGGGCATCCAGCTCTTGTCGCCGACCAAGGGTCCGGATCTCGCCGAGGCCGGCTACGTCGAGCACGAGTATGCCGCGTCGGGCACCGCGACCGCGTACGAGCTCGCCGGTGGAGCGAAGACCTACCCCGGGAACGGGGTCATGAAGCTCACCCCGACGACCGAAGCCGCGTACGAGACCCGGTTCGTCGTGCGACGCCCGAAAGACGCCGACGACTTCAACGGGACCGTCGTCGTCGAGTGGAACAACGTCTCCGGTGGCCTCGACGTCTCCCCGGACTGGACCTACACGGCCGATGAGATCGTCCGATCGGGTTTCGCCTGGGTCGGCGTGTCGACGCAGATGATCGGGATCGAGGGCGGTCCGGTCGCCGTGTCGACCCCGGTGAGCGAGATGGGCGGCGCCGGCAAGGGCATCAAGCACCTCGACCCGGCCCGCTACGGCGACCTGCACCACCCCGGTGATGCCTACTCCTATGACATCTTCACCCAGGTCGCCCGAGCGCTGCGGGCGAACGACGGCGCGGTGAAGCCGCTCGGCGACCTCGTGCCCGGCACGATGCTGGCGATGGGCGAGTCGCAGTCGGCCTATGCCCTCACCACCTACTACGACGGGGTGCAGCCGCTCACCGGGGCATTCGACGGGTTCCTGGTGCACAGCCGTGGCGGCGCCGCCCTGCCCCTCGGCGAGCCCGGCAAACCGACCGACATCTCCTCGGCGGTCACCGACTCCGTCGCGGTGAAGTTCCGCACCGATGTGTCGGCGCCGCTCATCGCCGTCGAGACCGAGACCGACGTGGTCGGCATCCTGAAGTACCTGCCCGCACGCCAACCCGACAACGCCCACCTGCGGGTCTGGGAGGTCGCGGGTACCGCGCACGTCGACCTCTACCAACTGGGCGATGCGGTCGCGAAGCTCTTCGCCTGCCCCGGTGGCGTGAACGCCGGGCCGGGTCACTTCCCGGTCGCGGCGGCACTGGCGAAGTTGCAGACCTGGGTCACCGAGGGAACGCCACCGGCGAAGTCGCCGAGGTTGAAGGTGAATGCCCAGGGCACCGACTATGTGCGTGACCGCGCCGGCATCGCCGAAGGAGGCATCCGCACACCCGAGGTCGACGTGCCCGTCGACGTCTTGAGCGGGTTGCCGCCGGCGTCGGGTGACGCGTCGGTGGCGTGTCTGCTCGCGGGGTCGACGACGCCGATTCCCGCAGCGGACCTGGCGAAGCGGTATTCGTCGCGCGCCGCCTATCTCACCGCGTACGAGTCCGCGACCGACGAGGTGATCGACGCCGGGTTCGTGTTGCCCGCGGACCGTCAGACGATGCTGGACGACGCCCGACCCGAGCGGATCCCACGATGAGTGTTGCCGAGCTGTTCAGACTCGACGGGCGGGTGGCGCTGGTCGCCGGTGCCGGCCGAGGGATCGGCGCGGCCGGTGCGATCGCCTTGGCCGAGGCCGGGGCCGACGTCGCCGTGCTGTCGCGCACGGCGGCCCAGATCGACGCCGTCGCCGAGCAGATCAACGGGCTCGGTCGACGTGCCGTGGCGATCCCGACCGACGTGTCCGACCCCGATGCGGTCGCCGCCGCCGTGGCGCGGAGCATGCAGGAACTGGGGCGGCTCGACGTGCTGGTGTGCGTGACCGGCGGGTCGTTCCCGAAACCGTTCCTCGACACCAGTGACCGTTCGCTGGGGATCGCGTTCGAACGCAACGTGGTCGACGGCCTGCGGCTCGTGCGCCTCGCGGTGCCGCATCTCCTCGAGTCACCGGTTGCCAGCGTGGTGATGATCTCGAGTGCGGTCGGGCACGTCACCGGACGTGGCTATGTCGCCTACGGCGCGTCGAAGGCCGCACTGGACCACGCCGTGCAGATCCTGTCGCTCGAGTTGAACCCGAAGATCCGGGTCAATGCGGTTGCGCCCGGGGCGATCATGACCGAGGCCCTCCAGATGGTTGCCGCCGACAGCGACATCGTCGACTCCCTCGCGGCCAACACGCCACTCGGCCGGGTGGGCACCACCGACGACATCGCCGCGGCGATCGCGTACCTGGCGTCACCGGCGAGTGGCTACGTGACCGGTCAGATCCTCGCCGTCGACGGTGGCCTCGTCGTCCCGAATCTGCCCACCGGCCAACACGACCTGTGAGCGGTCGAGGACGGGCCGGCTCGCCGTTCAGGTGTCGCATCGTGCGCGTCAGCCGGCTCTTCGAAGGCCGACGTGCCTCGCTCTCGGCGTCTCAGCGGCACGAACCCTCTGCGTCGACCGCTCACCGGTCGAACGGCCGGTCGGGCCGGCGTGCGCACCGACGGATTGGTCGCGACGCCCTCGCTGAGGGAAGATCATGGGAGACGGGCGTTCGGGGCAACGCCCACCGACCACTCAGGGGTTGACATGACCGACACGATCGAGACCACCACGTCAGGTGACATCATCACCGAACTGCGCGACTGGCTGCGTGACAACTGGGACCCCGACCTGACCGTCGGCCAGTGGTGGGAGCGCCTCGGCAATGACGGATGGTCGGCGCCGACCCTGCCCGCGGGCCGCTACGGCCGCGGCGTGGAGCGTGCCGTGGCCGTGCAGATCGGCAAGGAGGTCGCCGCGTTCGGTGCGCTCGGTGCGCCCGGCGGGCTCGGCCTGCTGTTGGCCGCCCCCACGATCAGTGACTGCGGCACGCCCGAGCAGGTCGACACCTACGTGGCCGACATCGTCACGGGTCGCAAGGCGTGGTGCCAGCTCTTCAGCGAGCCCGGCGCGGGGTCGGACCTCGCGGGTCTGAGCACCAGGGCGGTGCGTGACGGCGACGAGTGGATCATCAACGGCCAGAAGGTGTGGACGTCGCTCGGCCAGATCGCCGACATGGCGATGCTGCTGGCGCGCACCGACCCCGACCAGCCGAAACACTCCGGGATCTCGTATTTCGCCATCGACATGCACCAGCCGGGTATCGAGGTGCGTCCGCTGCGCGAGATGACGGGTCACGCGATGTTCAACGAGACGTTCCTGACCGACGCCCGGGTGTCGAACGACGCCATCATCGGCGACCTGAACAAGGGCTGGACCGTCGCGAACGTCACGCTCGGCCACGAACGCGCCGGCCTGGGCGCCGGTGGTGGCGACGCCGGCGGTGGGTTGAGCGGCGCCCGGCCGGGCACCGTGGCGGGTTTTCTCGACAAGCGCGTCGGTGACTTCGTCGGCAAGCCGAAATCGAAGCCGTCGAAGTCGTCGAAGTCGACCGAGTCGCTGCCGCCCGCCCGGCGCCGCGGTGGGTCGGCCGAGTTGCTGGCCGGGCTGGCCCGCGGCAACGGCAAGATCGACGACCCGGTGATCCGTCAGCGGCTCGCTCAGCTCCACACCCTCGGCGAGATCGGCCGCTACAACGCCGAGCGGGTCAAGGCGGCCCGTGCCCAGGGTGCGACGATTCCGGGCATGGGCAACATCGCCAAGCTGTCGATGTCGAACATCGTGCGGCTCCAGCGTGATCTCGGTCTCGAGATCGTCGGCGCGCAGGGCATGCTGCACGCCTACGAACCCGAAGACCAAGAGGCGATCAACGAGGCGACGGGCAATCCGTTCCTCGCCGGGGTGACGGGTATCGCGCTGTACGCCCAGGCGCCGCCCATCTACGGGGGTACGGACCAGATCCAGCGCAACATCATCTCCGAGCGGGTGCTCGGGTTGCCCCGCGAGCAGGGCCCGGCCAAGGACACCCCGTTCTCCCAGCTCCCCAAGAACGGCTGACCTCCGCGT
>JBDZUV010000100.1:0-11068 GCA_040255345.1 Actinomycetota bacterium | reverse complement strand
GGTTCGAAGACGACCTCGGAACGCAGATGGCGGGCCAGCAACCGGGCTTCGTCCTCGTGGCCGGGCACATAGCGGATGATCGACGCCTCGTCGGTGAGGCCCAGCTCGTCAGAGGGCCGGCCGGTCGAGAAGCCGACCTTCTGCAAGGCACGGGTCACGTTCGTCGCCTCGTTCTCCCGAGCCGTGCCGTTGTGCACGCTCACCGAGATCGCACGCAGCTGGGGGTCGACGTCGGCGACGCCGGTCTGGAACTGGGCGAGGATCTTCTCCGCGTCGGGCATCGTGAGCTTGAGTGCCGCCGCGCCGTTGATCGTCTGGGGGTACACCGGCAACTGGGTGGTGACGAGATCCTCGGGATCGAAGTTGCGGAAGGTCCGCCCGAGATCGACGATCGCACCCGCCGAGAGATTCTCGTCCATGCGGACCGACCGCACGCCCGCATTCGCGAGGTCGTTCATGACCAAGGGGTCACGGATGCCCTTGGTGATCGCCCGTTGCAGCACCCGGCGCACGAAGTCCTGCTGTCGCTGGATCCGCCCCAGGTCGTTTCCGTTGTCGCTGGTCCAGGTCGAGTCGTCGCCGGGCACCTCCTGGTACTGCATGTGACGGCTCCGCGCGTACGCGAGCGCCTGTTGGGGGTCGAGGGTGTAGCAGCCCGGCCCGGGGATGTCGATCGCGGTGTGGGCGAGCCCGTCGGCCGGGTCGTAGTCGCGGATGCCGGTCTTGAAGTAGATCGGGATGCCGTCGACCGCGTCGATGAGGTTCTCGAACCCGGCGAAGTCGATCTCGACATAGTGGTTGATCGGGATGTCGAAGTTGTTCTCGATCGTCGAGATGAGCGTCGTCGGTCCGGCGATGCCGCCGCCTCCGACACCGAGCGCGGAGTTGATCTTCGAATGGATGCCCTGGCCCGCGATCTCGACCCACAGGTCACGGGGCAGCGAAAGCAGGGCCGCGTGGTGGGCCTTGGGATCGACGTGCAGGATCATGATCGTGTCGCCGCGGGACCCGGTGACGTCACCTCGTCCCTGCAGCGCGGGATCGTCCGCGTCGAGCCCCAGGTCGCTGTCGGTGCCCACGATCAGGAAGTTCTCCGGCGCGCCGGGTGTCGGGTCCGATTCGGTGAGCGCCCCCGACAGGGCGAGCCGCTGCACATCGGACAGCTTGGTGTTCACGTAGCCGAAGACCGCTGCGGTCCCCAGGGCGACGATGATCACGCAGACGTTGAAACCGATGACGAGACGTTGCGGCCAACTCCGCCGTGGCCTGGGCTTGCGCGTCGCCATCAGATCGAAGTTACCGGTTCGCTGCGATGAGGATGCGCCGACAGGCGTACCCGGCCCACGAGTACCGTGGCCTGTCCGCCAAGCGGAGCTCGGCGAACGACAAGCGTGAGCCGGGTGGGATGAGACCTCGCCACGCAGCCTGCGAGCGGAACGTCAGCCCAGACCGAGTGACCGGGCGATGACGAGTCGCTGCACCTCGCTGGTGCCCTCGCCGATCTCGAGGATCTTCGCGTCGCGATAGTGCCGGGCGACCAGGGTGGTGTCCATGAATCCGGCACCGCCGAAGATCTGGGTCGCCATGCGGGTCGCGGTGACGGCGGATTCGGTGGCGACGAGCTTGGCGACCGCCGCGGCTTCCTTGAACGGGCGGCCGGCGTCCTTGAGCGCGGCGGCCTGATAGGTCAGCAGGCGTGCTGCGTCGAGCATCGCCTGCATGTCGGCGCACTTGAACGACACGGCCTGGAACCGACTGATCGGTCCGCCGAAGGCGTTCCGTTCCTTGGCGTAGGCGACCGACTCTTCCAGACAGCTGCGCAGGACGCCCACGGCGATGGCCGCCAGGGCGATCCGACCGTCGTCGAGGGTCGCCAGGAACTGGGCGAACCCCCGACCGCGCTCGCCCAACAGCTGCGCCGCCGGCACCCGACAGTCCGTGAACGCCAGTTCGTGGGTGTCCGAGGCGTGCCAGCCCATCTTGCGGTAGGGCGGTGCGACGGTGAACCCGGGTGTGCCTGCCGGCACGATGATGGTGGAGATCTCGGGCGGTCCGTCGGCCCCGGGCTCGTCGGTGCGTGCGGTGATGGTGACCAACGACGTGATCGCCGAACCCGAGTTGGTGATGAACGCCTTGGAACCGTCGATCACCCATTCGTCGGTCGCCGTGTCGAGTCGGGCACGGGTACGCGTGCCACCGGCGTCGCTGCCCGCCTCGGGTTCGGTCAGACCGAAACCGCCGAGCTTGCGGCCCGCACACAGATCCGGCAGCCACTGCTGGCGCTGTTCCTCGGTGCCGTAGGTGAGGATCGGGTTGGCGCCCAACCCGACGGCGGCCTCCACGGTGATCGCCATCGACTGGTCGACCCGCCCGAGTTCTTCGAGCGCGACGCAGAACGTGGTGAAGTCCGCACCCGATCCGCCGTACTCCTCGGGGAGCGGCAGGCCGAGCAGACCCAACTCTCCCATCGCCAGGACCGTGTCGACCGGAAAGGTGTGGTCCCGGTCCCAGTCGAAGGCGTACGGCGCGATCTCGGCCTCGGCGAATTCACGGACGACCTTGCGGAAGGTCTCCTGTTCGGCGCTGAACTCGATCATCGTCGAAACTGTAGGAGATGGTGCGCTTTCACGTTCCACCGGGGCCGTCGGGCCGGAGGTGCACGACGTCGCCCGCGGCGACGGCCGTTTCGATCCCGTCATCGGAACAGACGACGAGTCGTCCATGGTCGTCGATCCTCGTCGCCCGGCCTTCGAGGTCTCTGACGCCCAGGTCGACCCGGACCCGCCTGCCGATCGTCACGCACCGGTTCCGCCACCGTTCGGTCAGGCCGTGCACGTCGACGAGCAACTGGGCGTAGGCCCGCTCCAGCTCGTCGAGGTAGGCGGCGAGCACGTCGTCGATCGCCGGGGTCGGTGAGCCGAGGGCATCCAGAGCGATGAAACGGTCGGCCACGTCGACCGGCAGTTCGGTGGGGGTGTGGACGTTGACGCCCGACCCGACCACCACGAGGAGGCGCTCGGTGGCGGCAGGAGTCCGGGGCCCCGACGCGGAAGACGTGCCGGCGGGCGCGTCGACCTCGGCGAGGATGCCCGCCAACTTGCGCTCACCGGTCGCGGCGCCGTTCGGCGCCCGGGGTGCGTCCGCGACCGACACGATCAGGTCGTTCGGCCATTTGATGCCGAGCCCGGCCACACCGAACGTCTCGAGCGCGTCGACGAGCGCCACCGCGACGGTCGCGGTGACCAGTCCGGCGACCGCCGCCGGCGGACGCAGGAGCACCGAGCACAACAGCCCCGTTCCGGGCGGCGCGGTCCAGGTCCGACCGTGTCGACCCCGTCCGCCGGTCTGGTGACCGGCCACGAGCACGATACCCTCGCCTTCCCCCTGACGACCCAGCGCCATGAGGTCGTCGTTGGTCGATCCGGTCTCGGTCACCCGTCGCACGTCGGTGAACCGGATCGGACCCGACGGTGCACTCACGCTTCACTCCCGGTCGACGGTGCCACGGTCGGGCGATCGTAACGCGCCATCGGTGTGGGCCACCGGTGTGGGCCACCGGTGTGGGCCACCGGTGTGGGCCGCCGGTCTGGCATCGCACCCCCCCGACACGGCACCATGTGGCGTGCTCAAAAAGGTCTTGATTGCGAATCGTGGCGAAATCGCCGTCCGGGTCATCCGGGCCTGCAAGGAGATGGGAGTGACCTCGGTCGCGGTGTATTCCGACCTCGATCGCGACGCCTTGCACACCCGCCTGGCCGACGAGGCCTACGCGCTGGGCGGCTCCACCGCCGCCGAGAGCTATCTGAACACCGAGAAGATCCTGGAGATCCTCGAGCGCAGCGGCGCCGACGGCGTGCACCCCGGCTACGGCTTCTTCTCGGAGAACACCGACTTCTCCCGGGCGGTGACCGACGCGGGCGCCGCGTTCATCGGGCCGCCGCCCGAAGCGATCGAGGTGATGGGCGACAAGGTCTCCAGCCGGATCGCCGCGCAGAAGGCCGGCGTGGCGGGCGTTCCCGGCACGACCGAGTTCCTCACGTCGCCCGACGAGGTCGTCGCCTTCGGGAACGAGCACGGCTGGCCGGTGGCGATCAAGGCCGCGTACGGCGGTGGTGGCCGCGGGATGCGCGTGGTCGAACGTGCCGAGCAGGCCGCCGAGGCACTCGAGTCGGCCCGATCCGAAGCCCTCAAGGGCTTCGGCCGCGACGAGTGCTACCTCGAGCGCTACCTGACCTGGCCCCGTCACATCGAGATGCAGATCGTCGCCGACACCCACGGCAATTGTGTGTGGATCGGCGAGCGGGACTGTTCCTCGCAGCGCCGCCACCAGAAGCTGATCGAGGAGGCGCCGGCGCCGAACTTCCCCGACGAGGTCCGCCAGGCCATGGGTGCCGCCGCGGTCAAGGTCGCGAAGGCCTGCGGGTACGTGAACGCCGGCACCGTGGAGTTCATGTTCCAGGACGGTGAGTTCTACTTCCTCGAGATGAACACCCGGTTGCAGGTCGAGCACCCGATCACCGAGTTGGTGTCGGGTCTGGACCTGGTCCGCGAACAGATCCTGGTGGCGTCCGGCGAGCCGCTGAGCTTCACCCAGGAAGACATGGACCCCCGTGGCCACGCCATCGAGGTGCGGATCAATGCCGAGAACCCGGCCGGCGGCAAGTTCATTCCCGCGCCGGGCAGGATCACCTCTCTCGTTCCGCCCCAGGGCTACGGGGTGCGTTGGGACGCCGGCTACCAGAAGGGCGACGAGGTCAGCCAGTTCTACGACAACCTCGTGGGCAAGCTGTGCGTGTGGGGTGCCGACCGTGACCTCGCGATCGGGCGCATGCTGCGCGCGCTCGACGAGTTCGAGATCGAGGGCATCGCCACGACGATCCCCGCCGACGTGGCGATCCTGGAGCACCCCGACTTCCGGGCCGCGCAGCATTCGACCAAGTGGGTCGAGGACGTGCTGGATCTCACCGGCGTCGACAGTGCCCCGGCCGGCTCGGCGGCCGAGGACGCCGAGGCGAAGGTCAAACGCGACATCGACGTCGAGGTGAACGGCAGGCGTTACGCGGTGTCGATGTGGGTGCCCGAGTCCGCGGGCACCCCGGTGGCCGCCACCGGCGGGGGGACCGCGGCGCCGCGGGCCCGCCGGTCGGGCTCGAAGAGCGGCGTCAAGGCTGCCGGTGCCGGAAAGATCGCGGCGCCGATGCAGGGCACCGTCACCAAGGTGTCGGTCGCGGTCGGCGACGAGGTCGCCCAGGGCGCCACCGTGTGTGTGCTCGAGGCGATGAAGATGGAGAACAACATCACCGCCGACAAGGACGGCACGATCGCCGAGATCCGGATCGAACCCGGTCAGGCCGTGTCCGCCGGCGATCTGCTCGTCGTCATCTCCTGAGCGTCGGTCGTCGGCGTCCGACGGCTCCGCGGTGAGCCGATAACGTGAGTCGACCGGTCGCGGCACGCCTCGCAGTCCGGTCACCAGGGGACGACCACCGAGGAGACCACCGTGCGCATCCACGTCGACGGCGACAAGTGCCAGGGGCACAACCGCTGCCATGCACTCGCACCGGAGCTGTTCGAACTCGACGACTACGGCACCGCCCACGAGACCGGTGACGGCGCCGTCCCGGCGCATCTGGAGGACCGGGCACGCCTCGCCGTTGCGAACTGTCCGGAGTTCGCCATCGAGATCATGGAGGGCGACGCGCCATGACCGACCTCGACCGGGAATCGGCGTCGGGCCGGGCCGGCACGTCGACGCGCGACGCGGCAGTGCGACAGGTCGTCGGCGACGACCGCACCGACGTCGTCTCCACGCCCCACGGCCCGGTCACCGACTGGGCGAACGATTTCGATCACACCGATCCGGTCTGGGCCGCCGACCCCTACCCGATCTGGGACGAGTTGCGCGGGACGTGCCCGGTCGCCCACACCGAACGCTACGGCGGCGCGTGGCTCCCGCTCACCCACGAGTTGGTCTCGGAGGTCGCGTACGACACCGAGCACTTTTCTTCGCGCTCGATCATCGTCACCGGATCCCGCCCCGGCGACATCGCGCCGGTCGGGATCGCGCCACCGATCTCATCGGATCCACCCTTCCACCACGGAGCCCGGCGACTGCTGCTGCCCGAGTTCACCCCGAAGGCGATCGCGCCGCTCGAGCCCTTCACCCGCGCGTACTGCAACGGGCTGCTCGACGAGGTCGCGGGCAACGACGTGGTCGACGCTGCGATCGACTACGGCCAGCACATCCCCGTGCGGGTCATCGCCAAGATGCTCGGCTTTCCCGCCTCGGACGCCGACCGGTTCCGCACGTTCGTCTACGACGCGCTCGAACGGGTCGACCGCCCCCCGGCCGAGCGGGGCGAGACGATCGGACACCTGGTCGACTACATCTCCACACAGATGGCCGAGCACCAGGCCGAGCCGCGCGACGACCTCACCAGCTACCTGTTGGGTGCCGAGATGGACGGCGAGGTGATCTCGCATCGACACGTGTTCGGCACGATCGCGCTGTTGTTGCTCGCCGGGATCGACACCACCTGGAGCGCGATCGGTGCGTCGATCTGGCATCTCGCCAAGACCCCGGACGATCGGGAGCGGCTGGTGGCCGAGCCGGATCTGATCCCGACGGCGATCGAGGAGTTCCTGCGCGCCTATGCGCCGGTCACGATGGCCCGGCTCGTGAAGGACGACTTCGACTTCCACGGCTGCCCCATGAAGGCCGACGACTGGGTGTTGCTGCCGTTCCCCTCGGCCAACCGTGACCCCGAGGCCTTCGAGCGAGCGGACGAGGTGATCATCGACCGGTCCGAGAACCGGCACGCCGCCTTCGGTCTGGGTATCCACCGATGTCTCGGGTCGAACCTGGCCCGGCTGGAGCTGCGCATCGCGATCGAGACGTGGCTGGAGCGCTACCCGAACTTCACCCTCGCCGACCCCGACGCGGTGCGCTGGTCTGGCGGCCAGGTCCGCGGCCCGAGGGTCCTCCCCGTCCGCATCCTCCCGGCCTGACCGCCACCCCAGACGAACTCCGGGGCCGATGGAGCCCATGGGCCACCGAATCGCGCTGCATCCAGCAAGCGAGCGCCCCGTCGAGACCGCGTCGGCCGAGACGGGCGCTTCTAGCGTTGCGACCATGACGAGCCGCGACCACTTCGCCGGTGACCCGCGTACGAACCGTGAGCGGATGCTGGCGGGCGACCTCTACATTGCCGACGATCCGGAGAACGCTGCGCTCGAGGAGCGGGCTCGGCGGCTGTCGTATGCGTATGGCCGGGCGGTCGAGGAGGGCTCGGACGACGCGCGTTCGTTGCTCTCCCAGCTCATCGCCGGTCTCGGTGACGACGTGATCATCCGTCCGCCGTTCTTCGTCGAGTACGGCGACCGCATGAGCATCGGCGACCGCACGTTCGCGAACTTCAACTTCACCGCGCTCGACGTCGCCCCGATCACGATCGGCGCGGACTGCCAGCTCGGGCCGAGCGTCCAGCTTCTCACCCCGACCCACCCCATCGATCCGCGGCTGCGCCGCGCCAAGCTCGAGGCGGCAGAGCCGATCACCATCGGCGACAACGTCTGGTTGGGCGGCGGCGTGATCGTCTGCCCGGGAGTGACGATCGGCGACGACACCGTGGTGGGAGCGGGCGCGGTCGTGACCCGGGACCTGCCCGCGGGCGTGGTCGCCGTCGGGAACCCGGCCCGCGTCATCCGCACGGTCGACGCCGACTGAACGATCCGGTCACCGTGCCGGCACCGGCCGCGACGCGCTCGCGCCACGCCACGGCCTTGGCGCCGATCGAGCGTCAGCGCAACCCTTCGACGGTCCGGCGCGGCGGCCGACACCCCGCCCTTGGCCGGCTCGCCTGCCGTCGCCCCGGCCCTGGACGGCCCGGGTCGTCTCGCAGCGAGGCTGCCGAGCCGCACGGAGCGGCGTCAGTCCGGCCGGTTTGATTCGTAGGCGCCGACCAGCAACACGTCGAGTTCGTCGAGGGCACGACGTGCGTAGGCCCGCCACAACCTCGCGAACACGGGCAGTGTCACCGAACCGACGTTGGCGTTCCGCGGGTGGACCGTCCAGGCCCAGGTGATCCGCGTGCCGGTCCCCGCGGGCTCGAAGGTCCATGCGCCGTCGATGTGCGACGCGAGCGGCCGCATCGGGCCGGTCACCTCGGTCAGGCGGTACGTGAACGCCGACGGCGCGTCGACCGACACCAACTCTTCCCGCAACGACCCGCCGTCGGCCAGATGGACGATGCGCGACTGGCCGGCGGTCGTCCATTCGCCCTCCTGGGTCGTGCCCGAGATCGGAGGGATCGGACCGAACCGACGACGGAAGATCTGCTCCAGGGGCAGTCCGAGCGTGTGCGTGAATGCATCGGCGACCGGCACCGGCGAGGTACGGGCGGCCTGCATGGCGCGTGGCGACGACATGGCCGGTGAGCGTACCGACCGATCGGCCCGGATGCAGGGCGACCCGACTGGAGGTCACGCTCGGGCACCCACAGGATGGGAGCCGATCAGGCCGCTGCTCGCCGACGCGGCGCGACTCCCCAGGGTCACCGGTCGGCCCCGGTGGCCGGCGGGCGGGTTCAGGGCCGGGCGAGGTCGGCGACCGACTCGGGGGTGTTGCGGTGCAGGGCGAGCAGCGTCAGGTCGTAGGCCAGTTTGGTCACGCCGGCGATGATCAGCGGCCAGCCGAAACTCGTCGCCGACAGCAACGCACCGGCGACGAGCGGGGTCCCGGCCGCGGCCAGACTCCGCGGCACGTTCGTGATGCTCGACGCCGCCGCCCGGTGTTCGGCGGGCACGACCGCCATCACGAACGCCTGGCGGGCCGGCACGTCCATCTGCGCGAACAGTGCCCGCCCGAGCAGCAGCGCGATCGCCGCCGGCGCGCTCGGCACGAGCGCCGCCGCGGCCAGCATGAGGTTGGCCGGAATGTGGGTGTAGGCCATCGTCCGGATCATGCCGATGCGCCGTGCCAGGACCGGCGCGGCGAGTTGCGAACACGCCCCGAGCAGCCCGGCAGCGAAGAACACCGCGGCGGTCGCGTCGCGTCCCAGGCCGAAGCGCAGATGCAGCCAGAGCACCAGCAACGACGTACCCACGAATCCGCTGCCGGCGGAGTCGATGCTGAAGAGGGCCGCGAGCTGCAACACGATGTGCCGGTACCCGCCGAGACCCCGCCGACGGGAGGCGGCAGAAACCGGACCCGACACTTCGGTGGCGGGCCTGCCGACGGTCGCCGTGCGACGCGGGAGCGGCCGGTACAGCACAAAGAGCACCAGGCCGGCGGCGGCGTACCCGGCGAAGCCGAGACGCTCGACGGTCAGCAGCGACCAGCCCCCCGCCACGGCGATCCGCTCGGGCAGCCCCGAGGCCAACGCCCCGACAGCGCCGGCGAACACCGCGGCCAGGTTGTAGCGGGCGTACAGGCGGGTGCGCGCCTCGCCCTCGACCAGGTCGGCGAGGTAGGCCTGCTCGGTGGGCAGGAACACGCTCACATCCCCGCCGCTGGGGTTCAGCGTGCCCACCACCGCGATCACCAGCAACGGCCAGAACGCGGTGACCGTGCCGTAGGCCGCACCGGTGGCGACCATCAAACCGCTCGCCACGACCAGCAACGCCGCGAGCGACGTCCGGCGGGACCGGAACCCGAAGCCCAGGGTGAGCGCCGCCGAACCGAGCAGCGTCCCGGTGACGATGGCGCCGACCTGCAGCGGGGTGAATCCGAGGTCGGTGAGGTAGCGCGCCAGCAGCACCGCGACGAACCCGTCGGCGAACGCCCGGACGGTCCGACCGACGATGATCCGCCGAACCTCGTTCACGTCGGCAACCTACCGCCGCCGGCACACCGGGCGACCGTCGCGTGGTGCGATCGCCGTCGGATCGACCGACCCGCGGGGCGGACGCGAGTACAACTGGTCCCGTGGCCCGAGCAACCGACCCGACGGTGCGCCCCGCTCTCGAGGGCGATGCCGAGGCGATCCGCGCCATCCGCAACGCCGCCATCGAGCACACGAGCGCGATCTGGACCGATCGGACCCTCGGCCCTGCCGAGTCACGCACGTGGTTCGACGAGTACCTCGAGCGCCGGTCGATGTGGGTCGCCGCCGCCGACGGCGACGTCGTCGCGTACGCGTGTTGGGCCCCGTGGCGAACCAAGGACGGGTACCGCCACACCTTCGAGAGTTCGGTGTACGTCGCCGACGGTCATCAGGGCCGGGGCATCGGTCGGCTCCTGATGACCACGCTGATTCCGGCCGCGCGCGAGGCCGGCGCGCACGTGCTCGTCGCCAACATCGAAGCCTCGAACGACGCCTCGATCGCGCTGCACCGCCGCTTGGGGTTCGTCACCGCCGGGACGGTGCGCGAGGTCGGCACCAAGTTCGACCGCTGGCTCGACCTGACGATCATGCAACTGGTCGTCGGAGGTGGGCCGCCCCGACGCGGCGAGCCGTAGCGTGGTGCCATGACCGTCGTGAAGATCAACGCCATCTCCGTGCCACCCGCGGCGCACGCGGAGCTCGAACGTCGCTTCGCCGACCGCGCCGGGGTCGTCGAGGGCACCCCGGGCTTCGTCGGGTTCAAGCTCCTGCGGCCCGTCGCCGGCGACGACCGGTACTTCGTGGTCACCGAATGGGACGACGACGCGAGTTTCGCGGCATGGCGGGACGGCGACGGCCGCGCGGCACACCAGGGCGAACACGGCCCGACGGTCTCCACCGGCGCGGACCTGCTCGAGTTCGAGGTCGTCGTCGACGTCCGAGCGCCGGACGCCTGACCCGGACCGGACCCGGTCTCGTCGTCGCCCGGCTCGATCCGGGCCTCCGCGCCGCCGTGCGCGCCATCATCCGAAGCCGGAACGGACGATGTCCCCGGGGCGCGCCGTGGCCACGGTTCGGGCGCGGGCGGGGGTGCTTGCCGGATGCAGCGCGAAATGCGCGTCCATACTCACCATCCTCTCCGACATTCGGACGAGCGGCGGGGGTGCTTGCCGGATGCAGCGCGAAAAGCGGGTCCATACGCACCATCCTCTCCGACATTCGGATCGGGTCGGCCCGGTTCGCCC
>JBDZUV010000225.1:0-2235 GCA_040255345.1 Actinomycetota bacterium | reverse complement strand
GTGACTCTCGACGACCTCGTAGCGGGTGCGGGCCGACTTGCCCGTCGCGGAGACCGTCATCCGGGTCGCGAATCGGGCCGAGCGTCCGATCGGCGCGTCGATCAGCCCCCGGCCCGGCTCGGGACGGCCGACGACCATGGCCTGATAGTCGCGTTGCACCTGGTGGGCGGCGAGATCGCCGACCAGCGTCTGGTAGGCGACGGGCGACCTGGCCACCACGAGCAGCCCCGACGTGCCCCGGTCCAGGCGGTGGACGATTCCCGGGCGGGCCGGTTGGCCCACTCCGATGAGCTCGGGAAATCGCGCGACGAGTCCGTTGACCAGGGTGGCATCGGGATGCCCCGACCCGGGGTGGACCACGAGCCCAGCCGGTTTGTCGACGACGATCACGTCGTCATCGACGTGGACCACCGTGAACGCCACCGAGGCGTCGCCTTCAGGACGGTCTTCGGGGGGCTCGGGAACGTCGACGGTGATCCGGGCTCCTTCGCCGAGGTGACGGGACCGGGCGGTGGTCACGGTGCCGTCGACGACCACGCGGCCGGCTGCGATCCACTCCGTGGCCACCGACCGACTGCATCCGGCGACGAGGGCGACCACCCGATCGAGTCGCTCACCTGCCAGCGCGGGCGGGATCTGCTCGTCGAGGGTCACGACCGGTCGGTCTGGGAACCGGTTCCGGATCCTGCCCCGTCACCCTCCTGGGGAGCCAGGAACGCCGCGAACCCGAGCGTGATCGCGCCGGTGGTGATCGCCATGTCCGCGACATTGAACACGGGCCACCAGCCGAAATCGATCCAGTCGACGACTGCGCCCTGCATGAAGCCGGCGCCGTGCGAGCGGAACAGTCGGTCGGCGAGGTTGCCGAGCGCTCCGCCGATCACCAGGCCGCTGCCGATGACGGCCGGCCATCCTCGGACGAAGCGAAGCGTCCGCACCACGATCACCACGACGACGACCGCGAGCAGAGCGATCGCCGGCCCCACCCCACGGCCCGAGAACAGACTGAACGCCGCACCGGTGTTGTGCGCGACGACGAACTGCAATGTCCAGATCACGTGTCGAGGCGACCACTCGAACGATGCGAGCGCCCAATGCTTGGTGAGCTGATCGACGACCACGATCGCCGCGACGATGCCGATCCCGATCAGGTCGCTCCGTCGCGTCGAGGGGTCACGCCGAGGGGTCCGGTCGGGCCGGGTCATCTCGTCATCACGCGCGGTCAACGGCTGGTCAGTCCGCCGACCTTGTACTCGACCCGCTCCCGTGCCCACGGAATGGCCTCCAGGCGGGCCTTGGGAATCGGCTTGCCCGACACCTCGCACAATCCGTAGGTGCCGAGCTCGAACTTGGCGAGCGCATGGTCGATCTCCTCGATCGCACTCAGCGCCTGCGACGACATCATCAGGTCCTGCTCGCGGGCCACGTTCAGCGTGTCGCCCTCACCCGATTCCTCGTCGAACTGCACGTCGCCGGACTGGAAATCCTCGACGAGTGACGCCGCCTCGTCACGCAACGACCGTGACTGGCGTTCATAGGTCGCCCGTTGCTCGAGCAGCGCGGCGCGTTGCTGCTCGAGAAACCGGTCGGAGAACACTTCTGCGTCGGCCCCCGCGGCCGCAGGTGCCGGGGCCTTGGTGGGCTTCTTCGCCGGTGGCGTCTTCGCGGTCGCCTTGTCGACGGCCGGTGCCTTCGTGGCCGTCTTCTTCGTGGCCGTCTTCTTCGTGGTCGGTGCCTTCTTCGTGACCGTCTTCTTCGTGGCCGGTGCCTTCCTCGCGGTCGCCTTCTTCGCCGCCGTCTTCTTCGTGACCGGTGCCTTCCTCGCGGTCGCCTTCTTCGCCGCCGTCTTCTTCGCGCCCGACTTCACCTTCACAGACGACTTCGCGATCGCCTTCCCGGCCGACGACCTCGTCGCGGCCGACTTCTTCGCCGGTGTCTTCTTTGCGGCCATCGGTCGCTCGTCTCCCGACTCGAGGTGTGAAAAGGTGTGCAATGGTAGGCCGTGCCCGTTCGCCGGAGCAATACAGCCCCGGCCCGTGGCGACCCGGGTCTCCCCCGCTCGGCCGACGCGACCACATCCGTTCGTTCCGGGGCGTCGCACCGCAGACGGTGTGCCAGGGAGGTCCGGCCGTCCCCGACCCGACCTGTAGGGGAGATTTTCGGGCTCAGCACTACTGTTGGACGATGCCGTTCGAACCCGTCGACCCCAGACTCGACCTCGTCGAAGTCGAAAAA
>JBDZUV010000099.1:0-11093 GCA_040255345.1 Actinomycetota bacterium | reverse complement strand
TGCCGTCGACTTCTTCGCAGGGGCCTTCTTGGCCGCCGTCTTCGTCGCGGTTGCCTTCTTCGCGGTGGCCTTCTTCGCGGTGGCCTTCTTCGCGGTGGTCTTCTTCGCCACCGTCTTCTTCGCGGGCGCCTTCTTCGCCGCGGTCTTCTTCGCCACCGTCTTCTTCGCAGGGGCCTTCTTCGCCGCGGTCTTCTTGGCCGCCGTCTTCTTCGCGGGCGCCTTCTTCGCGGGCGCCTTCTTGGCGGCGGTCGTCTTCGCGGTGGCCTTCTTCGTTCCGGACTTCTTGGATGCTGCCATGGAGTTGTCCTCCTGGACGGTGGGTTCGGGACTCGTCACTTCATCGGTCGGTTCGGCCGATTGTGTAGGAACGGCGCCCACGATGAGCGCCACGTCGACACCACGGTTCGGTGCGTCGAATCCGTGGACGTCGAATTGGTAGGCCTCCCCGATGTTCACGACATCGCGGGCCCGTCTCGGGGCCGGGTCGCCCATCAACTTCAAGGGCGCGTACGCCTCCAGCGCCCCCACCTTCACATAGGCCCCGTGCGACGAGAACCGGTCGACGACGGCCGTGATGGTCGTGCCGACCGGGTGAGTCTCCACGAACTCGAGGTAGGGCATCGGCTCGTTCGCCGGCGGACGTTTGGCGGTCCGGGGCTTCGCAGGCTCCCGGGTTCCCGGGTTCGGCGTGGCCTTGGCGCGTCCGCCCTCGGCCTTCGCGGCCGTGGTCGGCGTATCGCCGACCTTCGGTTTGGTACCCGGAACGGTCACCTTCGGCACGTCGAGTTTCGCGGCAGGCTTCCCCGACGACCTGCCACCCGACCGGCGCCGGGAGTTCGCATCCTTGGTGGCCTTGCGGCTCGTCGGCCCACGTACCGGCGTACGCGTCACGAACACCCAACCGACCGCCGGTACCGGCTTGCCACCGATGAGTCGTCCCTCGTCGAAGAGCCAGCGGTACTCGCCGTGGAACTCCTGGAACGAGTCGTTCGAGAACACGACCGACGACGCCTGGTCGGCGATCTTCAACACGAACGCGTCGCCCCGACCGACGGCTCCCGCCGGCGGAGACACGATCTCTCCGGCGAGGATCGCCTCCTCGTATGCCGCACGTTCGCTCTCGGGGATCCGGTGACCGAATGTGGCATCGACGACGACCGTGAAACTCTCGGGATGGTATTCGTCGAGAAACGCGCTCACCGCCTCGTCGAGTTGGGACAGGCTCGGTCGCGAGTGCCCTTCGGTTGCGATGTTCGATCCGTCGACGACGACGTGCTTCGGGGCCATGACAGGGACCAGTCAACCAAACAGGCGCGTTCGAAACAGGGATGGTCCGACGGCCATCACGCCAGCGCGCCGTCGATGACCTGGTTCTGTTCCTGTACGTGGATCGCGTGACTGCCGGTGGCCGGGCTTCCGGATTCGGCCCGACTGACGTGGTCGACCGTGCGCGCCGTCCCCGCCACTTCGATGAGGCGCCGATGCACGAACGACCACGCTCCCATGTTCTCCGGCTCCTCCTGCACCCACCGCACGAGCGCTGTCGCGGGGTACGACTCGAGGATGGCACGGACCTGGTCCTCGGGCCACGGATAGAGCTGCTCGACCCGCACGATCGCAGTGTCGAGATCCTTCGCGTCGCGTGCGGCCAGCAACTCGTGACCGATCTTGCCGCTGCACAGCAACACCCGGGACACCGCGGCACGGTCGGCGGACTCGTAGCGCGGGTCGTCGAGCACTTCCACGAACGACCCCCGGGTCAGCTCGTCGACCGTCGAATGGGCGACCTTGGCGCGAAGGAGTGACTTGGGGCTGAACACCACGAGTGGCTTGCGGACCGAACGGTGCATCTGGCGCCGCAACAGGTGGAAGTACTGCGCGGAGGTGGTGGCGTTCACGACCTGGATGTTGTCTTCGGCACACAGGATGAGGAACCGTTCGATGCGTCCCGACGAATGGTCGGGACCCTGCCCCTCGTAGCCGTGCGGAAGGAGCAGCACGAGCCCGGACTGCTGGTCCCATTTGTCGTCGGCGGCCACCAGGTACTCGTCGATGATCGTCGTCGCACCGTTCACGAAGTCGCCGAACTGCGCCTCCCAGATCACCAGCGCATCGGGATTCGCCACCGAATAGCCGTACTCGAACCCGAGCGCCGCGTACTCCGACAGCAACGAGTCGTAGATCCAGTACTTCGCCTGGTCTGGGCCGAGGTTCGCCAACGGTGCCCACTCGGCGCCGGTCTCGTAGTCGACCAGCACCGAGTGACGTTGAGAGAACGTGCCCCGGCGGGTGTCCTGGCCCGACATGCGCAGTGGCGTGCCCTCGAGCAGCAGGGAGCCGAACGCGAGCGACTCGGCGAGCGCCCAGTCCACCGTGCCGCCGTGGTACATGTCGTCACGCTTGGCGAACTGTCGGGCGAGCTTGGGGTGGACGGTGAAGTGCTCGGGCGGATGGGACATGACGCCGTAGATCCGGTCGAGCACGGCCCGGTCGACCCCGGTGGGCACCGGCGGCAGCACCCCCACCGGTGCCGGTGGCCGCTTCGCGATCAGCCCCGCGGGCGGCGCGGAGTTCCGGGTCTCCTCGAGCGCGGTCTGCAGCTTCGCCTGGAAGTCGTCCAGCGCCTTCTCGGCCTCGTCCATCGAGATGTCGCCACGCTTCATCAGGGTCTCGGTGTAGATCTTGCGGACCGAGCGACGCGCGTCGATGCGCTGGTACATCAACGGCTGGGTGTAGCTGGGGTCGTCGCCCTCGTTGTGCCCGTGACGGCGGTAGCACACCATGTCGATCACCACGTCGGTGTGGAACTCCTGGCGGTACGCGTACGCCAGTCGGGCCACCTGCACACAGGCCTCGGGGTCGTCACCGTTCACGTGGAAGATCGGCGCCTGCACCATCTTCGCCACATCGGTGCAGTATTCGGACGATCGGGCGACCTCGGGTGGCGTGGTGAAACCGAGTTGGTTGTTGATGATCACGTGGATCGTCCCTCCCACCCGGTACCCCTTGATGGTCGACAGGTTCAGGGTCTCCGCGACCACGCCCTGACCGGCGAACGCGGCGTCGCCGTGCACCAGGATGGGCAGGACGCTGAACGCCTCGGGGTCGTCGATCCGATCCTGACGCGCCCGGGCGAGACCTTCGACCACCGGGTCGACCGCCTCGAGATGCGACGGGTTCGCGGCGAGTTCCACCGGGATCGTGGCCCCCTTGCGCGAGGTGAACTTGCCCGATTGCCCGAGGTGGTACTTGACGTCACCCGACCCTTGGGTCGAGTCGGGATCGATGTGACCCTCGAACTCCTTGAAGATCTGGTCGTAGGACTTGCCCACGATGTTGGCGAGCACGTTCAGACGGCCACGGTGGGCCATGCCCAGAACCGCACTGGTGTGGCCGTCGTCCGCAGCCGAGTTCAACAGGTCGTCGAGGATCGCGATCGCGGACTCGGCGCCTTCCAACCCGAAGCGCTTCTGGCCGACGTACCGCTTGCCCAGGAACGACTCGAACGCCTCGGCGGCGTTCAGGCGGCCCAGGATGTGGCGCTGATCCTCGGGCGACATCTCGAGTGGCACGCCCTCGACCCGTTGTTGGATCCACCGCTTCACCTCGGGCCTCGAGATGTGCATGTACTCGATGCCGATGGTGCGGCAGTACGCGTTGCGCAGCATGTGCAACAGGTCGTCGAGCACCATTTCGCGCTCGCCACCGACACCCCTGGTGAGAAACGTGCGATCCAGGTCCCAGATCGTGAGCCCATGGGTGGCCGGATCGAGCTCGGAGTGCATGTGGGGCTCTTCGGCCGCGAGCGGATCGAGATCGGCGATCAGATGCCCCCGCACCCGGTACATGTTCACCAGTGAGTTCACCTGGAGCTGCTTCTCGATCAGCGCGTCCGTCCGGTCGACGGGGTTGACGTCGCGTCGCCACTGCACCGACTCGTACGGGGTACCCAGCGCCCGGAACACGTCGACGTAGAAATCGTGGTCACCGGTCAACAACTCGCTCATCCGCTTCAGGAACAGCCCGGACTCGGCCCCCTGGATGATGCGATGGTCATAGGTGGACGACAGCATCATCACCTTGGAGACGCCCAGATCCGCGAGCAACGCCTGATCGGCTCCCGCGAAGCCCGCCGGATAGCCGAGCGCACCCACGCCCACGATCAGCCCCTGTCCCTCCATGAGACGCGGTACCGACTGCGCCGTGCCGATCGTGCCCGGATTCGTCAGCGTCGCCGTGGCCCCGGCGAAGTCGTCCGGCGAGAGCTTGTTGGTCGTCACCTTGCGGATCAGGTCGTCGTATGCCGCCCAGAACTCGGCGAAGTCCATCGTGTCGGCGTCACGGATGACCGGGACGAGCAGCGACCGCCGACCGCCGGACTTCTCGACGTCCACCGCCAAACCCAGACCGACGTGTTCATGACGGATGATGCGTGGCTTGCCGTCGGACCCTTCGGTGAAGCTGGCGTTCATCGCGGGCACGGCGTCGGCGATCGCCCGCACCATCGCGTAACCGATCAGGTGCGTGAAGCTGATCTTGCCGCCCTTGGAGCGCTGCAGATGATTGTTGATGATCTTGCGATTGACCTCGAGCAACTTCGTCGGCACTTCGCGGTAGCTCGTCGCGGTCGGAACGCCGAGACTGGACTCCATGTTGGCCACGACCCGTGCCGCGGCGCCCCGCAACGGCTCGCCCTCGTCCTCGGCAGGCGCCGCGGCGACCGAGGGTTCCACCGCGGTCGGCGTCACCGGCTTCGGGGCGGCCACCGGCCCGGCCGATGGGGCAGGGGGCTCGACGGTCGCCGGCGGGGCCTTCCTGGCGGCCTGCGGCCGATAGTCGGCGAAGAACTCGCGCCAACTCTCTGCCACCGAGGCCGGATCGGCCAGGTACTGCTCGTATTTTTCGTCGACCAGCCACGCATTCGGGCCCAGCGACGTTGCTGAGGTGCGCTCGTTCGTCATCGGCCCCAACCCTACCGGCGCTCCCTAGACTCGGGAGTCCCCCGGCTGCAATCCGCAGCCCGATGCAGAAGGGTGTCGATGAACAACGCGCAGTACATCTTCACGATGCACAAGGTCGGCCGGTTCCACCCGCCCGACCGTCAGGTACTCGCGGACATCTCGTTGTCGTTCTACCCGGGTGCCAAGATCGGCGTGTTGGGCGCCAACGGGGCCGGCAAGTCGTCACTGCTACGGATCATGGCCGGTGTCGACACCGAGTTCACCGGTGAGGCCCGCCTGTCGCCGGGATTCACCGTGGGGATGCTCGACCAGGAACCCGTGCTCGACGAGACCAAGTCGGTCAAGGAGAACGTCCTCGACGGCGTCGCCGAGGTCGCCGAGTTGCTGACCGCATACGACGCCGTCCTGGCCCGCTACGCCGACCCGGACGCCGACTACGACAAGATCGGTGCCGAACAGGAACGGCTCGAGGCCGAGATCGCGGCCAAGGGCGCGAACGACCTGGACCGCAACATCGAGATCGCCATGGACGCGTTGCGCCTGCCCCCCGCCGATGCGCCGACCACCCACCTCTCCGGCGGGGAACGACGCCGCGTCGCCTTGTGCCGACTGCTGATGAGTCATCCCGATCTGCTGCTGCTGGACGAGCCCACCAACCACCTCGACGCCGAGTCGGTCGCGTGGCTCGAGCGCACGTTGCGCGACTACGACGGGACCGTCGTCGCGGTCACCCACGACCGGTACTTCCTCGACAAGGTGGCCGGGTGGATCCTCGAGTTGGACCGGGGGCGGGGCATCCCCTTCAAGGGCAACTACTCGAGTTGGCTGGAACAGAAAGAAGCCCGCCTCGCCGCGGAGGACAAGGCCGATTCGGCCCGAGCCCGCACCCTGCGCCGCGAACTCGAGTGGGTACGAATGTCGCCGAAGGCCCGCCAGGCCAAGGGCAAGGCGCGCCTGCACGCGTACGAGAAGCTGCTCGCCGAGTCGCGGGCGGCCGAGGGACGCACCGAGAAGTTGCAGATCGCCATCCCTTCGGGTGAACGACTCGGAGACGTGGTGATCGAGGCCGAAGGACTCACCAAGGGGTTCGACGACCGGCTGCTGATCGACGAGCTCACCTTCTCGCTGCCGCCCGCGGGCATCGTCGGGGTGATCGGTCCGAACGGCGCCGGCAAGTCGACCCTGTTCAAGATGTTCGTCGGCGCCGAGCAGCCCGACGCGGGAACGCTGCGCATCGGCGACACCGTGCAGCTCGCGTACGTCGACCAGGACCGCACCCTCGATGCGGAGGCCACCGTCTACGACGAGATCACCGGTGGCCACGACGTGCTGAACATCGCGGGCCACGAAGTCAACGGTCGGGCCTATGTGGCGTCGTTCAACTTCACCGGCGCCGACCAGCAGAAGCCCGTCGGGGTGCTCTCGGGAGGCGAACGCAACCGGGTGCATCTGGCCAAGACCCTCACCGAGGGCGGCAACGTGCTGCTGCTCGACGAACCGTCCAACGACCTCGACGTCGACACCCTGCGCGCGCTGGAGGACGGCCTGGAGTCGTTCGCGGGTTGCGCCGTGGTGATCAGCCACGACCGCTGGTTCCTCGACCGGATCGCCACCCACATCCTGGCCTTCGAAGGTGACTCGGTGGTCCGTTGGTTCGAAGGTAACTTCAGCGAATACGAGGCCTGGCGGCGTTCCGAACTGGGCGGTGCCGCAGACCAACCGCACCGGATCAAGTACAAGCCACTCGCCCGCTGATCCGACCCCGCGACCGGGTCAGTCCCTGGTCGGGCGGCGGTCCCAGAGGTGACACGTCATCGCAGTGGTCGATCGTCGACCGACCTCGACGAACCGCTCGCGGAACAGGCGTACGGTCGACGCGTCGAAGGCCGCATCGGGCAGCTCTCGACACAGCACCGCCGAGTCGGCCGCACGGAGCTGATCGCGAACGCCGGTCTGCCATGCCGGGTCGCGCTTCAAGGCAAACAAGGGGTCGTGACGACCGGGGGTGCCGAGTGCGAGCTCCACGCCGATCGGATCAGGCCACTTCCGGCAGGGTGCGTACATCGGCACGTCGGCACCGGTCGCGTCGCCTTGGATGGCGAAGATGCCGAAGTACGTACAATCGTGGGATGCGGCGAACGTCCGCACGGCCGCGGTGGGCGCGAACACCGCGTAGGTCCTGAACCGCAAGACGGCGTGGCCAAGCGAGACCGAGAGGACGCCGATGGCGACGATGAGGGGCACACGTGACCACCTTCGCTCGAGGGCGCCCAACGCCCGCCCGAAGCCCAGCGCGAGGCTCCCCGCCGGCCACACCCAGTAATGCGCGAAGAACGTCGGCGCGCTGAGCAGGGTGACGACTTCGGCGAGGGCGAGTGCCGCCCACCAGCCCGCGGGACTCCAATGCCGGGGGGCTCGCCGCCTCACCAACTGGGCGGCCAGCGGCGAGAACGCCACCGCCAGTGCGATCCCGACGAGTACCTGTGACTGGAGCGGCGACAGGACCAACGGTACCCACGGGAACCCGGCGAACGCATCGAGGGTGATGATCCGGTCCAACAACGGCTGGACCGTGCCTCTCCCCAATTGCGCGACGACGACCTGGTGCCACATGGCACCCGGAGCCACGGCGAAGAACGGCAGACAGATCACGACGATCGCCGTCATGACGCCCCCGAGCCACGCCAGCATCTTGCGGCGACCGCGGACGACGGCGAGAAAGAGGGCGAACACGGCGACGTCGACTCCGGCCCACATCTTCACCGTGCACGCGGTGCCGAGGATCAGTCCGATCAGAAAGTACCGTCTGATGCGGTCCGAGTCCCGACGCAACAGGCAGAACGTCCAGACGACCCCGAGCGCGAGAAACGGCTCGAGGTAGAACGTCCTCGAGGCGACGACCACGAACCCGTGGGTCGCGAACAACAACGAACCCCCCAGTGCCGCGACGATCCCATAGGGGCGGAGCAGATCCGCGATCAACAAGCTGGTGACCGCGGCCAGCGCGATCATCGCGACCCGCAGCATCGCCATCCCGACATCGCCACCGAGCAGGCTTCCCGCGGCGGCGAAAGGCGATGCCACCAGCAGGGAACCGGGCGGTTGTACGAACGGGAACGTGTGGTACGGAAGGTGGCCCTCGACGAGCATCTGTGCCCCGGCGAAGTACGCGCTGTCGTCGTATCCCAGTACTTGGAGCAGGCTGAAGCCCGGGCCGAACATTCCGAGGCGCGTGCCTGCAGCGACCACTCCGGCGAGAATCCCGACCCACCAACGCGCCCACCCCTCCCGTGCCACCTCCGCAACGCTACCGCGACGACGTCGAGGCCCGGTCGCTCACGGCGCCGACGGGGCGACGGGCCAGACTGGTCCGATGGCCACCGAAGACGATCACCGACTCGCCGCCGACCTCGCCCACGAATGCGGCACGATGCTCGTCTCGCTCCGTGAGCGGCTCATCGGCGACGGGGCCGGTCCCGAACGACTCAGGGTGGAGGGCGATCGGCGCGCCCACGAACTGCTGATGGCCGAACTCCATGCGGCCGTGCCCGGCGACGTGGTGCTGTCAGAGGAGTCTCCCGACGCGCGGACCTCTCCCGATGCCGACCGGGTGGCAGCCGACCGGGTCTGGATCGTGGATCCGCTCGATGGCACCAAGGAATACGGTGAGCGACGTCGGGGTGACTGGGCGGTCCATGTCGCCCTGGTCGAGCAGCATCAGCCCACCGCCGCGGCCGTCGCACTGCCCGCGCAGAAACTGCTGCTGAGCACCGACCCCGCTCCCGCACCCCTCCCCGACGCGCCCGCCACCCCGAGAATCGTGGTCTCGCGCTCGCGCCCGCCCGCCTGGGCCGACGACCTCGCTGCAGGCCTCGACGGCACGCTGGTCCCGATGGGTTCGGCGGGCGCCAAGGCGATGATGGTCGTGTTGGGCGCCGCAGACGTGTATGCGCACTCCGGTGGGCAATGGGAATGGGACTCCGCTGCCCCGGTCGGCGTCGCCCGTGCCGCCGGCCTGCACACGTCGCGCATCGACGGATCGCCGCTCGAATACAACACCGGCGTGCCCTACCTGCCGGACCTCGTGGTCTGTCGACCCGAGTTGGCAGCGGTCACGCTGCACCTGCTCGCGCCCTACGCGGGAAATTCCGGCAGGTGACCACGGGGGTGCGAGAATCGACCCCGATGTCCGCCGACCTGGCCATCGGTGCCTACACCGACGACGGCCCCTGGCAACTCGATGATCCGCAGAACCTGACCTGGCGACGGGGTCTCGACGCCGTGCGCCGTCGGGTCGATGCGCAGGTGCCGCTCCTCACGCGGCGTCGCCGCCTCCCACCGGCGCGGCGGATCGGCACCGTCACCTGGCATCTGGGTGCCGCACTCGCGGGCTGGCGGTTTCGTGAGCATTCCACCGCTGGTCTGGCCCGGCGACTACGCGAAGCCGCCGAAGCTCTCGGGCCGACCTACATCAAGCTCGGCCAGATCATCTCGTCGGGTGAGGGGATCTTTCCCGAAGACCTCGTCGCCGAGTTCCGCAAGTGCCGTGACCAGGTGCCTCCGGTGCCGTTCGAAGCCGTCGAAGAGGTCGTCACCGCGGAGCTCGGCTGTGCGCTGGGCGACGTGTTCGCCGACTTCTCCCGCGCCCCGCTCGCCGCCGCGTCGATCGCGCAGGTGCACGCCGCCACCCTGCTCACGGGCGAGGACGTGGTGGTCAAGGTGCAGCGGCCCGACGTGGCCGCCCTCGTGCGACGCGACCTGCGCGTCATGGCCTGGATCGCTCCGCTGCTCGTCGGACGCATTCCGATCGCGGCGCTCGCCAACCCGCCCGCCCTCGTCGAGCTGTTCGCGGAGACGATCGTCGAGGAACTCGACTTCCGACTCGAAGCCGAGAACATGCTCGACATCGCCCGGGATCTCGCGGATCTCGACGAACGGGGCTGGGTGATCCCCCGCCCCCACCCCGAACTGGTGACCCCGCGCCTGCTCGTGATGGAGCGGATCCACGGGTATCCGTTCGGCGATGCCGCAGCGATCATCGAGGCGGGCATCGACACCGACGCCATCATCAGAACCGGCATGATCGCCTTTCTCGAGGGGTGCATGCTCAAGGGAATCTTCCACGGCGATCTGCACTCGGGAAATCTGCTCGTGATGGCCGACGGTCGCACCGCCCTGTTGGACTTCGGCATCACCGGACGCCTCGACACCGCACACCGGCTGGCGTTTCTGCAGCTCGTGATGAGCGCCACGGCCAACAACCTCGAAGGTCAGATCACCGCGCTCCGTGATCTCGGGGCACTCCCGCCCGACACCGACATCGGCGCGGTCATCGAGGAGTTGGGCCTGGATCAACCCGCGATCGACGTGACCGACATGTCGCCCGAGGCGCTGACGGGCGAGATGCAGCGGGTGATCAAGGCGCTGCTCGGCATGGGTGCCCGCCTGCCCAAGGACCTGATGCTGTTCGTCAAGAACATGGTCTTCCTCGACGGCGCGATCGCGACCCTCGCGCCCGATCTCGACCTGTTCGCGGAGTTGGCCGACATCACCACGTCGTTCACCACGCGCCATTCCGAACAGCTCAACCGGGATCTGGGCGCCATCATGGGCGGCTGGTCGATGAACCTGGACGGCCTCAAGGCCGGCTACGGCGTCGATCCCACGGTGACCGAATCGCTCACCTACCGCGAACTGCAGGATCGCCGTGCGTTGATCCGCAAACGCCTCGCCCGCTCCAGGAAGCGTTGAACCCGGCGTGCGACTCGTCGTGGCCCGGTGCACCGTCGACTACGTGGGGCGCCTCACCGCGCATCTGCCCGAGGCGGTCCGCCTGATCATGGTCAAGGCCGACGGCTGCGTGGCCGTCCACGCCGATGGCGGCGCCTACAAGCCACTGAACTGGATGAACGCCCCGAACCGTCTGAACACCGACGACCCGGAGACCTGGACGGTCACGAACCCCAAGGGCGAGCGCCTCGTCATCCGGCTCGAAGAGATCCTGAGCGACTCCTCGATGGAATTCGGAGACGATCCGGGACTGGAGAAGGACGGGGTGGAGGCGCACCTTCAGGAGCCCCTCGCCGAGCACAGCGAGTCGGTTCTCGACCTCTCGCTCGTGCGCCGTGAGTA
>JBDZUV010000098.1:0-11105 GCA_040255345.1 Actinomycetota bacterium | reverse complement strand
GGTCGGACCGTCGGTCGCGGTGTGGGTCGGCTACTTGATCGGCTGCCCGGTGTCGTCCCAGACGTTGCCGGTGTCGGTCCAGGTGGACTGGGGCGTCGAACGCATCAACCCGTAGCTGTACCAGCGCCCGAAGCGGTTGTTCTCGAGCTTGAACTGGGTCGCGTCGATGCGCACGAAGTAGCCGCCGGCGTTGATCCAGTTGCCGCGGACCACGACGTTGTTCGGCCGGATGCCGTAGTCGGTGTTGGTGTACACCGACGCGTTCATGGCACCGGATTCACTCTTCGATCGGGCATCGAAGCGGTTTCCCTGGATCAGGATGTTCCCGCGGCCCGAGATCTGGATGCCGTCGTTGTGGTTGCCGCTGCCGGTGGCGAAGTCGTGCAGCCAACTGTTCACGATGTTCACGTTCTGGTCGGCCTTGAAGCCGTCGACCCACCCGTGGATGTTGCCACGGACGACGGTGAAGTCGTGGCTGGACACGGCCGAGTCGTTCCTCGGGTTGCCCCGGCCGTCGAGTTCGGTGTCGACGATCACGAGCCGCTCGGCGCCCTTTGCCACGTAGATCCCGTAGAAGTCGCCCGAGCTGAGGCGGGACCGTTGGATGGTGACGTCGTCGGCTTCGATGTCGAGTCGACCGCGGATGTCCTTGCCGTCGATGACCGTACCGGGCTTGGTGATGGTCATCGGGCCCGTGTACGCCGTGAGCGTCACGCCGGTGTGTTGCCAGCCGGTGTTCGACGCGTCGGGTTTGACGGTGCGGGTGACCGGGTCGGGTTTACACGCCGCGAAGGCCACGATCGCCACGAGCGCCAGGAGTGGCGCGGCGATTCGGCGGTGCAGGGTGCGACGGGTCGCAGGGGAGATGCGAGGTCTGGGCATCTGAAAGGGTTCCTTTTTCGTTGTGATTGCAGGTGATGGAAGTCGTCGGACGCGGCATCGACCGCTTGCCCCTCGCGTCGGGGCGCGCCAAACGGGGTCGGTGGGCGCCTCGGTCGCCGCGGCGGTTCGCCGCTCGCGGAGACGCGCACCTCTGTGAGCCGATTCGTCGGCTCACAGATGGGGTGCGGACCTGGGAGGGGCCGGCCGGGTCGGACCCGGCGCGGCCCCGTCGTCCGTCGGGCGGACCCGGCGGACTGTCCGCAGTCGCTGACCGGTCGGGCCCGCCTGGCGGCGTGCCGACGTCGTCAGCGTGTCGGTGGGTTCATGGCGTTCCCGAGGGTGATCGGGCGACGCCGGGCGCGCGGGTGGGAGCGCGGGGTCGGAGAGGGACGCGGCGTGCGAGGCGCCGTCCGGACATCGGGTATTCCTTTGGTTCGTCTGGCTGTGGTGCCCGGTGAGACCGATTGCCCCTCGCGTCGACCGTGGCTGGCCTGTTCCATGTGTCGATAGTGTTACGGCACGTTTGCCGCGCGACTTGAGTGGTGCATCGGTGCGGGCGGGGTTCCACTACGGCAACCGGACCCCTTCGCCGGTGTCGTCCCAGACGTTGCCGGAATTCGTCCAGGTGGACGCCGGGGTCACGTGCACCAACCCGTAGCCGTACCAGCGGCCGAACCGGTTGTCTGCCAGGACGAAGTCGGTGGCGTCGATGCGCACGAAGAACCCGCCGGCGTCGATCCAGTTGCCACGGACCACGATGTGGTCGGGTCGGATGCCGTAGTCGGTGTTGGTGTACACCGCGGCGTTCATCCCGGCGGACTCGCCGGCCGAGCGCGCCTCGATCCGGTTGCCGACGATCGTGATGTCGCCGGATCCGGAGATCTGGATGCCGTCGTTGTGGTTGCCGTTGCCGGTCGCGAAGTCGTGCAGCCAACTGTTCTGGATGGTGACGTGCGCGTCGGCCTTGAACCCGTCGACCCAGCCGTGGACGTCACCGCGAGTGACGGTGAAGTCGTGGCTGGACACGGCCGAGTCGTTGCCGGGATTGTTCTGGCCGTCGAGTTCGGTGTCGACGATCGTGGTGCCCCGGACGCCGTCGGCCACGAACACGCCGTAGGAACCCCCGGAGCTGATGCGGGAGCGTCGGATGGTGACGCCGTCGGCCTGGATCGTGAGCTGGCCGCGGATGTCCTTGCCGTCGATGACCGTGCCGGGCGTGGTGATCGTCATGGGGCCGTCATAGGCCGTCAACGTGACTCCGGTGGGCCGCCAACCGGTGTTCGATGCGCCGGGGCCGCCTGACGACGGCGGGGTCACCACGGGCGCCACGGGTGGTGGCACGGGTGCCGGTGGCACGGGTGCAGGTGGCACGGTCGTCGTGGTGGTCGGCGGTGGCGGCGGCGTGGTGGCCGGCACCGGTGCGATGGCAGCAGCTCGCTGGCGCTGGGGTGTCGGCGCGGGGGGTGTCGTCGCGGGGGGTGTCGTCGGAGGTGTCGTCGCCGGTGGCGCCTGCGCGGCGCTCCGGGGGTGGGCGGCCGGCGCCGGCGTGGGTTTCGGTGTCACGGGGCGCTCGTGAGCAGCGCGCGGGTGGCCCGCCGGGTGGCCCTCCTCCGGGGAGACCGGTTTGCGGGTCGACGCGTGCGCCGACGGCTTCTCCGTGTTCGCCCGGGCGTGGGCGCTGGGCGCGTGCGGCTTGTCGTGCGACCGCTCGCCCGGTCGGCGTGGGTGCTTCGGTTTCGTCGGTTCGGCGGCGTCGGTGCCGCGGTCGGGGCGCGGAGCGACCCGGGCGGTCGATCCGGCATCGGCACGCAGGTGTCGGCGGTGGTGGGTGGATCCGGCCGACGGCGATCCCGAACGCCCGAGATCGGTCGAACAGGACGCCACGGTCAACACGACGGCCAACATGACCGGAGCGATGAGCGAGCGGTGACGACGGCGCGGGGGGCGCGTGACGAGAGCTGCGAGGGGTGGTGACATGGGGGTTCCTTTGTGTGATCGGAGGATCCTCGGACCCGAAAGACCGGTTGCCCCTCGCGTCGACCGGTTCCGCTGCATCCCCGTGGTGGTTCCTTCAGAGCGTAACAAGAACGTCATGAAGGTGTAACAATTTCGCCCCCTCGATGTCACAGTCCGGCCACCGGTGCGGCCGGGCCGTCGGCGACCGGCATGTATCAGCAGGCGGGCACGAGGCTCATGTTGCACAACCAGGGCGCCGTCGCGTCGAGGTGTGGCCCGTCTGCATCGCAGCGCACCGTGCAGTCGAGTCCGGACCGCACACGGCGTCGACACCGCCCCGTTCGTGACCGATTCCGTAGCAGGTCGAAGGTTCGCAGCAGGGCGAATTCCGCTGCCGCTCGAAATTCCACTTTTCATCGAAGATTCCGCATTTCATCGAAGGAGTGTCGTGACCCAGACGACGACCCGGATCCCCCTGGTGGACGTGGTGGCCCAGCACCGTGAGGTCGCGGAGCGACTGCGACAGGGAATCGAGACCGTGTTCGCCATGGGGACGTTCGTGGACGGACCCCAGGTCGGGGCGTTCGAACGTGACTACGCGACGCACGCGCACCGCCGGCGGTGCGTCGGCGTCGCCAACGGAACCGACGCCCTGCGCCTGGCCCTGGGGGCCGCGGGCGTGCGGGCCGGCGACGAGGTGATCATTCCCGCGCAGACCTTCGTCGCGACCGCCGAAGCCGTCATGCATCTCGGCGCGACACCGGTCATGGCCGACACCGACCCCGTCCACCATCTCATCGACCCCGAACGGGTCGCCGAGCGCATCGGCCCCCGCACGCGGGCGATCGTGCCGGTGCACCTGTTCGGGCAGATGGCACCGATGGCGCCGTTGCGTGAACTCGCCCGACGCCACGGACTCGCGATCGTCGAAGACGCCGCTCAGGCCCACGGGGCGTCCCAGCACGGCGGCCATCCCGGCGACGGAACCGTCGCCGCCACCACCAGCTTCTACCCCGGAAAGAACCTCGGGGCCTGCGGCGACGCCGGCGCCGTCCTGACCGATCACGGCCACGTCGCCGATGCCGTCAGAGCTGCGCGGGATCACCGGCGCGTGTCGGGGCCCTCCGGCGGCGAGCTCGTCGGCGGCAATGCACGCCTCGACAGCATCCAGGCGGTCGTGCTGTCGGCCAAGTTGCAACGTCTGCAGGCGTGGAACACGGCCCGCCGACACGCGGCGCAGCGCTACGACGAGCTGCTGGCGACGGTCGAGTGTGTCGAGACCCCGGTCGTCATGGCCGGGAACGTCCACGTGTGGCACCTGTACCCGATCCTGGTGCCCGCCGAGATGCGCGACGCGCTCGTCGACCGGATGCACGCAGCGGGCATCGGCTGCGGGGTGCACTACCGGGATCCGGTCCATCTGCATCCCGGGCTGGGCCACCTCGGGGGCATCCGCGGTGACTGCCCGAACGCCGAGGACGCGACGGCGCGTCTGGTGTCGTTGCCGATGCATCCCCACCTGAGCGCATCCGACCAGGAGCGGGTGGTCGAGGCGCTCGCCGAGGGGCTGGTCCATGGCTGAGGCGGCGGCCGACGGTCCGCTGGTCCACCCGACCGCGCTGTGCGAGAGCGAGTGCGTGGGCCCGGGAACGCACGTCTGGGCATTCGCCCACGTGATGCCGGGTGCCGTCGTCGGATCGCACTGCAATCTGTGCGACCACACCTATGTCGACGACGGCGCGACGATCGGCGACCGCGTGACCGTGAAGAACGGGGTCAGCGTCTGGGACCGGGTGACCCTCGCCGACGACGTGTTCGTGGGGCCCAACGTGGCGTTCACGAACGACCGGGTCCCGCGGGCACGTCCCTACCGCACCGCGCCCGAGCAGTATCTGGCGACCGACGTTCGCCGCGGTGCGGTGCTGGGTGCCAACGCCACGATCGTGTGCGGGGTGACCATCGGCCGTCATGCCCTGGTCGGGGCCGGCGCGGTCGTCACGGGTGACGTGCCCGATCACGCGGTCGTCGTCGGGGCCCCGGCCCGGCGGATCGGCTGGATCTGCGTCTGCGGTGAGCAGCTCGACGAGCGGCTGCGGTGCAGCTGCGGCCGGATCTTTCGGATGGACGCCGCCGGGCAGCTCGTCGGCCTCGACCCCTGACGCGTGCCGGTCAATCGGACGGTGGTCGGAACCAGACCGAGCGGCGTGGTCGGCCCGACGCGACCAGGTCGCCGAGCGAGGTACACCCGAGACCGGCCGTCGCCAGCCGGGAGACGGTCGCAGCCACCGCCGCCGCCCGGTCGAGCGTCGCCACCGGGTGCCCGGGAGGCGGCTCCGGCGACAGGCCGTCGTGGAGGAGCACGATGTCGCCGGCATGGGCCACGCCGGCGATACGAGCGGCGATCTCACCGGGGTCGCACAGCTCCCAGTCCGCGCCTTCCGCGCCCCAGACCACCACGTCGAGGCCGACACGACGGGTCGCCTGGTAGGAGCCGAGCGTCTGACTACCGAACGGCGGCCGGAACCAGACGGGTCGTCGTCCGCTCACCGATTCGAGCCGGGCCATGCCCTCGGCCAGGACCCCCTCGATCGGGTGCGGGCAACGCGGCAGCGCCGTGTGGTCGATTCCGTGCAACCCGATCTCGTGTCCTGCGTCGACGACACGGTGCACCAGGTCGGGATGCGCCTCGGCCCGCTCGACCAGCATGAAGAACGTCGCGTGGGCGCCGGCATCCGCCAGCACCCGGAGTACCGGTTCGGTCCAGTGGGCATCGGGGCCGTCGTCGATGGTCAGTGCCACCAGCGGCGCGTCGGTCGACACGGCGTGCACCGAGCCGATGAGGGGGCTCAACACGGGGTCCACACTCCGGCGAATCCAGGTCCGACCCCGCCGGCCGAGACGGCGGCGGAGCCGCCACGCCGCGTCGATGCCGTGTTGGCCGAGGGTCGCCGACGTGGTCACGGAGCGATCCCCATCGTTTCGCGCACGCGGGCGGCCACGGCATCCCAGGTGAACTCGGTCGACATCCGGGCCCGGGCATGTCGACCCATGGCCGCAGCCGTCGACCGGTCGCCGAGCAGCGTGCGCAACCCGTCCGCCACGGCGTCGACGTCGTGGGAGGCGATGAGCAGACCGGTCTGGCGGTCGCGGACCACCTCGCTGCGGCTCTGCTCGTCGAACGCGAGCACCGGGAGTCCCATCGCGCCGGCCTCGAGGATCACGTTGGGGAACGCGTCGAAATCCGACACCAGCGCCAGACAGGTGGCCGCCGCGTAGATGCCGACCAGCCGGTCCCGATCGTCGGCCGACCGGGGGTCGAGGCGGCCGACGACCTCGACCCCCGGGTCGCCGATCCGCGGGGAACACCCCACGATGACCAGGCGGGCATCGGGAACGTCCCGGCGGACCGCCCGCCAGGCCTGCAGCAGGAGCGGGCCGCCCTTGAGGTCCCAGTCGTAGCCCACGAACAGCGCCGTGGGGGGCCCGGCCGCCGTCGGCCCGGTGCCGGGCACACCGATGTTCGTGGCACCCGCGCCGATCGTCACGACCCGGTCCGGTGACTGCCCGAAGTCGTCGATCACGCTCGCCGCCGCCCAGCGACTGGTCGTGAAGACCGTGTCGCACGACGCGAACACGCGCCGCTGCCAGTCGATCGCCCGGCGTATGCCCGCCGGCGTCGCATGGCTGATCGCGAACTCGCCGGCCTCGACCGCCTGGACCACGGTGCAGTCGGTGAGACACGAGGTGACGACGTCGCGGCCCTCGATGCACACGTGCGTGCCGATCTGCAACGCGTGGGTGATGCCGCCGTCGGCGGCGATGCGGTCGTTCACCCGGGCCGACAGGCGTTCGACCACCGGCGCCGACCAGTACCAGTCGGGGTCGACCAGCGGCGCGCGTCGCCCGCGGATCCGACCGCGGAGGATGCCACGCAGGTGGACGGCACCGCGCAACAGGTCGCGCGGGCGAACCTGTCGGGAGGTGATCGGCACGACCGGGATGCCACCGGCCCCCAGGTGCCCGAACAGCGCTGCGCTGTAGCCGCTGAACGTCCGTCGGTCGAGCGGGTCGGTCGTCGCCACCGCGGCCAGACGCACCGTGCCGCGGGAGGCTTCGAGCGGCACGGGTCCCCGTGCGGTCTGCGGCGCGGATTGCGGCGCGGTCCGCGGCACCGGCCGGGGCACAGAAGACAGGGCCACCGCGGATCACCGCACCTCGGCCGGCGACCGATCGGCGAGCGGCCGACTGGTCTGCGTGGGCGTCGTCCGTCCGGTGATCGTCGCGAGGGTGCGCTCGACCCGGCGTACGGCATCGTCCCATCCTTTGCCTTCGACACTCGTCGCGGCGCGGCGCGCATCGGCGACGCGCGTCGGCGAGTCCACGACCGCCTCCAGCGCGTCGGCGAGCGCCTCGGGGGTCGGCTCGGCGTAGCGCACCGACGGGTTGTCGAGCACCGCCCGGGTGTGGGCGGCGTCGTTGACCACCGGCACGCACCCTGTGGCGAGCATCTCGAGGGGAAGCAGCGACAGGTTGGTGAACGACAGGACCAGTCCGGCGGCGCAGCGGTTGAACAGTGCGTCGATCTCGGCCGGGGTGAGCACGCCGTGGTCGGTGCAGGCGAAGGGCAGGCGGAGGCCTCCCAGCTCCTCGCCGAACACGTGGATGCCGATGTCGTCTCTCCGCGCGGCGAGCCTGCTCAACGCCAGCACACCCAGCCCGAACCCCCGGCGTGGGGTGTGGGGACGCGCGTAGAACACGATGTCACGGCGCGACGCCCGTTCCCGATGGGCGTAGGTGGCGGTGTCGACGCCGAGGTCGAAGTGGTCACACGCCATCGCGTACTCACGCTCGAGGTGCTCTTCGAGCCACCGACCCGCACAGATGCCGTGGAACCCGAACCGGTAGGTCGCCTCGGCGAGCACCGCGGCCGAGCCCGCGGGATGGAACCACGGCTCGAAGTCCTGGACGACGTAGGCGCGCGCCGCGTCCATCGGCGCGTTGCGGACGACGTACGCGGTCGGCCACGACGTGGCGATCAGCACGTCGAGCGAGGGATGCGCCCAGCGTTCGAGTTCGCCGGAGTCGGTGACCCGAGCGGTCATGGCGCCGAAGTGGTCGTCGATGACGCGTCGGCTCGTCGCCACGTCGCCGGGACAGTGCCGGTCGTAGATGTGGACGACGTTGTGGTGGCCCGACGCTTCGAGCCCCCGGATCAGACGGAACAGCGTCGTGTGCCCGCCGGACCCTGCCGAGGGCGGTCCCATGACCCAGCCGATCGACATCGGCCCGTGACCGCGCATCGTCGGTGCCGGCCGACGCGGCGCACGGGCGGTCACGTCTCCGGCTGCGATCCCCAGATCGTCGGCGGGTGGGGCCAGCCGGTCGGCGGTCGTCCGCAGGAGCCGCGCCGACAGGCCGCGCGCGCCGCCGGTACGCCATTCGGCACGGACCCGACGGGTGGCACGACCCAACGCGACGGCCCGGCGTCCCGGCGATCGCTGCGGCATCGTCGCGTCCATCACACCCCCACCTGTGCGACGGGGTCGACCCGCGTCGGGTCGGCGACCCCGGGGGTGTCGGGAGGCTCGGTGACCGTCGCCGTGCGCTCGGACCGCCAGCGGGTGACGGCGCCCCACATCACCGCGGCGTGGGCGCCGAGCCCCGCGATCGCGGCGACGGCCAACGCCACGAAAGGCTCCCGGAACTGGCGATGCACGACCCAGGCGACGCCGAACGCCGCCAGCGCGCCGACCAGTGGGCGGGTCACGGCCACCGCGACCCGGCGCAGCGCGATGTCCCGGCGGCGGAGCAGGACCAGATACGCGGGGGTCACGATGCCGAGGGCGACGACGAGGTGGCCCACCCCGACTCCGTCGATCCCGCTCACACGTGCCCCGACGGTGAGTGCCGGGATCAGTGCGACCAACCAGAGGATCTGTACCCGGAACACCGCGGCGGAATGGCCGAGCGCGACGATGAAGTCATAGGTGAGCTCGAAAGCGACGCGCAGCCCGCCCAGCACCGACAGCCACACGAGTGCTCGAGCGGCACCCGCCCAGCGATCGCCGTACACGAAGGTCACCGCCGGAAGCGCGAGGGCCGCCAGGATCGCGCAGATCGGCAGTGCCAGGCCGAGGAGCTGGCTCAGCGACCTGGTGAACACCTCCTCGAGACGCGCCGGTTGGTGGCGGAGCCGGGCGAACGCCGGCAGCGACACCGCCCGGACACTCTGCGAGAACATCTTCACCGGCCAACTCGACAGATTGAAGGCGAGTACGTACACCCCGAGCGCCGCGGGGCCGAGGATGCGGCTCACGACCACGTAGTCGACGTTCAGCACCGCGAACACCAACAGGCCCGACGCGGCCAACGGCAGACCGAACCTGAGCAGACCTCTCACCTCGTCGCGGTCGAATCCCGGCCGCCACGCCCCCCCGCTGAAGCCGATGAGTATCGCCGCTGAGGCCGCGTTGGATGCCACCCAGGCCCAGGCCAGGCTCGACGGGCCGAACCCCGCTGCCGCCAGCGGCACCGCGACGGCGAGCGAGACCGCCAGGTTGGTGACGTCCGCGGCGGTCTGGATGTCCTGACGAAAGCGTTGTTGCACGAGCGCGGCCGGCACGGCGCTGAGGCCCGCGATCACCAACGCGCCCGACAGAATCTGCAGCGAACCGGTCGCGCCGGGGTTGTGCAGCGCGGACGCGACCCAGGGCGCGGCGAAGAACAGCGCGACGGCCAACGTCGAGGCCGACACGATGGAGATGGTCGCGACCGTCGGCGCGATGGCGTCGGTGCGTTCGGGTTCGCGGACCACCGCGACGCTCACACCGAGCTCACTCACGTTGACGATCAGGGTGAATGCGATGAGCGCAGCGGTGAACACCCCGAACTCGGCGGGGGCGAGCAGGTGCGCGAGGACGATACCCATGACCACCTGCCCGGCGCGCCCCACCAGATTGTCGAACAGACTCCACACCAGCCCGGCACGGACCTTCACCCCCAGCTCGTCGGAGTGACGCCAGCTCGATCGCGCCCTCATGGCGCCGCCGCCGACTGCCGCGACGGTGTCCGGTGCGGGGCTGCGGCCGCGTGGATCAGGTCGACGACCCGGTCGACCTCGGCGATCGACAGGCCGTGGTGCAGCGGAAGGATCAACGACTGGCCGGTGAGATGTTCGGTGACCGGCAACGGCACGCGGACGTGCCGGCTCGCCGCACGCGCATAGGCGGGTTCGAGGTGGGCCGCCATGAAGCCCCGCCGGCCCGAGACACCGCGGGCACCCAGGTCGTCGAGCAGGTCGTCGCGTGTCAGCGGGAAATCGTCGGGCAGGGTGATCCAGAACGACTGGAAGTTCGCCCGGCCGAAGGGCGGATCGGTGACGGCCACCAACCCGTCGATGTCGGCGAGGCCCGCCCGGTAGCGGGCCGCCAGCATCCGGCGTCGCTCGACCATCTCGTCGAGCCGGCCGATCTGCACCACGCCGATCGCGCCCTGGATGTCGGTCATCCGGTAGTTGAATGCCGGTTCCAGGTAGCGTTCGCGTCGCGTCGACCGGGCGGCGTGTCGGGCGTAGGCGTCGGTGTCGACCCCGTGGTCGCGCAACGCACGAAGACGGCGCTCGAACACCCGATCCGATGTCACGACCATGCCTCCCTCACCGGTCGTGAGCAGCTTGCGGGCGTGGAACGAGAACACCGCGAGCGGCGTGTCACCGCCACCCACGGCGCGTCCGTAGACCGTGGAACCGATCGCACAGGCGGCATCCTCGATCACCGCGATGCCCATGGGTTCGCAGAGCTGCCGGATCGCTTCGACGTCGGCGGGCACCCCGCCCTGATGCACCACCGTCACCGCACGGGTGTCGGGGCTCAGCGCTGCGGCCACCGTTGCCACGGTGACGTTCTGGGTCGCCGGCTCGACGTCGGCGAACACCGGGGTCGCGCCGGCGTGGACCACCGAATTGGCGGTGGCGATGAACGACAACGAGGGTACGACCACCTCGTCGCCCGGACCGATCCCGGCGACCAGCAGCGCGAGGTGGAGCCCGGCGGTCGCCGACGACACCGCCACCGCACCGCGGGCGCCGACCGCATCGGCGACACCCTGCTCGAAGCGGGCCACCATCGGCCCCTGGGCGACCCAACCCGACGCGATCACCTCCGCGGCGGCGTGCTGCTCGGCCGAACCCATCCAGGGACGTGCGACCTCGATCACCTCGGGCACCTCATCCCCAGTTGCGGGCGGCCACGGCACCCGCCAGCGCGGCG
>JBDZUV010000097.1:0-11122 GCA_040255345.1 Actinomycetota bacterium | reverse complement strand
ATGTTCACCTTCTCGCCGATGCTGCAGCGTCTCGACGTGCTCACCGACTACGTGAAGACCACGAAGCGCGACGGTGAACCGCTCAAAGACGACCCGGTCGTCCGGCAACGCCTCGCCCGGTTGCACACCGAGGCCGAGGTGGCCCGGGTCATGGGTCTCAGGGTCGTCGCCGAGTCGATGAAGGGCGAAGCGGCGAACAGGGCCGGCGGGCACGTGCCGCCGCCGACGGTCGAAGCGTCGGAGTACAAGCTGTTCGCCACCGAGTTCTCCCAGCGCCTCGCCGATGCGTCGATGGACATCGGCGGGCCGGGCACCCAGTTGCGGGTGAAGACCCCGGACGCGCCGATGGAGGGCCGCGCCGAGTCGACCTACCGCTACACCGTGATCGACACGATCGGCGGTGGCTCCTCGGAGATCCAGCGCAACATCATCGACCGCCGCGGCCTCGGCCTGCCGAAGAACTTCTGACTCGACCCGGCTGCGAGGACCACCCTTCCGTGTCCGCTCCCCCTTCGGCACTCGCCGGTGTGCGCGTGCTCGACCTCGCCTCGGTCGGCCCTGCGGCGCGCGCCTCGGCGATCCTGGCCGACTACGGCGCGGACATCGTCAAGGTCGCACCCGTCCCCGGCGAGACCGCGAAGCAGGTCGTCCCCGCCTACCACGCCTATTCGGGGCAACGCCGGACCCGCCGCATCCAGATCGACCTGAAGGCCCCGCAGGGCCGGGCGACCTTCCTGGGGCTGATCGGTTCGGCCGACGTGGTGATCGAATCGTTCCGACCCGGCGTGTTGGACCGCCTCGGGCTCGGCTACGACGTGCTCGCCGCCGCCAGGGCCGAGATCATCCTGTGCTCGACCAGCGGGTACGGCCAGTCCGGGCCACGGGCGACCACGGCCGGGCACGACCTCGACTACCAGGCGGTGGCCGGAGCGTTGTGGAATGCCGAGCGCGCCTCCGACGACAAGCCGGGCCTGCCCGGTGCGACCTTCGCCGACTCGGCCGGCGGGGGCATGCACGCGGTGATCGCGATCCTCGCGGCGCTGCTGCGCCGGCAGGCCACCGGCCACGGCGAACACCTCGACGTGTCGATCACCGACGGCGTGTTGAACCTCACTGCGCTGATCGTCGACGAACACCTCGCCACCGGCGCCGAACCGGGGCCGGGCCACGACATCCTCTCGGGACGGTACGCGTGTTACGGCACGTACCAGTGCGGCGACGGCGCCTGGGTGGCCGTCGGCGCGATCGAGCACGCGTTCTTCGCGCACCTGTGCCGTGGCCTCGGCTGCGACGAATGGATCGACCACCAGCTGGAAGACGACGCCCAGCCGAAGATCCGCGCCGCGATCACCGCGGCATTCGCGTCGCGTCCCCGCAGCGAGTGGCTCGATCGACTCGGCTCCTCCGACACCTGCGTCGCACCGGTCAACGCCATCACCGAGGTGGTGAGCGACCCCCAGCTCGTCGCCCGCGGCGTGGTCGTCGAGGCCGAACACCCGGTGCACGGACGCTTCCGGCAACTCGGCCCGCTTCTCGCCGGCATGGACCCGGCGCCCGAGGTGACCCCGGTGCCCGATGTGACGGTGACCGACACCGACGCCGTGCTGGCCGAGATCGGCCTGACCCAGGAAGACATCGACGGACTGCGCTCCTCGGGTGTCGTCGCATGAGCATCACCACCGCGGTCCGCTCCGTGGAGGCCGGGTCCGGTCACGTCCTGTCCGGGAGCCGCACCCGAACCCACCTGTGCCACGAGGAACCGCTGACATGAATGCCGAAGCCGCCGCCGACCTGCCCGTCGACATCATCGCGTCGATCGGCGAGGAGCAGTACGCGCAGGTCGGCTCGTTCCCGGTCGAGATGGGCTACGTCTTCACCGGCTGCGCGTCGGTCGAGAACGGCAACCCGCTGTTCTGGGACCCGGCCGTCGCCGAGGAACTCACCGGAGGGCCGATCGCCCCCCCGTCGATGATCTCGGTCTGGTTCCGCCCCCACCACTGGGCGCCGAACCGCACCGAAGGTGCCCTGCCGCTCCAGGTGCACTTCGACCTGAAGGAGATCCTCGGCCTTCCCGAAGCGGTGATGAGCGACAACACGATCGTGTTCCACGCACCCGTCCGCCCCGGTGATCTTCTCGCCACCCACCAGATCCTGCGGTCGGTGTCGGGCGAGAAGACCACCAGGCTGGGGACGGGCCGGTTCTGGGTGATCGATGTCGAGTACCACAACCCCACCGGTGACCTGGTCGCCACCGAGTCCTACACCGGGTTCGGCTACCGCCGACCCGACGGCACCGGTACCGACGGCGTCACGACGACCGCCCCCGAGGCGAACACGATCGACCCGGCGCTGATCGGTGCACCACCCGGCGACACGACCCGGCCGACGGGTACCGCGTCGCGGGAGCTGACCGAGGTGACCGAGGGCGACACGCTGCCCAGCCTGCGCCACGGGGTGAGCGCCACCACCGTCGTGCTCGGCGCGCTCGCCAGCCGCGACTGGCGGCCCATGCACCACGACCACGCGTTCGCCACACTGCGCAACGGCACCCGGGACATCTTCGTGAACACCCCGAACCTCGCCCACTGGTTCGAGCGCTACCTCACCGACTGGTCCGGCCCCAAGGGACGGCTCGGTCGGATGACGTTCCGCATGCTCGGTTCGATCTTCCCCGGCGACGAGATGGTGTTCGACGGCACGGTCACGAAGATCTCCACCGACGCGACCGGGTGCGGCTGGGTCGACCTCGATGTCGCGGTCACCGTTGACGGTGCCGTCAAGACCTCGTGCGTGGCGCGTCTGGCACTGCCCGTTTCGCCCGAAGACAACCCCTGGGCCCGGACCGGGGAGCGGTGGCAGCCGTGACCGGCCTCACCGAAAACACCACCGACCGAATTCGCACCGACCGAGACAGAAGGATCTGAACCGATGGATCTCGACTTCACTCCCGAACAGGACATGCTCCGCGACGTGGTGCGCGGCATCTGTGCCACCCCGGCCATCGCCGCTGGTGTGCGCGACCTCGAGGGCGACCCCGAGGGCTACTCCGACGAGTTCTGGAGCCAGCTCGCCAAGGCCGATCTGTGTGGACTGCTGATCGACGAGGACCACGGCGGATCGGGCATGAGTCTGCTCGAGGGCGTCGTCGTCGCCGAAGAACTCGGCCGCTCCCTCGTCCCCTCGCCCTGGTTCGTGTCATCGGTTCTCGCCGCCGGAATCATCTCTCGTTCGGGCACCGACGAGCAGCGTTCGACGTGGCTGCCCAAGATCGCTTCCGGCGAATCAGTGCTGTCCATTGCCTGGTTGGAGCCCGAGAACGGATTCGGCGCCAAAGGCGTGCAGGTTCGTGGCGCTGCCGATGGCGATGACCTCATCATCACCGGCACCAAGCGCCACGTGTTCTTCGCGTCGTCGGCCGAACGCCTCGTCACCCTCGTACGCACCGGCGACGCGGTCGACGACATCGCCGTCGTACTCGTCGACCCTGCCGACGAGGGCGTCACCTTCACCCAGAAGATGTCGATCGCCTCGGATACCCAGTACGACGTGATCTTCGACAAGGTGCGAGTGACCGCGACCAACCAACTGGGTGGCGCCGGCGTGAACGCCTGGGACGCGTGGGACTCCACGATGCATGACGGCGCGATCATCGCCGCGGCAGTCGCGTCCGGAGGAGCCCGCTACGCGCTGGAGATCACCACCCAGTACGCCAAGGACCGGAAACAGTTCGGCAAACCGCTCGGGGCCTTCCAGGCGATCGCCCACTACCTCGCGAATGCCAAGACCACGACCGACGGCGCGACGCTGCTCACCTACGAGGCCGCGTGGGCCCGCTCGCAAGGACGGGACGTGGCCAGACTCGCGCCGATGGCCAAGTCGTTCGCGTGTCGGACCTACCGCGAGGTGACCGCCATGGCGCAACAGGTCTTCGGCGGCGTCGGATTCACTGTCGAGTACGACATCCAGTTGTACTTCCGCCGAGCCAAGGCGTTGCAGCTCAACTGGTGGGACGAACGCGAATGTGAGAACCGCATCGCGCACGCCACCCTCGACCGACGCACCTGACCGGTCGATGGCGTCTGGTCACAGCCCGTCGAGCAGCGCGGCCAACGCGTCGACGGCAAGCCGGATCAACCCTTCGACGAGGAGTTGACCACGGCTTCTGGGGGACCGCGGTACTCGGCCACACACTGCACGAACGCGTCTCGCCGTGAGCCGTGTCAACGGATGACTACGCTTTCCGTCGTGGCCGCTCACGAGGTCACAAGGGGAAGCCATGACCAGATTCGACCAGCATCCACGCCGTCGACTCCGCGCCTTCGCGGCCGTGCTGGTACTCAGCGTGGCACTCGGCGCGTGCCAGCTCGCGCCGCCGGTCGCCGGGTCGGTGCTGATTGCGTGTGATCAGGCCGCGAACCGGATCACGGTCACCACCGACTCCCATCTCGACCCCGACTGTGTGTACACCGGCGGATTCGATGTCACCGCGTCGGACACGACCCTGGACTGCCAAGGCGCGACGATCCACGGACCCAAGAGCGCCGGTGCCGGCATCGTGATCAGCGCGCCGGTCGGTAGCGACCTGCACGACGTCACCGTGAAGAACTGTCACGTCAACGGCTTCATGAACGGCCTGAAGGTCACCCGTCCGGGATTCCGCGACCTGCCCGCGGGCGGTGAATACGAAGACGACCTGGACGACATCGTCATCACCGAATCGAGCTTCACCGACACCTACGGCGTCGGGCTGTACGTCGACGGCTACGTCACCGGCGTGTCGGTCACCCACGACACGATCCGCAACGCCGGCAGCAGCGGCATCTACCTCGAGACCGGGTCGCGGGGCACGACGGTCGCCCACAACCTGCTGCTGCAGAACGGCTACCGCGAGAACGGCCCCGGCGGCCAGGCCTTCAGCTTCTCGGGCATCGACCTGTGGTTCTGGGGCGTGGGGCGGGAAGGCATTTCGGTGGACGGCTCATACCAGAACACCATCAGCGACAACATCTTCTGGAACGACTCCAGCGGCGGCGTGCTGCTCTACAAGAACTGTGGCGAGTACCCCGACCGCGACCGCTATTTCGAACGGCGCTACCACGCGGATGACAACCTGATCACCCGCAACACCTTCGTCGACGAGCGCAACGGGGTGTGGGTCGGGTCGCGCATGGCGGAGAACACCCTGCCCATGGACTGCACCGACCCGGCCTACATCGACGAGCCCCTCCGGCGTGTCGTGCTCGACTACGCCCAGGGGAACACCGTGTCCGACAACGTCTTCCAGAACGTGACCTACGGGGTGCGCGTCGAGGACGACGACAACCGGATCACGGGCAACCACTTCGTCGCTCCGAGTCCCGACCACCACGCCGTCATCGTCGGCACTCCGCTGCGCAACTCGGTGCTGGGTGAACCCGTGACGGGCACCGTGGTCGCCGACAACACCTCGGACATCGTCGACAACCCCGACCCGTACCGCTGGATCGACGGCACGACCGACACCGTCGACGAGAACAACACCGCGCTGGGCCGCCCCACATCGGTGTGTCCGGGTGTCGAACCGTGGCGGAGCCAGTTCATCTTCGTCATCGCCGTAGCCGCCGCCGGACCGGACGGCGGCCCACCGGCCACGACCCCGGACATCACCGTGCCGACCCTGGGAGCCCTCGAACCCTGCGCGTCGTGACCGCTCCGACGATGCGTCACTCGCGATGGTTCGGTCACGCGGTGTGGATCCAGGAAGACGCCTGGGCAAGCGCGGCACGGATGGGGATGGCGAAGCCGACGTTCGAGGCCTGGACCTGACCGTTCGACGAAGCCACCGCGGTGTTCATGGCGATCACCGTGCCGCTCGCGTCGACCAGCGGCCCACCCGAATTGCCCGACGAGATCGCCGCGTCGGTCTGCAACAGGCCGGTCATCGACGAGGACTCCTCGGTCTGGATCGACCGGTCGACCGCAGAGACGATGCCTTCGGTGACGGTGAGCGAGCCCTTGAGGGCGAGTGCGTTGCCGATGGCCACCACTCCTTCGCCCACCTGCACGTCGTCACTCGACGCCAACTCGGCGGCCCGGAGTCCGGCGGTGTCCTCCACATGGATCACGGCGACGTCATGGTCGGCGTCGGACCCGACGAGCGTGGCCGCGCGGGTCGCGGTACTGCCCGGAAGGGTGACGGTGAGCGACCGGGCACCTTCGACCACGTGCGCGTTGGTGAGGATGTTCCCCGAGTCGTCGATGACGATGCCGGTGCCGGCCGCTTCGCCCTCGGTGGCCCAAGGGCCGTCGTAGGAGACGACCTTCGCCTGGATCGCGACGACCGAGTTCTCCATCGCGTCGAGTACCGCGGCCGCGTCGATCGCAGCGCCGGGCGACGCGACGGTGGCATGATCGGCCACGGTCTGGGCAGCGACCGAATCACCGGGCGCCGGGCCGTCGCCGGCGAGTCGGTTACCGACGAACCCTCCGGCGACACCGCCGGTCACGGCCAGCACCGCCGCCGCGAGACCCGCGGCAAGCCGGTGTCGAGCACGATGATGGCCTGGCCCGGGGTGCGGGTCGCGGCTCCCGCCTTCCGACGACCTGCTGTGACCGGGCGTCGGGGGCAGCGGAGGAACGGATGGCGGCCCGGCCGGTGGTGGCCCGGCAGCGACCGACGCGGCCGAGGTGGCAGGCCGGGACCCGGCATTCGAGCCAGCAGGTGTCGGAGGCGTCTCGGGGAGACCGGGCCAGGTTGCCATCGCGACCGGGCTTCGCGCGGGCGTATCCACCCAATCGGCGATGGGCCGCCGAGGATCGGGCGGTTCGAACCGGGGAGTGGTCGGGAAAAGCGGAGGATTGCTACGGGGATCGTCGGAAACCCGGCTGGCGGGGAAGTCGTCTTGTGCCATGACCCGAGCCTCGGCTCGATGTCGAAGAGTCCGATCCGAAGATCCTGGGAATCCGCTCAGACTCGGCCTTCGCGCCCGGTGCCAATGGTTTTCAGCCGGTGTACTCCGGAGCGCGGACGACGGGCCGCGCGGCGACCGCCTTCGGCTCCGGGGCGGTGGCGGCCGCCTTGATGCCCGGCGTGGTCGAAGACCCGGAGTCGATCGGGGTGGCCGTCGACGTGGTGGCGCCGCCGGTCTCGGGCACGTCGTAGGCGATGGTCACCCCACCGTCTTCGCCCGCATCGTCGGCGGCGGATGCGGAGACGAGGGTGGCGACGGCGTCATCGACGTGGTTCGTGCCGGAAAGTCCGTAGCCGGTGCAGGTCGCGAACTGGAATCCCTCGCTCGTGGTCGCCGACCAGGTCGTGGGCCGTCCACCCGAGCCACCGACCCAACCGCCGCCACCACCACCGCCGGCGAAGTAGGAATAGTCGCCTTCCAGCTCGGAGTCTCCGCCGTCGACGCCGTCATGACCTGTCGCGGCCACGGGCACCGTGCACTCCTCGGGGAGGGTCGGCACCGCGGAGGCGGGCACCGTGGGGCAGGGGTCCTCGGCGTTCGATATGCAGTCACCGACCACGACGAATGCGGGACCTTGACCCCCGCCGCCTCCGCCTGCGACGACGATCGGTGATCCGTCCACCGAGATCGCTGACCCGCCGCCTCCGCCGCCCCCGCTGGAGGCGGGAGAGGAGTTCACCCCTCCGGCACCGCCGCCTCCGAACCCGTGGCCCCCGGCACCAGCTCGATCGACTGCGGCACCGCCTGCCTCGCCGACCACCACCTGCAACGTTCGCGAACCAAGCGACGTCACGTCGACGTTCGCCGTGACCTCGTTGCCTGCTCGACCGCCGAGGGCCGGATCACCCCCAGAGCCGCCAGTGCCACCGCCTGCGCCGATCACGGTGACCGACACGGTCGAGATTCCGGCGGGGATGGTGAAGCTCGAGTCGTGATCGAAGCGCACGGTCACGTCGCCACGCGCCCCCCGGTCTGCTGCCGCGTGCGCAGGCGTATCGTGCACCGCCACCGCCCCGCCGCATGCAGCGACGAGGAGTGCACTCAGCGCGAGTGCGACCGTCTGCCGTCGCCGACCCTCCATGAACAGCACCGAACCCGATACTAGCCACCGTCGGGATCGGATGTCGGCGTTTCGGGGCATCGAGCGGTCATGGGTCGTCATCCGTCGCCCGGTCGACCCTTTGGAGAGTCGGTCACGGGGCCCGTCCGATGATCACGGCAACCCGCGTCCGACAGTCGGAGCGAAAGGGTCGACATCCAGCCGATTCGCTCCAGATCTCGCAGGTTCGCTCCCTGGATCTGACGGGTCGTCAGGTCCGTCGGTAGGCTGGAACGGTCGCCGACCTGAATCAGGAGCCACATGCGAGGCATCATCTGCGCCGCCGGGTACGTTCCCCACCACCGGCTCGATCGATCCGAGATCGCCGCGTTCTTCGGGTCGGGCGGCGGCACTGGCACCCGGAGCGTGGCCTCCTACGACGAGGACACCACCACGCTCGCCGTCGAGGCCGGTCGGCTCGCTCTCCGTGATGCCGGACGCGATGCCGGGGCGGGCGCATCGCCCCGGGCGTTGTGGTTCGCGACGTCGACACCCACCTACCTCGACAAGACCAACGCCACCATCGTCCACGCGGCGCTCCGGCTCGACCACGACGCGGCCGCGTTCGACCTGGGTGGCGGCGTCCGCTCGGGCATCGGGGTGCTCCGCACCGCGCTCACCGGTGGTGAGTCGTCGGTACTGGTGACTGCGGCCGACATCCGTACGGGCAATCCGACGTCGGGCGACGAAGCAACCGGTGGCGACGCCGGGGCGGCCGTCCTAGTCGGCGACGACTCGGCCGGGCCGGTGATCGCCGAGCTGATCGGCGCCGCGGCGGCGACACGTGAGTTCCTCGACACGTGGCGGGCACCCGGCGAGAGCGAAACCCACCACTGGGAGGAGCGCTTCGCCCAGACCCGCTACGAGCCCCTCGCCGGCGACGCCTGGCGCAATGCCGTGAAGGACGCCGGCATCACCGACGCCGAGGTGACGACACTCGTCGTGTCCGGCGCGCACGCCCGGGCCGTCAAGGCGGTCACCAAGAAGCTGGGCGCCGGCGTCGGCCGGGTCGCCCCGGATTTCTCAGCCACCGTCGGCCACTGCGGCACCTCCGATGCCGCCCTGCGTCTCACCGCCGCGCTCGAATCGGCTGAGCCCGATCAGGTGATCTCGCTCGTCGGCCTCGCAGACGGGGTCGACGTGTTGATCTTTCGCACGACCGGTGCGATCGCCTCCTGGCAGCCGAACCGTCCCGTCACCGAACAGGCCGGCGAACGCCCCGGCAATCTCGCGTACGCGAAGTTCCTCGCCTGGCGGGGCGCCGTCACGCCCCAGCCACCGAACCGGCCGCTGCCGGCCCGCATGTCGGCCTCGGCGGCCGGGCGCAGCGTCGACTGGAAGTACGGTTTCGTCGGCTCCAAGGACCGTTCCAGCGGCGCGGTGCACCTGCCCCCGGCACGGGTCAGCTACGACGGTGGTGCCGTCGACGACGCCGACTCGATTCCGATGGCCGACGCGCCGGGAACCATCGTGACCTTCACCGTCGACCGGCTCGCCTACTCACCGTCCCCACCCGTGATCTTCGCCGTGGTCGACTTCGAAGGTGGGGGTCGCCTTCCCGTCGAGCTGACCGACACCACCCCTGACGAGGTCGCCATCGGGGCAGGAATCGAGATGACCTTCCGTCGCCTCAACACCGCGGACGGCATCGCCAACTACTTCTGGAAGGCCCGGCCGGCCAGCCGCTGACCGGTCCGGCCCCGCGCACAGAGAGAGGAATCCATGGGATCTCACGGCATCACCGACCGGGTCGCCATCGTCGGGATGAGCTGCACCCCGTTCCGGGAACACTGGGAGAAGAGCCACGACGACCTGGTGATCGATGCGGCGCAGGCCGCCTATGCATCGGCCGGCATCGCACAGCGCGACGTCGACGCGTTCTGGTACGGCACCGCCCAGTCGGGCATGTCCGGTGTGTCACTCGCCGCGCCGCTGAAGATCCGCAGCAAGCCGGTCACCCGGGTGGAGAACATGTGCGCCACCGGGTCCGAGGCGCTCCGCCAAGCTGCGTACGCGGTCGCCTCGGGCGCGTACGACACGGCCATGGCGATCGGCGTCGAGAAGGTCAAGGATGCGGGCTACCAGGGCCTGAACGCCTTTCCGATCCCGAACGACGGCACCAAGCGCTCGCTCACCGCGGCGGCGATGTTCTCGCTCGTGCTGCCCGCGTACGCCGAGAAGTACGGGGTCGACGAAGACGAGCTGCGCCGGGTCGTGGCCCGGATCGCGTCGAAGAACCACGCCAACGGCGTGCACAACCCGCTCGCCCAGTTCCGCCGTGAGATGAGCGTCGACGCGATCTGCAACATGGCCGCCGTGGCCGGCCGCCTCAGCGTCTTCGACTGCGCCGGGGTCGCGGATGGCTCCGCGGCGGCGATCGTCGTGCGCGCCGAGGACGCCCACCGCTACACCGACTCACCGCTGTACATCAAGGCGCTGTCGGTGGTCGCCGGTGACGGCTCGGGCCTGCTGGACCCGACCTATGACTACACGACGTTCCGGGAATGCAAGGCGGCAGCCGACGACGCCTATGCCCAGGCCGGCATCGAAGACCCTCGAGCCGAGCTGGCCCTGGCAGAGGTGCACGACTGTTTCACGCCGACCGAGCTGGTGTTGATGGAGGACCTCGGCTTCGCCGAACCAGGCACCGCCTGGAAGGAGGTGCAGGCGGGCACCTTCGATCTGCACGGTGAACTGCCGGTCAACACCGACGGCGGGCTGAAGAGTTTCGGCCACCCGGTCGGCGCGTCGGGGCTGCGCATGATCTACGAGGCGTGGTTGCAGCTGCGCCGCGAGGTCCCCGCCGAACGGGCGATCAGTAACGACCGGACGATGGCGCTCACCCACAACCTGGGCGGCTACCCGGGTGAGATGGTCAGCTTCGTCGGCATCTACGGCACCGAACCCTCCGCCTGAACCGGTCCCGAGCTCGAGTCCGGCCACCGGGCGCCCCCCCCCCCGATCCGCACCACCCGAGCGGAACTTGTCGCAGTAAGTCCCGGATTGCGAGAACAACTGCGACAAGTTCACGGGGACCGCAGCGGCACGATTGCCCACCCCGGAAGTTGTCGCA
>JBDZUV010000224.1:0-2242 GCA_040255345.1 Actinomycetota bacterium | reverse complement strand
CCGCGTCGGGTGCGAACCCGTCGTGGGCCGCCGCGAGCCAGCGGCGCAGGCTGCGGGTGGCGAGCGGCACCGGCGCCGCCGCAACGGCCGATGCATCGGTCGGATCCAACGACGCGGCGAGTTCACCCAGCAGGCGGTCGTCGGCGGCGATCAGGTCCGCGGTGCGGGTGAGCAGCGGGGCGCTGTCGCGACCCGAGATGTCGTCCAGCAGGGGGAGCAGTTCGCGACGCACCCGGTTGCGCGTGAAGCGCGGATCGACATTCGACGGGTCGTCGACGATCCCGATGCCCTCGGCAGCGCACAGGGCCACGGTGTCGGCGCGTCGCAGGCGCAGCAGCGGTCGGCGCGGATCGGGCGGCGACAGCGCCGACAGTCCCGCGGCTCCGGTGCCGCGCAGCAGGTGCAGCAGCACCGTTTCGGCCCGGTCGTCGAGGGTGTGGCCGACGAGCGCGTCGTTCCCGAGCGCCGCGTAGCGGGCGTCACGGGCGCGGGCCTCGAGGTTCGGACCTTCCGCCACGTCGACGCGCACCGACGAGAAGCCGGCACCGAAGCGCGCCGCGAGCGCTGCGACCCGCTCGGCTTCACGGGCCGAGGTGTCACGAAGACCGTGGTCGACGTGCACGGCGGTGACCTCGCATCCTGCCGCCACCGCCAGGACCAACAGCGCCGACGAATCGGCGCCGCCGGACACGCCGACGTCGACCGCCGTTCCCGGCGGCGGAAAGTCACAGTGACCGAGCAGGTCGTCGATCGATGTCACGGTCGAAGGGCCCCGCCGACCAGGTCAGACGGTGAGCGCCGCAACCCGGGGCAACTCCAGGCGCCGCAACCAGGATTCGGGATCACGGATCTCGGCCAGGGTCGGCAGGTTCGCCGGCGTGGCGAAGGCCAGGTCCAGCACGGCGGGGCCACCGACCTCTTCGACCGCCTCGATGAAGTCCTCGCCCGCCTGGTACTGCTTCATCTTCGCGTCGAGGCCGATCAGCTTCTGGATCAGCTTCATCAGCGGATTCACCTGCGCGCGCCGGGCATGCAGGATGCGATGGAACCGCTCGCCGTTCGGAATCTCCGCGGCCCCTGCCCGGTTCATGGTGACATCGCCGTGGCCTTCGAGCAGGCTCATCATGCCGCTCAGATGGTCGAGAGCCTCGCGTTGCTCGGGCGACGCGAACAACACGGCGATGCCGCCGTCATCGAGCGGGTTGCGGCCCTTGCGGAACTCCTCGACCGCCAGGTTCAGCCCCCGCAACACCCGCGACGGGTCGGGATCGAGCGTCGAGAACGTCGTGGAGACCAGTCCGAGAAAGTGTTCACGGAGCCACGGCACGCCCGTGAACTGGGCCCGATGGGTCAGCTCGTGCAGCGCGAGCCACAACCGGAACTCGTCCGGCGGGAAGCCGAAGCGACGCTCCAGCCCCAACACGTTCGGGCCGACGAAGTAGACGATGTCCTGGTCCTCGGGATGCTCGTCCTCGATGACCAGCAGGTCGTACTGGCCCAGCACCCGCCGCGACATCCACCCGAGGAACACGCCCAGTTCGGCGCCGGCCACGCGACGGGCGAACGGAGCGGCCGGACCGGCGGCCAGGTGCTCACCCAGTCGGTCGGTCAACGGGCGGAGCAGCCGCCGGAACGATGCCACGTTGGCGCGCACCCAGCCTTCGCGGTCGGTGACCCGGGCGCGAGCTGGGCCCGCCGTGCTGACCAGTCCGGTCTCGGCCGCGACCGCGGCCTCGGCCTGGGCCGCGAAACGTGTGAAGTCGGGTTGCAGTGAGGCGTAGTGGTACGACTCCGAAAAGGGCTCGCGTCCGACCGAACGCACCGCGACGGACTCGGCGGTCGACCAGTCGATCACCTCGGGCACGGCGACCGTTCCACGTCCAGCGCCGACATCGGAGCGTCAGCGACGACGGGATGCGCCCGGCGTCGGGAACTCGCCCGGCGGGTACTGCGGCCGGACGACCTTGATGAGATACCCGATCCCGAGAGCGAGGAACAACAGCACAACGCCGGCGACGAGAAACGGGGCGATCCAGTAGGTCCAGACCACTGCTCCGAGTGCAACCATGGGGCGATCCTACCCCGCCCGACCGAACACGGGGCCAACCGGTGACCGAGCCGATCCCGCCCGGGGGTCACGATGGGTCTTGGTCACCGGCGCCGTCCTGGCAGTCCCGCAGTGCCTGCGCGACCCGGGCGCGCAACGTGTCGGGGGCTTCGCACCGGCACGTACGGGCCACCA
>JBDZUV010000223.1:0-2245 GCA_040255345.1 Actinomycetota bacterium | reverse complement strand
CGGGAAATCGCCGTCGGGCAGGGTGTCGGGTGTCTGCAATCCCGTTGCGGTCGACCCGGGCGCGCTCGCCCTGGGTCCGGTCGGTGCCGTGGCGGTACGCGCCGACGCGGTCGAGGATTGCCCGGAGCCGCCACTGCACGCGCCCGACGTCGCCAGCGCGACGCCGACTGCGACGAGCGATGTCACGATCCGCCTGGTGCGTCGACCGCGTCGAGCGCTGCGGCCGGACCGACCCGGGCCCGGGGCAGGGTCCGTTCCGCGCCGGCGCCCGATCATGTCATCCTCCGGATCAGCCCTTCCTGGACGACCGAGGCGACCAGACGGCCGTCGCGGGCGTACAGCAGCCCTCGGGCGAGACCCCGGCCGTCCGACGCGCTCGGGGTGTCCTGGTGGTACAGCAACCATTCATCGGCGCGGAACGGTCGATGGAACCACATGACGTGGTCGATGCTGGCCATCATCAGGTGGTTCTCGTCGTAGTCACCGCCGTGGGGCAGCAGCGTGGTGTCGAGCAGCGTCATGTCGCTCGCGTAGGTCATCACACACGCGTGCAGCATCGGGTCGTCGCCGAGCGTGCCGTCGGCTCGCAGCCACACGCGCTGGTACGGGGCGAGGCGGGTGCGTCGATCGGGCGGTGCCCAGTCGACGTGCCGGGTGTCGATCGGCCGCGGGCGCGTGTACCAGGCGCCGAGTTCGTCCGCGAACGGCGCCCAGCGGGTGGCGAAATCGGGCAGCTCCTCGGGAGGGGTGACCTCGGAGATCGGGAACTGATGGTCGAGGCCGTCTTCGGGCGTGTGGAACGACGCCGACATGTTGAAGATCGCGCGCCCGTGCTGGATCGCCACGACCCGGCGGGTGCTGAAGGAACGACCGTCGCGGATGCGGTCGACCTCGTAGAGGATCGGGATCGTCGGGTCACCGGGGCGCAGGAAGTAGGCGTGCAGCGAGTGCACGAGGAAGCCGGGTTCGGTCGTGCGGACCGCGGCGACGAGCGCCTGGCCCGCCACCTGGCCACCAAAGACCCGCTGGACGGTCTCGTCCGGTGACGTCCCACGGAACACGTTCACCTCGATCGCTTCGAGGTCCAACAGGGCGACGAGCCGGTCGACGGCATCCTGAGCCATCGGGGGAGTTTCCCATACCCGGCTCGGTCGGCGTGCCCGACGGTGCCGGTTTTCGCCGGCGTGATCGCGCCGTGGTCCGCTGGCAGGGGGCGGACCGACCCTGGGCCCGCGGTCGCGCCCCCGCACCGCCGATCGGGTCCGGCAGCAGGCCGGAGGCACCTAGGATGCGCGACCCATGAGCGACGACTCCGGGCAGACCACGACCTTCCCCGACGGCTTCGTGTGGGGCACCGCGACCGCGGCGCACCAGATCGAAGGTGGCAACACCAACAACGACTGGTGGGCCTGGGAACACACTGATGGTTCGGGTTGTGTCGAATCGAGCGGCGATGCCTGCGACTCGTGGCACCGGTGGTCCTCCGACGTCGATGCGGTGGCGGCGATGGGCCTGGGCGCCTACCGCTTCTCGCTCGAGTGGAGCAGGATCGAACCCGCCGAAGGTGAGTTCTCACGCGTCGCACTGGGACGCTACCGGGCGCTGTGCGAGGCGCTCCGTGAGCGGGGGATCACCCCCGTGATCACCTATCACCACTTCACGACGCCGCGGTGGGTGGCCGACAAGGGCGGTTGGGCCGATCCCGCGACGGTCGACGCGTTCGTCGAGTACTGCCGGGTCGTGAGCGAGACGCTCGGCGACGTGGCCGGGGCGATCTGCACGATCAACGAGCCCAACATCGTGGCGACCATGGGGTATCTGGCCGGGGTGTTCCCCCCGGGTCGCCGTGACGTGCCGATGCGCCGCGTCGTGAACGCCAATTTCGTCGACGCGCACCGCCGTGCGGTCGAGGTGGTGCGAACCCACGCCCCCGGTGTGCCCGTCGGGCTCACCCTGTCGATGGCCGAGTACGAGGCGCTCCCCGGCGGCGAGGCGAAGCTCGCACAGATCCGCCGCGGCATGGAAGACGTGTTCCTCGAAGCGGTGACGGGCGACGACTTCCTGGGGGTGCAGGCCTACTCGCGCACCTTCATCGACGCCGACGGCCAACGCTTCGAGGGTGCCGAGGGCGTCCCGATGCTCGTGATGGGCTACGAGTTCCGCCCGGAGGCCCTCGAGGCGACGCTGCGTCGCGCCTGGGAGGTGACCGGAGGACGGGTGCCGCTGTGGGTCACCGAGAACGGGA
>JBDZUV010000096.1:0-11206 GCA_040255345.1 Actinomycetota bacterium | reverse complement strand
CGTTCGGCACCGTCCGCCGGCGCGTCGCGTGGGTCGCCGCGACGATCGGTGCGGTGGCGGTGACCGGGGGCGCCTGGGCACTCGCCGTCAGCTCGCGGGTGCACGTCACGACCACCCCCGGGGTCGACAGCACCGTGACCGCCGCATGGCTGAACCACCACCTGTGGACCCTGCCCCTCACCCTGTGGCGGACCCTGGCGATCCCCGAGGCCTCGCGCTACCTGCTCGGCGGCGTCGTGACCCCGCTCGGCCTGGACGTGCTCGAGGTGCCGGTCGTCGTGACCCTCGCCGGGATCGCCGTGCTCGTGATCGCCCGATTCGTCGACCCGTTGCCGCGCCGGTTCGCCCATCTGGGGTCAGGTCCCGTGTCCGGGCCGGTCCGGCCGCGTCGTCGACAGCTCCGGCTCGAACGGCTCACCGCCGTGGTGATCGCCGGGTGTGGGCTGACCGCGGTGACCTACGGCATCTACGTCGCGTCGAATCCCCCCGATTCCTCGGTGATCTCGGGGATCCAGGGGCGCTACTTCCTCCCGTATGTGCTCTTGTTGCTGGTGGGCGTCCGCCCCACGCCTGCGGGTCGCGGCACACCACGCCTCCAGGCGGCCGTGCTCATCGGTCTGGTGCTGCTGAACGTCTACTGGCTCGGTCGACTGTACTGGTGGTGGCAGCTCGTCTGAGCGGGGTGGCGGGCCGGGTGGCGGGCCGACGACGCGGGGCCGAGGAGCTCGGGGGGGAGGGCTCGAACCTCCATTCACGGCTCCAAAGGCCGTTGTCCTGCCGATTGGACGACCCCCGACCGGGAACGTCCCAGGGTACCCGTTCCACGCCAGGTGCAGGGAACCACCCGGGCCCGGACCGTCGAGGCCCCGACGGTCGGGCTTTGTGGCACGCCGTACGATTTGGTCCGGCCGCCGCGGGGTTTGGTACTTTCATGACCCTCATGGGATCACTGGTCAAGAAGCGTCGCAAACGTATGCGCAAGAAGAAGCACAAGAAGATGCTCAAGCGTACGCGCTTCCAGCGGCGGGCCGCGGGCAAGTAGCGATCCGCGTCGGGTCGGACGGCGCGACGGAACACCAGGATCGAACCCGCACACAGACGATCGCCGGGCGGCTCCGGGCGGCTCCGGGCACGGCGCGATAACGTCGGTGTCGAGCACACTCACCGGGGCAGATGCGTCGTGTCGATCCAGAACCACACGCCGGACCCGTTCGCCCCACCGGTACGGCCGAACGTGCAACGGACCATCGACTCCCCGGTCGGTCCCCTCACCCTCATGGGCGACGCGCGGTACCTGACCCATCTGCTGTTCGACCACCAGGTCGATCCGACACGCCGCCTCGGTGACGATCCGCCGCACGACGCCCGAGCGTTCGCGCCCGTCGTGGAACAGCTCGCCGCGTACTTCGCCGGCGAGGCGACCGGATTCGCCGTCGATCTCGCCCCGCGGGGCACCGAGTTCCAGCTCGAGGTGTGGCGCACCCTCACGACGATCCCCTACGGCGCCACCAGCAGCTACGGATCGCTTGCCACGCGGATCGGCCGTCCGGCCGCGGCGCGGGCGGTCGGCGCCGCGAACGGCCGCAACCCGATCTCGATCATCGTGCCCTGCCACCGGGTCATCGGCGCGTCGGGCGATCTGACCGGCTACGGCGGTGGGATCGACCGCAAGTCACTCCTGCTCGACCTCGAGCACGACCACGCCGAACCCCGGCTGCCACTCGACGTCCGCTGAGCGGAGACCCGCATCGGTGCCGGACCGGGCCGGGCCGGGACCGGGTGCCTCGGATGGTCGGGCGGGCCTCAGGGTCCGAACGGCTCGACCGTGTGGACGACCACGCGCCCGTCACCCGGGTGGGCGCCGGGCACGAACCAGGTACTGCCGCTGCCCGCGAGCACGGGTGTCTCGCCCGTCGCGGCGCCGAGGCGGTCCCGCCATCGCGCCAGTCGCGGCTCGACCCGCAGTGCGGCGGGTTCCAGATCGTTCGGCCCGTCGCCCCGGGGCCCGCCGAGGGCGTCCCACGCGGCATAGACCTGCGGGGTGGCGCATCCGATGGGGGGGATGCACAGCGTGAAGGTCATGTCGACGGGCGCGAGTGGGGTGAGGATCTCTCCGATGCCGGTGACCCGGGCCCGTCCCCCTCGCACGCAGAAGGGCACGTCGGCTCCCAGGCGGGCCGCGACCGCGGCATCGTCGATGCCGGCCCAGCGCAGGACCGCCGCAGCGTCCGCGGACCCGCCACCCAGCCCGGCCCCGGCCGGGATGTGTTTGACCAGCCGCACCCCGGCACGACGGCCCACGAGTGCCAACGCCCGGGCGACGCTGTTGTCGGGTCCGGTGTCGACCGGCAGCCCGGATCCCGCGGGCACCACCGTGATACCCGAGCCGTCCGGGTGCACGGTCAACTCGTCGGCCAGATCCACCGTCACCATCTCGGCGTCGATCAGGTGGTAGCCGTCGTTGCGGACTCCGGTGATGTGCAGCGAGCGCGTCAACTTGGCCGGAGCGTGCAGCACGACCGCCTCGGTCGGCGGGTTCACATCTGCGCGCGCAACTCGGCGCACGCCGCGACGAACGCGTCGGTCTCGGCAGCGTCGAGCACCTCGAGCAGTGGCGCGAACGCCGCGTTCGTCGACCGATGAGCGGTCTCGAGCAGCGAGCGGCGGGCGTCGTCGACGGTGAAGGGGTCGTCGAAGCCGTGGATCGGTGCCATCATCGGGTGTTCCATCTCGAGGGCCTCCCGGGGCGTCAGCCCGGCACTGAGCACGGCAGCGCCGTGCAGTGCTCCTCGGAGTTCCCGCAGTGCGTTGAGGTGATGCTGCGCCGCGGCGGGGGAGTCGTCGGGCACGTCGAGTTCCCGCCATCCGGCGAACAGTGGCGCACCGGCCGCGGGGGCTGCGGCGACGACCTTGCCGGCCAACTCGGCCACGACCGCGGTCGCCTCGCCCGACAGGTGCTCCCTGGCCCAGCGGTGCCCGCTCGCGGCGAAGGCCTGCGCGGCGTCGGCACGGGTCTGCAATGCGCCGCCGCGGTCGAAAGCACCCACCACCGCGTCTTCGGCGAAGAAGACCATGGCCGCGGCCGCGACGGTGCCCGACACGTCACCGAGCACGGCGGCACGGCCGACGAAGTAGAAGTCGGCGGCGACGTAGCCGAACTCGGTGCTGGACCGGTAGGTCACCGGATCGAGCATGAACGCCGCCGGGATGTCGTGGATCGCCGGTTCGGTCGCTTCGACGAGGTCGATCGCATCCATGGGAGTGCTCTTTCTGTCGTTCTCTCCGGCGAGCCGGTCGGGGTCGCGCTCGACGAACCACGACGGCGGCGCCGGGCGGGGTCGGGGAACGGCGCTCCCTGCAAGGTAGTTCAGGGCCGCCAGGCCCGCGTGAGCGCGACCCGCGCGTCGAGGCCGAGCATCGCGGGGCGGGCCGAGGGATCCACGCCCGCGCCGGTGAACACCTCGGCGTCGACGAGTCCGGAGAGGGACCGACGCAGCATCTTGCGCCGCTGCTGAAATGCCGTCGTCACCAGGGTGAACAGATCGACCGGGTCGATGTCGGGGGCAACCGAGCCGGCCGGACGGCGCGTGATCTCGACCACCGCCGAGTCGACCCGCGGATGGGGGAAGAACACGTCCGGACCGATCGTCGCGACGATGCGGGCCACCGCGGAGAACGCGACCTTCACCGACGGGATGCCATAGGTGCGTGATCCGGCGTCGGCGACCAGCCGGTCGGCCACCTCCCGCTGGACCATCACGACCATCTTCGTGATCGCCGGGACGTCGGCCAACAGGTCACACACCAGTGGGGTGGCGATGTTGTACGGCAGGTTCGCGACGAGCGTCCAGGTCGGTGATCCGCCCAGCAGCCGAGACCAGTCCATGGTGCGTGCGTCGCCGGCCACCAGGTCGACGCTCGTCGCGTCGAGGACCTCACCCAGTACCTCGAGCAGGCCCCGGTCGAGTTCGACGGCGGTGACGGACGCGCCCGTCTCGGCGAGGGCGAGGGTCAGACAGCCGACGCCCGCACCGATCTCGACGACGTGGTCGCCTGCGCCGACGCCGGCCAGTCGGGCGATGCGCCGGACGGTGTTGGGGTCGACGACGAAATTCTGGCCCAGTGCCCGGCTCGGGCTGAGTCCATGGGCGTCGAGGAGCGCGTGGACCTGACGGCGGGTGAGGGTCACGTCACCCGGTCCGGATCTCGCCGACCGACGCTCCGCGCCGGGCCCTCGGGCCGGACTCGCGCCGGCTCACCAGGTGGCGGTGACCGTCACGATCCCGGCGCTCAGCGGCGCGAGCCGGGCGAAGATCGCCGTGTCCAGGTCGAGGATCCTGCCCGGACCGAACGGTCCCCGGTCGTCGACCACACAGCTCGCCGTGCGACCGTTCGAGGCCGTGATGTGCACGACCGTGCCGAAGGGGAGGGTCTTGTGTGCGCAGCCACCGTTCGGGTCGTCGTAGTAGCTGGCGACACCCGACTCGGAGTCGGCCGGACGGGCCGCTGCCGGTGCCGGCGTGGCGGGCGGCGCGGTCACCGGCGCGGTGCTGGGCGGTGCCGTGACCGGCGCGATCGTGGTCGTCGGCGGATGCCAGGCGACCGTCTCGATGCTGGTGGCAGGTGCGGGTGTGGTGGTCGGCGGCACGCTGACCGCAACCGCCGCAGGCGCGGTGGACGTGGCACCGGCGGCCGGCGGCGTCGTCGCGCTGGTCCGTCGGCCGGCCGCGGCACGCTGGTGGGCGCTGCCGGCGACCACCACCTGGGTGGCCGGTTCGGTGCCGGAGGGCTTCGACGAGCCGGCCGACAGTGCCGGCACCGCGAGCGCTATGGCGGCGAGGCACAGAGCCAACTGGCTGGCGCGGCGCTGACGGAGCCTGCGACGGACCAGCCTGCCTCGAGAAGGTCGGGGTGATTCCATGACGGCGAACCACGCTAGAAGCGTCGTAACCGAACCGCAAACTTCGGAACACGTCCTTCATGGACGTCGCCATTCGGTCACAGACCTCGCGGGGCCCTCTCGCCGCGCGTCAGGCCAGCCCGAAAACCGTCTGCGCGTTGGTCCAGACCGCCGTGGCGACATCGGCCGGTGATTCGCCCCGCACGGCGGCCACCGCGGCTCCCACCACCGGCACCCACTCGGGCCGGTTCGGCTTGCCCCGGTAGGGCACCGGAGCGAGAAAGGGGCTGTCGGTCTCGACCAACAACCGGTCGGCGGGGCACAGCGCTGCCGCCTCACGCACGTCGGCGGCATTGCGGAACGTGGCGATACCGCTGAACGACACGTACGCGCCCCGGTCCAGGCAGGCCCGCGCCTCGCCGGGTCCACCGGTGAAGCAGTGGATGATCGTCCGCTCGGGGATGCCTTCGGCATCGAAGATCGCGAACGTGTCGTCCCAGGCCTCGCGGGTATGGACCACCAGGGCCAAGCCGTGGCGCCGGGCGAGGTCGATCTGGGCGGCGAACGCCTCACGCTGCGCAGCCCGCGGCGAGTGGTCGTAGTGGTAGTCGAGTCCACACTCCCCCACCGCGACGACCTCGGGGGCATCGAGCAACGCCTCGAGGCCGTCGGTACCCCGGGATGCGTCGTGGGGATGCAGCCCCACGGTCGCCCAGACCCCGTCGTGGGCCGCGGCGACCGCGGCACCGGCGCGCGACGAGGCCGCGTCGGTGCCGATCGTGACGAGGCGCTCGACACCGGCCCGACGGGCGGCGTCGATGATCGGTGTCGCCGCCGCCACGAAATCGATCGTGCCGGGCTGATCAGCTGTGGGCGCATCCGGGTCGGCAGGGTGATCGTCGTCGAGGCTCAGGTGGCAGTGCGTGTCGATCCACGGCCCGGCCGCGGCCAATGCCTCGTGATCGGCCGGAGCCGGGCTCACGAGACGGCCTTGATACGGGGAAACAACGGCGCTCCCTTCTCGACCGGATGCCCGGCGACGTAGCCGCCCCAGACGGTGTCGCCGGGGACGCGTCGGTCACCGATGTCGCCGTCGCACCCGATTCGTCGCCAGATCTCGGCGGCCGCGTTCGGCACCGCCGGCTGAGCGAGGATCGCCACGATGCGCAGCACCTCGAGCGCATCGCCCAGGATCGCGTCGACCTCGGGCCCGGGTTCGGCCTTCCAGGGTTCGGTGGCTTCGAGCAGCGCGTTGGCCTCACGGATCAGCCGCCAGGTGGCATCCAGGGCGACCGACGGCGCAACCGCCTCCCAGGCAGCGGTCGTCTCGGCGACGACCGCCTCGGCGACGGTGGCCAGTGGGCTGTCGGGGCGCGGCGCGGTGCCGATCCCACCGCTCTTCTTCGCCAGAACGGTGGCGACGCGAGACAGGAGATTGCCGAGATTGTTGGCGAGATCCGCGTTGTAACGGGCGATCATCGCCTCTTCGCTGAAGTCTCCGTCGGGGCCGAAGTGCAGATCGTGCAGCAGGTGGTGGCGCACGCCGTCGACCCCGAACTGGTCGACCAGCTCGGCCGGGGTGATCTGGGTGAGCCCCGATTTCGACATCTTCTCGCCGCCGACGAGCAGGAACCCGTGCACGTCGACGTGGCGGGGCAACTCCAGGCCGGCCGCCAGCAGCATCGCCGGCCAGTACACACAGTGGAAGCGCAAAATGTCCTTGCCGATCACGTGGCAGGCGTGTGGCCACCAGGCGGCGAAGCGCTCCGCATCAGCGCCGTAGCCGACGGCGGTCAGGTAGTTGGTGAGCGCATCGAACCACACGTAGGTGACATGCGCCGGGTCCCAGGGCAGCGGAATCCCCCAGGTGATCGACGTGCGGCTGATCGAGAAGTCCCGCAGACCACCCTTGATGAACCCGAGCGCCTCGTTGCGCTTGCCGTGGGGACGGACGAAGTCGGGGTGCGCTTCGTAGTGGTCGAGCAGGGGCTGGGTGAACTCGGACAGTTCGAAGAAGTAGTTCTCTTCGGTGACGTGTTCGACGGGTCGCTTGTGGATCGGACAGTTCCCGTCGACGAGCTCCGATTCGTCGTAGTAGGCCTCGCACGACACGCAGTACAGGCCCTCGTAGCGGTCCTTGTGGATGAATCCGTTGTCGTAGACCGCCTGGAGCAGCTCCGCGACCGCCGTGTGGTGGCGCGGTTCGGACGTGCGGATGAAGTCGTCGTTGGAGATGTCGAGCAACGCCCACGCCTCGCGGAAGTGCTCGGAGGTCTGATCGGCCCACTCCAGCGGGGTGAGGCCGCGTTCCTCGGCGGAACGTTGCACCTTCAGGCCGTGTTCGTCGGTGCCGGTCAGGAAGAAGACGTCGTCGCCCACCAGACGGTGCCAACGGGCGAGCGCGTCCGCGGCGACCGTGGTGTAGGCGTGGCCGATGTGGGGCGCGTCGTTGACGTAGTAGATCGGCGTGGTGACGTAGAAACGTCCCGGTTCAGAGGACACGTCGCAACCCTACCGGCACCTGTTCGAGGGCCCGGAAGCGTTATCGACCCGGCGGGTCACTCGCCGTCGTGGCGGTCGGGGCCGGCGCTCTCGCGGAGCCACGGACGCAGGAGTGCGACACTCTCGTCGGGGCTGGCGCCCAGTTTCACCTCGACCGGGTCGAGATGATCGTCCGAATCGTCGTCGACCTGGATCTCGATCTGGGTGGGCTCACGCGGTCTGAGCACCTTGTCGAGCCCGATCCCCAGACCCGAGAGGCTCGCCCCGAGCATCGAGGTGGAACCCCACCGTTGCAACTTCGTACCGAACGCTTCCTGGGAGGCGTCGTCGTCGGCTTCGACGCCCCGCGAACCGTCGTGGGCACCGTCGTCGTCGACGTGGGCCACGACCTGCGCCTCGGTCAACCAGGCCTCGTCGTCCCATTCCGCCGCTGCGAGTCGGCTCTGGCGAACCTGCCGGCGGGTCTCGATGTCGATGACGTCGTCGGTCTCGGTGCCGCTCGACGCGTCGACCACGTCGTCGTCATCGTCCCAGATGTCGGCCCCGGGCACGACCGAACCCTGCGGCAGCACGCCCGGAGCGGTGCGGTCGTCGGCATCTGCATCGGTCACACCTGCACGCTACCGCCGATCGGAACGTCGGAGGACGTCGTGGTTCGATCGACGATGCTCCGCCGAGGCTCCTGGTGAGCGCACGCGCACGCGCACGGTCGCGGGTTCAGGAACGGACGGCGAGGTCGTAGACGCGGCGGTGTGGCTCGCCGAAGCGCTCGGCGACCACGGCGACGGCGTCCCGGGTCGATCTGCCGGCGGCACGCTCGATGGCCAGCGCCTCGCGGAGCGCGTCGTCGTCGGCCGCTGCCGGCGGAGCGGCACCGGCGACGACCAGTACGTACTCACCCCTCGGCGGATGTGCCCCGAGCCGTGCAACCGCCTCGGCGAGCGTCCCACGCCAGTGTTCCTCGTGCAGTTTGGTGAGTTCTCTGAAGACCGCCACCTGCCGGGCATCGCCGCACTCGTCGCGGAGCTGCTCGACCGTGCGGAGCACCCGGTGCGGCGCTTCGTAGAGCACGACCGTCCGCGGCTCGACGGCGATCGCCTCGAGTCGCGCACGACGTGCCGAGCCCTTGCGGGGCAGGAATCCCTCGAAACAGAACCTGCCCGCGGGCAGGCCGCTGATCACCAACGCGGTGTCGAGCGCCGAGGGGCCGGGAACGACCGCGACGGGAAGTCCCGCGTCGAGCGCAGCGCGCACGAGCACTTCCCCGGGGTCCGAGACGCCGGGCATCCCGGCATCGGTGACGACCGCGACCTTCTGGCCGGCCCCGACCCGCTCGACGACGTCTGCGGCCACCTCGCCTTCGGTGTGGTCGTTGGCGACCAGCAACCTGGGTGCCGCGATCCCGAGACGGGCCAACAGCCGTCCGGTCCGGCGGGTGTCTTCACACGCGATGACGTCAGCCGTCGCCAGCGCCGCGGCGGCCCGGGGGCTCAGGTCGTCGAGGTTCCCGATCGGCGTCCCCACGAGCACCAGCGCTCCCGGCGGGGCATGGGTCGTCATCTGACAAGTGTGGCGCGGCGCCACCCGGGTCGGGGCACTTCACCAACAGTGTGCCTTCGTCGCCGCCGACGGGAAGCGTGGCGAGTCGGTCGCCCGGCGCGATACCGAGCCGGGCGAACGCACCGGCCTCGGCTTCGAGCACCGAGTGCGCCCGCGGGACCCAGGCGCTCACCCGGTTCGGCAGCACCTGCGCCGTGCGCAACACCGTGCCCGACGCGTCACACCAGGCCACATCGATGGCGAAGCGCATACCGAAGGTGTGGACCTGGCGGGCCGGGGCCAGCACGAGGATCCGCCGGTAATGGTCGAGGCCCAACAGGCCGTGTCTTCGCGTGGCCCGGTCGGTCGCCACGTCGGCGGCACCGAGTCGGTCACCGGTGAGATCGAAGTCGGTCGGTGTCGTGCACATGGCCATGCCGGTTGCATGCCCCGTCGATCGCCCGTCCAAACCTGTCGGCGGTGACCGCTCCGAATAGGTTGCAGCCATGCAACCGGGCGACGCATGCATCGAGTTCGCCGCGTACGGCGTCGCGGTCGACATCGAGATTCGCCACCGCTGCGGCGGGACACCGTGTGGATTTCCGGGACTCGTCGACGGAGTTCGGGAGATGCTGCCACCGGGCGCGGAGGCCCGTGGGTCCGGAACTCCTCCAGTACACGTGATCGTGGTGACGTGCGGCGGTGATCAGATCGTCGTCACCGGCCCGGAAGGTGGCGTCTCGACTGCCGACCAGTTGCCGCTCGCGCTACACGTGGTCGACCAGACGATCCGCTCGACGATCGCCGTGCACGCTCCGGGTCTGGTGTTCATCCACGCCGGGGCGGTCGCCGTGGACGGTCGGGTGATCGTGTTGCCCGGCACCTCCATGGCAGGCAAGACCACGCTGGTCGCCGAGTCGGTGCGTGCCGGGGCACAGTATCTCTCCGACGAGTATGCGGTGCTCGATGCAGACGGGCTCGTCCATCCCTTCGCCCGACGGCTGTCGGTGCGTGAGCCCGCGGGCCGCCGTGAGGTGCCGATCGCGGAACTGGGAGGCGTCGAGGTGACCGGGCCGCTGCCCGTCGGTCTGGTCGCCGCGGTCACCTACCGAAACGGTGCCCCCTGGCAGGTGGCACCCGCCGATCAGGCAGCGTGCGCCGGCGCGCTGATCGCCAACGCCGTGGCGGCCCAGGTGCGTCCCGCGGAAGTGCTCGCCGTCGCTGCACTGGTGGCCCGCGCCGCGTCGTTCGTCGAAGGCACCCGAGGCGACGCCGTGGCCGCCGTGCCACCCCTGCTCGCGCTTGCCACGCGAGCAGGGGCACCGAGCGAAGCTTGACCCGGCGTGCTCAGGAAGGTCGGTCGCCAGGGTCGCGCAGCGCGACCGCCGCGGAGCGGAGCACATTGGCGGCGACGAACGACCGGGTCGCTCGTGCGCGTGCATCGAGCAGGTCGGCCTTGAGCCGGACGGCCCGCGCCACCGCACCGGGTTCCAGCTCGGCCATCTCCTCGAGGGCATCGGCCCATTCGGGGATGTAGCGCTGGACCCTGAACGGGGTACCGGCGTTCGGCAGGGACGACACGATGAAGTCGCCGCCCACGATCGTGCGGGTGGCCGGGCGCCACACCCAGGTGTGGTCGTCGGTCTCGCCCAGACCGTGCCGCAACTCGATGGTCCGTCCCCCCAGTCCGTCGAGTGTGAGCCGGAGGTTCCCCGGCGCGCCCGCGGGCGCGGCTTGCTCCCGTGGGAGTCCCGTCCAGATCGTGTCCGCGACGGCCGGCCCATGGGACCTCGCCGGCGCGGACGCATCCGCGCGCCTGTGGGGAGTCGCCTCCGCCCACTGGTCGGGTCTCCTCGCTTCGTGACCCTTCCCCCGATGTTCGGCTCGTCCCCCTCACCGCCATCCACCCTGGCTCCCGGAAGCCAGGGTACTCGGGCGGTGTGACACTTCTGGGCAAGCGAGCGAAACCTTCTCGTGGCGTTGTCGCCACCACGTTGGCGCACGCATTGCCCGGCCGCGCCCGCGGGCGCGCCGCGACTCCCATGGGAGTCACCGGCTGGGCGATCCCGGGGAGTAGAGCACGTCGGCGCGCCCGCGTGGCGCGAAGTTGCGCTCGAAGTCGATCTCGTTCGGCACCCACACGTCGTGCCACAACCGATCGTGGTCCCGGCCCAGGGCGCGGTCCCGTCGGATGCCCTGTGCACGGGCAATGTCCAGTGAGACGTCCACCCAGACGCTCAGGTCGAGACTGGATCAGGTGGTCGA
>JBDZUV010000095.1:0-11424 GCA_040255345.1 Actinomycetota bacterium | reverse complement strand
TCGCCCTGCCCGGCGTGGACGTGCGGATCCGCCTCGACGACGACCCGGATCGACCGCTCGCCGCCGGCGACGAACCGGGCGGCATCGAGGTGCGCGGCCCCAACGTGTTCGCCGGCTACCGGGGCATGCCCGAACGCCGTTCGAGCGACTTCACCGACGACGGCTGGTTCCGTACCGGGGATCTCGGCACGCTCGACGCCGAGGGCCGTCTGCGGATCGTGGGCCGGACGAAGGACCTGATCATCTCGGGTGGCGAGAACGTCTACCCCGCCGAGATCGAGCTGCTACTCGACCAGCTCCCCGGCGTCGACGAGTCGGCCGTGGTGGGGATGCCCGACGACGACTTCGGCGAGCTGGGCCTGGCGGTGGTCGTGCCCGACCCGACGGGTCCCGCGCCCGACCCGTCGGAGCTGCTCGCCGAATTGCGGACGCGTCTGGCCCGCTTCAAGGTGCCGCGGGCGTGTGTGCTCACCGGCGCGCTCCCCCGCAACGCCATGGGCAAGGTCCGAAAAGCCGAGCTGCAGCAGCGCTACGCGGAGACGTGGCCCGGCCTGCGTGACGTCCGCTGAACCCGGGCGAGAAGCGAGCGCACCTCCGCCCCGACCAGCCCGCCGACGACCAGGTTCGCGGCCGCGAGCACGAAGCCTCCCACGGCGGTGCCGGGCGAGCCGCCATCGGCCGCCGAGAGCCCGGCCGGCCACAGCACCGCGGCCACACCGCCGGCCACGACCAGCCCGGCCCGGTGGCCGAACGACACCAGCGCGAGCAGGAATCCGACCAGCAGCATCGTCGGGATCATGGGGCCGACCCTACCGACCTTCGCCCGTGACGGGGCGCCGCGCGGGCGTTCAGGCCGCGAACATGCCGCCGGTGACGATCGTGGTGAGCCAGTGCACCGCGAGCACCACCAGGACGACACCACCGGCGACCCGTGAGGTCATGACGACCGGGCCGGTGGTCCGGCGTGCCAGCGCCGCCAGTTGGGCGAGGACCGCGACGCCCACGACGGCCGCCAGGACCAGCGCGGCCGGATCGTGTCGCGCGACCACCGCGACGTGGCCGGTGAGCAGCTCCCGGGCGACATGGGTGAGCCCACAGAACGGACACGGGAACCCGGTCGAGGCCCGCAACGGACACGGCGGTGTCGGAATGCCCACCGCGTGCGCGCCCACCAGCGCCAGTCCGGTGCCGACCACGTACAGCGACGCGCGCCCGGCGAGCGTCCCGTACCGACGGGACGGATCCGTCGACGCCGGCGATGTCGCCGCCGCCCGCCGCGGGTCGACCGGTCGTGACGGGCGTCCGATGAGGTCGGTCATGGTCTGGGTCCCCGCAGTGGTGACGGTGCCGACAGGCTATCGCCGTCCGTCGCGCCCGGGCTCGGTTCGGGCTGGTCGGCGATGCGGTCCGGTCAGACCGGTGGTCGGCCCGACCGGGGAGGGCCGGACAGATCGATGGGGGTCCACATCGGAAAGGCGATGTGGGCCACACCCATCTCGTCGACCAGGCGGCCTCTTCGCTCGAGCGCCTGCAGGCACGGGCGGGCGACCTCCGGTCCACCGACCATGAACACGTAGTCGGCGACCGACAACAACAACGGTCCGGAGTCCACGTCGCCGGGGAGCACGGCCGCGTCGACCTCGAGTTCGGGGCGACACGGGTTCGTCCGGTCGATCGGCCAACAGTGGTACACGACCCCTTCGGTCACCGACATCACCCGGATCCTCACCCGTCCACCTTCCCACGTCCCCTCCGACCCCACCAGCTCGCCCCCGATGCGCACGCCGGGAGGAGGTGCGCGCTGGTCGCAGCGAACCTCCCGAAGGCCGTCGCAGAGGTGGGCGTGTCGGGGTGCTCAGGCTCCGGCCACCGGTGTGACGACCGCGGTGCACATGGCGACGAGGTCCGCGACGAACTCGGCCGCCGAGGTCTCCGGTGTGGCCTGTTCGTCGATCCGACGGGCCCGCTCCGCGGCCATGCCGGTCAGCAACATGATCATCCCGACCACCCGCTCGCGGCGCTGCGGCGCGGACCCCGGCGCCCGGGCCTCGATCTCGTCGAGGATCCGCGACAGATGGGCCGTCGTCGCCGCGTCGGACGCAACCCGCCAGGCCGCGAAGCGGCCACGGAGTTGGGCGACGATCCGCAGGTACGAGCGTCCACCGCCGTCGCCGAGCAACGCGGCATACGGCTCGACGAGACACGCGACCAGGTCGGCCATCGACGGGGGCACCGGGAGCACGTCGCGACGTCGCCCCCGTTCGGCGTCCACCGGTGCGCCTCGACGCGCCAGGATCTCGAGCACCAGCCCTTCACGCGACCCGAAGTGGTACGAGATCGCGGACACGTTCCGTTGACCGGCGGCCTCGACGATCTGGCGGGAAGCGACCCGATCGACGCCACCGTGAGCGAACAACCGCTCGGCCTCGTCCAACAACCGGTCACGGGTCGACCCGACCGACGCGGCGGAGCCGGACCGTACCGCCCCGGACCGTGCCGCGGTCCCCGGGTCCGGACTCCGGGCCATCGACCCGCGGGCATGCGCCCCGCGGGCATACGTCGCATCCGATGGTCCCGTGCCGGTCGGTCTCATGGGTGCAGCGTCGACCCGGTCCGTCCGGCGGCGGCACACGAGGTGCCCGACCCGGGAGCCGCGTCGGCCCGTGTCGCGCCGGACCGCGTCATGTGCCCCAGCACCTCGTCGGCCTTCGCCGGCTCGCGGAAAACCGTCGGACGGATCGTCGGCGTGTCTCAGTCGCCCAGTGGGAGCAGCGCGTTGGTCGGGATCACCTCTGGTGCCCGAAGGTCGTCGGGCAGCGAGGTGAACGCCGGGTACTTGCGTTCGGCGGTGGCCCGCATCTTGGCGGTGCGGTGCTCGGGATCGGTGTCGAACTCGGGAATGACGTGACGACCGAACAGCTCGATCATCTCGAGCACCTCGTCGTGCTCGAAGCCCTCGTTGGGGATCCCGAAGACGAGCTGGTCGGTGCCCACCTCTGAGTATTTCGCGACCTGCTCGAGCACCTGCTCGGGCGTGCCGCACAGCAGATAACCGTTGTCGATCGCATAGTCGAGCTCGTCCTCGCTGCCGATGGCGCGGGGCCGGTCCGGCCAGGTGACCGCACCCTTCGCCTTGGGGATGGTCGAGTGGTACAGCGTGACGAGCGAGTTCAGGTAGCCACGTCCGGGTGACATCGCGATCTCGCGGGCACGCTTGCCGTCGGTCAGGCAGATCACGGCGTTGGTCATCATGACGTTGTCGTTGACGAACTCGCCGAGCGGTTCGGTGCAGTCCGCGACGCCTTCCTTGTAGGCCTCGATGCGGCCCTTGAGGTTCATGACCGGTTCGAAGTTGAACGCGATCGCCCCGACGCCGAGGTTGCCGGCCTTGGTGAAGGTGGGAGGGCTCCCGCAGCCCAGCCACATCGGCGGGTGGCCGACGCCGTAGGGCTTGGGCAGGATGTTGTGCGGGTACGGCACCCGGAAGAACTCGCCCTCGAATGCGTAGTCGTGGGTCTCCCACATCCTGATCAGTTCGGGCGCGACCTCGTCCCACATCTCCTTGGTCTCGGAGGTGTGCAGGTCGAAGGTCTGCATCTCGTGCTCACCGGCACCCCGACCCGATCCGAACTCGAACCGGCCGTTCGTGAGGTGGTCGAGCATCGCGACCCGCTCGGCCAGGCGTGGCGGGTGGTTCACCTTGGGCGACATGTTCATGATCGCGGACCCCAGGTGGATGCGTTGGGTCTGCGCCGCGACGAACGGGATCATGCACTCGGGTGCCGGCAGGTGCGAGTACTCGGTGAGGGAGTGGTGCTCGCCGAACCAGGCGTACTTCCAGTTGAACGCATCGGCGTGGACGGCGTACTGCGCTTCACGCAGGAGCATCGTGTGCTCGGATGCAGAATCGAATGCGGCGGGGCCGGGCAGGTAGCCGTTGAAGAAGAGGCCGAATTCCATGGGTGCGCTCCTGGGTGACGATGCGGTAGAACACGTTCTAATGTAGTGCATTAGACCCGCCGGAGCAAGACCGGGTCTCCCTCCCACTCTTCAGGCACGGAGTCGCCGTCGGCGCAGGCCGGTTACTCTGCAGACACATGGGCGCCACCACGACCGCACTCGACCGACTCGATCCCGAGGCCATCGCCGCCCTCTTGGACCGGGTGCTCCGGGAAGTCCACGACGGGCTGTTGCCGGCCGCGCAGATCGCGGTGGCACTCGACGGCAAGGTGGTCGTCAGCGCGACCTACGGGGCATCGGACACCACCCGGTTCATCCCGTACTCGGCGACCAAGGTGCTCACCGTCGCGGCGATCTGGCGCCTCATCGCCGACGCCGACCTCGACGTCTCACGCAACGTCGCGTCGTATCTGCCGGGCTTCGACGCACACGACAAGGGTGAGGTCACCGTCGAGCAGGTCATGCTGCACACCGGTGGGTTTCCGATGGCACCGCTCGGGCCACGGGAGTGGCGGACCCACGAGCGTCGCCTCGCCGCGTACGCCACCTGGCGGCACGAGTTCCCACCTGGTGCGCGGTACGTCTACCACCCGGTCTCGGCACACTGGGTCCTCTGCGACATCATCGAGACCGTGACCGGCGAGGACTACCGGGCGGCGATCCACCGACTCGTCACCGAACCACTCGGCCTGCCCCGGCTGCTCGGCATTCCACTCGACGAACAGGACGGTATCGCCGAAGTGGTCGGCGTGGGTGAACCGGCCACGACCGCCGAGCTCGCCGCCGAGTTCGGCGACCAGGTCGGGACCCAGCCGGCGATCCCCGCCGATCTGGTGCTGTTCGCACTGACCTCGCTCAACCACCCCAAGGCCAGGGAACAGGGCGTCCCCGGCGGTGGAGCGGTCGTGCACGCGGCCGACATTGCACTGCTCTACCAGGGGCTCCTCCACAACCCGGACGACCTGTGGGACCCGGCGGTACTGGCCGACGGAACCGGTCACGTCCGCAGCCGTCTGCCCGACCCCTCGGGCGTTCCGGCCAACCGCACCCTCGGTCTGGTCGTCGCCGGCGACGACGGCGGCGCCCCCTACCGGGGATTCGGCACGGCGTCGTCGCCGTACGCGTTCGGCCACAACGGCGCGGGTGGGCAGCTCGCCTTCGCCGACCCGGCCTCGGGCCTGTCGGCGTGTTACGTCACCAGCGGGCTCGACCAGAACCTGGTGCGTGAACACCGCCGCAACGTCGAGATCGCCGACGCGATCCACGCCCTGATCCCGCGACCGTCCTGAACGTCGACGCCGGCGAAACCCGACCCACAATCTGACGCGACTTCGACCCCGAAGCTGGCGCGAAGAGCCGCTGTCAGCGGCAGCATGCGCCGCATTCCGCAGCAGGCACCGGCAGATCGTGCCGCACGTCGCTCGGCGGGCAGTCCGGGCGGGAGCCCACGTCAGCGGTGGGCCGGGCCGGGCGGCGCCAACTCGACCGCTCGAGCTGCCAGTGCGGGGGCGTCCAGCGACGCGGCCACCTCGGCGAAGGCGTCGCGAGGACCCGTCCAGCGCCAGTCGTCGACCGTGCCGGTCACCTCGGCGGAGTCGCTCACCAGCGTGGCGAGTTGCCGGAACAGCACCGCAGCCTCCCAGTCGGCCACGAGCCGCTCGGCGAGCTTGGCCGCGCCCCGCACGGCGAAGTCCCAGTCGTCCGGGTCGTGCGGGATGTCCTCGAGGTGGGGGTAGCGGGCGAGCACGGTCGCGGTCGACTTGGCGCCCCAGCCGCGCAGTCCGGGGAAGCCGTCCGCGGTGTCGCCCACCAGCGCGAGGTAGTCGGGGATCGACTCGGGTGCGACGCCGAAGCGTTCCCACACCCCGTCGGTGTCGCGGATCTCGGCGCTGCGTCGATCGAACTGGACGACCTTGCCGCCCACACACTGAGCGAGGTCCTTGTCTGGCGTGCAGATCAGCACCCGCTCCACCCGGGCGTCGGCCGCAGCCAGCCGGGCGCCGGTGGCGAGTCCGTCATCGGCCTCGGCGACGACCATCGGCCACACCGTGAAACCCGCCGCGCGACACACGTCTTCGAGCAGGTCGAACTGATCGAGCAGGTCCGGCGGGATCCCCTCGCTGGTCTTGTAGCCGGCCCACAACTCGTTGCGGAACGACTCGACGACGTGGTCGGTGGCGACCGCGACGTGGGTCGCCCCGTCGGCGAGCATCGTGACCAGCGACCCGACGACGCCGCGGACCGCGGCGACCTCGCGCCCCTCGGCGGTGCGGTGCGACGGCAGTGCGTGGTAGTGCCGGAACAGCTCATAGGTGCCGTCGACGAGGTGGACGTCGATTCCCATCTCCCCAGTCTGGCGGCCCGACGTGGTGACCCGGGTGCATCTGCCGGGCACGCCTGGCTTCAGTCGAGTGGCCGGACCATGGTCTGGTCATGTACCCGCGCACCGGTCGGGGTCCGCTCGCCGGGGAGCAACAGCGGGTCGCCGTGGCGCCGGAACCCCATCGACTCGAAGAAGCGGATCGCGTTCGTGTTCTCGTACAACGTCTGCAGGAAGCACCCGGGAGCGCCCTCGGCGCGCAACACGTCGAGCCAGGCGTCGACGAGCCGAGCACCGGCACCCCGACCACGGATCTCGGGTAACAGATTGATGTGCAGGTGCGCGGGGTATCTCGGGTCGACGAAGTCGAAGTCGGACGGCCGGGTACCGTGTCGGACCCGGTCGCCGACGGCGTCGGCCACCGCCCGCCAGATGAAGCCGGCCGTTCCGGGGCGGAAGGCGAGCCCCCGCCGCAGCGCGTGCCGCACCGCAGGAGCCACTGGCGACCAGGCCTTGGCCGAGTCCCGACAGCCCAGCAGGTAGCCCCGCACCCGGCCATCGACTTCGGCGACGAGTGCCGACTCGGGTTCGCGGTCGGTGTAGTAGCCGCTGAACATGTCGGCGAAACTCTCTTCGTCGGACCACTGGTAGTCGACGGGCGACCCGGCGAAGCCGGTCACGAAGCAGATGTGACGGACCGCCGCCCGGTCGGCGGCACCGTAGGGCCGGATCGTCACCTCGCGCATCGGCGGCACCGTACCGCCTGGCGGCCTCTGGGCGAACACCGTGCGACGACTTCGCCGGTGGTGGCCCACCTTCGCCTGCCGGGCGACACCACCGGCCCACCGACACGTCCGATGACGGCGATCGGGTGGCAAGACGAACCGCAGACCGACTCGCTCTCGCCGGTCGGCGCGGGCGGCGACGAGGTCAGGTGTCGGCCTCGAGCAGGGGGACCACCTCGCCGCGGATGACCTCGGCGATGTGGGGCAACAGCTCGCGGTAGACGCTGGTGGGACGCCAGAACAGCGCGATCGAACGGTGCGGCACCGGCGGGACGAAGCGCCGCAACACGATCCGGGGGTTCTCGGGCACGGGCGGACGCACCGCCAACTCGGGCAACAACGTGACCCCGACGCCCGCGGAGACCATCTGGGCCAGCGTCGCCAGGCTCGTCGCCTTGAACCCCCGTCGTTCGGCAGCACCGGTGAGCCGGCACACGTCCAGCGCCTGGTCACGCAGGCAGTGACCCTCTTCGAGCAGGAGCAGATCCTCGCCGGCCAGCTCGTCGACCCCGATCGGGCGGTCGTGCCCGACGAGAGCGTGCCCGCGGGGCGCGGCGAGCAGGAAGTCCTCGTCGAACAACGGCTCGACGTGCAGGTTGCCCGCGTGGATCGGCTGGGCGAACATCCCCGCGTCGAGGCTGCCTTCGAGGAGTCTGGCGACCAGCGCGTCGGTCTTGTCCTCGACGAGCAGCAGCTCCAGACGTGGGAACCGTTCGTTGATCGCCGGCACCACATGAGGCAACAGGTACGGCGCGAGGGTGTGGAAGATACCGATCCGGATGCTCCCGGCTTCGGGGTCGACCGTCTGCTGAGCGAGCGTGCGGATCTTCGCCGCCTCGGCGAGCGCGGCTCGGGCGTGGAAGACCACCGCGTGACCGGCCTCGGTGAGGGTGATGCGACGCGGGTTGCGTTCGATCAGTTCCACACCGAGCTCGTTCTCGAGCTTGCGGATCTGGGTCGACAGCGTCGGCTGACTCGCAAAGCACGCCTCGGCGGCCCGTCCGAAATGCCGGTGGTCGGCGACGGCGACGAGGTATTCCAGATCTCGGAGGTTCATCGGCTCATGCTCCGTCGGTGCTCGTGGCGCCCCGACCCGAGGTTCAGACCGTCGCGGCGACGGGTTCACCCTCGGGCGCCGGAGCGCTCCGGATCAGATGGTCGAAGGCACTCAGCGCGGCGGTCGAGCCGGCACCGAGGGCGATCACGATCTGCTTGTAGGGCACGGTGGTGGCGTCGCCCGCTGCGAAGACACCCGGAACCGAGGTCCGGCCCCGGTCGTCGATGACGATCTCGCCACGATCCGACAGCTCGACGGTACCTTCGAGCCATTCGGTCATGGGCACCAGGCCGATCTGCACGAACACGCCTTCCAGGTCGACGGTGCGGGTCGTGTCGTCTTCGCGGTCGACGTAGTGCAGTGCGGTCACCTTGGAACCGTCGCCGATCACCTCGGTGGTCGCGGCGCTCGTGATCACGTCGACGTTGTCGAGGGTCGCCAGCTTGCGCTGGAGGACCTCGTCTGCGCGCAGTTGCGGATCGAACTCGATGAGGGTGACGTCGCCGCACACCCCGGCCAGGTCGATCGCGGCCTCGGCGCCGGAGTTCCCGCCGCCGACCACCGCGACCTTCTTGCCCTTGAACAGCGGGCCGTCGCAGTGCGGGCAGTAGGTGACGCCCTTGTTCCGGAACTCGTCCTCACCGGGCACACCGAGGGTGCGCCAGCGTGCGCCGGTGGCCAGGATGACCGTGCGGGCCTCGAGCTTCGCGCCACTCTCCAATTCGACCGTGTGCAGTCCACCGGCGTCGGCGGCCGGAACGAGCCGGGTCGCCGTCTGCAGGTTCATGACGTCGACGTCGTAGTCGCCGACGTGCTCCTCGAGGGCGACGGCGAACGACGGACCGTCGGTGGCGGGCACCGAGATGAAGTTCTCGATCGACATGGTGTCGAGCACCTGGCCACCGAAGCGGGTCGAGACCAGCCCGGTGCGGATGCCCTTGCGGGCGGCGTAGATCGCCGCGGCGGCACCGCCGGGACCGCCACCGACGATGAGCACGTCGAAGGGGTCCTTGGCGTCGATCTCCGCGGCGACGCGTGCCTCGACCCCCGTGTCGAGACGGCCGACGATCTCGGCGAGGGTCATGCGCCCCGAATCGAATTCCTCACCGTCGAGGAACACGGTGGGTACGGCCATGACGCCGCGCTGCTCGGCCTCGTCGGGGAACACCGCCCCGTCGATCGCGGTGTGGGTGATGCGCGGGTTCAGCACACTCATCAGGTTCAGCGCCTGGACCACGTCGGGGCAGTTCTGGCAGCTCAACGAGAAGAACGTCTCGAAGTGCAGGTCGGTGTCGATCGCCTGCACGGCGGCGATCAGCTCGTCGGATTCGGTGGAGGGGTGACCGCCGACCTGGAGCAGCGCCAGCACCAGCGACGTGAACTCGTGCCCGAGGGGCACGCCGGCGAAACGGACCTCGATGTCGGTGCCGACGCGGCGGATGGCGAACGAAGGTCGCCGGTCGTGGTCGTCGGCCCGCACGTAGGTCACGGCGTCCGACAGCGAGGCGATCTGGGTGAGCAGTGCTTCCAGTTCGGTGGCCTTGGCCGAGTCGTCGAGCGACGCGACCAGCTCGACGGGTTCGGTGATCTTCGTCAGGTGCTGTCTCAGTTGGTTGGCGAGTGATTCGTCGAGCACAGCGGGTCTCCTACGTGCAGGTACGGCGGTGGAAGGATGCAGGGTTCGGTCCGGGCGGGTCGGCGGGGGTGAGCCGAGGCACGCGGTCGTCGGTCGATCCGGACGGGAGGGAGGGTCGGCGGGTCGGCGAAGCCGCCGTGGCTCACCCCCCCTCCCGTCAGCACATCGGGCTGATCAGATCTTGCCGACGAGGTCCAGCGACGGGGCGAGCGTGTCGTCACCCTCTTCCCACTTGGCGGGGCAGACCTCGCCAGGGTGGGAGCGCACGTACTGCGCCGCCTTGACCTTGCGGAGCAGTTCGGCGGCGTTGCGGCCGATGCCTTCGGCGGTCACCTCGAGAAACTGGATGACGCCGTCGGGGTCGACGAGGAACGTCCCACGGTTGGCGAGTCCCTCGTCTTCGCGCAGGATCTCGAAGTTGTTCGAGAGCGTGAAGTTCTGGTCACCGAGCATCGTGTAGGTGATCTTGTTGATCGTGTCGGAGGTCTCGTGCCACGCCTTGTGGGTGAAATGCGTGTCGGTCGACACCGAGTACACCTCGACCCCGAGCGACTGGAGTTCGTCGTAGTAATCGGCGAGGTCACCCAGCTCGGTCGGACACACGAAGGTGAAGTCGGCCGGGTAGAAGAAGAAGATCGCCCACTTGCCCTTCACGTCGTCGTCGGTCACGTCGACGAACTCGCCGTTGCGGAAACCGGTGGCAGCGAACGGCTTGATGGTGGTGTTGATCAATGACATGGGGGAACCTCTCAGGTCGGTGGCTTGTGATAGTCATTCTAGATCATTTGCTGGGCTTTTCATAGTCCTGCCCGATCGTTCCTGTGGATGCCGACCATCGACGACGGCTATCGGGACGCCGTGGCGGTCTCACGTTCCATCCGCCCCGACCGGGGACGCACGCCCCGGACGATCGTCGCGGTCGATCAGTTGACACCCGGCGTCGACGCGACGAGGCTCGGTCCGTGTCACGCCCCGCCGTCCAGCCCGACCCCAGCGCAGCCGTGGGGCCCACGAACCGATTCAACCGCCTGGTGGGCTGTCGGGTGCCCCTGCAACTCGCGGCGATGGGCGGGGTGTCGACCGCGCCGTTGGCCGGCGCCGTCGCTGCGGCCGGCGGGCTCGGCATGCTCGCCGCCGCGATGGTCCCCGCCGACGAACTCGCAGGCCGGATCGGTGAAGCGGCCACGATCGGAGGGCCCGACGGCCGGATCGGGGTCGGGTTCCTGATGCCGTTCCTCGACCGGGACGCGTTCGAGGTCGCCGCCGAGCACGCCGCCGTCGTCGAGTGCTTCTACGCCGAAGCCGACCCCGCGCTCGTCGAGGTCGTCCACGCGACCGGAGCCCTGGCCGCCTGGCAGGTCGGCTCGGTGGACGACGCCCGGGTCGCGCTCGATGCGGGCTGTGACTTCGTCGTCGTCCAGGGGGTCGAGGCGGGCGGGCACGTGCACGGTGACCGTCCCCTGGACGAGCTGCTGGCCGCCGTGCGCGGCCTGACCGACCGTCCGATCGTGGCGGCGGGCGGGATCGGCACCGGGCCGCGGGCCGCCGCACTCCTCGACGCCGGCGCCGACGCGGTGCGGGTCGGCACCCGCTTTCTCGCCGCGGCAGAGGCCGATGTGCACCCCGAGTACGTGGCCGCACTCGTCGATGCGACCGCGGACGAAAC
>JBDZUV010000222.1:0-2324 GCA_040255345.1 Actinomycetota bacterium | reverse complement strand
CCGAGCACGACGTCCGGCTTCCACGGGCGCGTGGACTCGGCGAGCTCGTCGACGCAATCGAAGGGTTTGTCACTCCACAACGCCCGCACGCCCTCGATCTGGTCGGGGTCGTCCAACAGGTTCCCGCCGAACATCCGGGTCGCTTCATCGGGGGTGAGAAACGGTGCGAACGACACGAAGGTGAAGCGGCATTTCGCGCAGTTCCGGCACCAGTGCGGGTCGGGGTCGGGGTCGGTCAGGCTGAACGCCCGGTTGCACGACAGGATCGCGTTGCGCAGGGCACCCCGCCGGGCGAGCGCCCCGGCGATGGCGAGTTCGGACCAGCGGCGCACCGACGACCAGTAACGGATACCGGTCGGTGCCATCGCCTCGGCCAGAGCGTTCTCGAAACGGAACGTCTTGGAGTACTGGTGGTTCACCGGCACCCCGTCGACCCGCATCGTGGGTTCCTCGGCGGAGCGTTCGTTCGCGATCACCACGTCGCGTCGGCCGAGCAGCGCGGCGATGATTGCCGACACCGACGAGTTGATCGCGGTGATGGGGATGTGGCCATTCCAGCCCCCCTCGGCGGTGCGGGTGGCGAGCAGCGGGTCGAGCCGACGGGTCATCTCGATCAGCGGCACCCCGACCGCGGCGGCGGCCCGGCGCTGGACCGGTGTGGGGTGGATCGAGAACGCGACGGGGTCGGCGTCGGCCAACACGCTGAGGGTGAGGGTGGAGTCCTTCCCGCCGCCGAAGGGCACCAGCGCTCCCGCATCGGTGGTGCCCGATGCCGCGTACAGATCGGTGGGTTCGTCGGGTGTGCCCGCGGGCACGTCGATCGTGACCTCGAGGGGCACGGCCAAGCCGTTGCGCACCGCGAGTTCGCGCAGCCCGTGGTCGTAGAGGTGGGGGACCAGCGCGGCGATCGCCGGGTGGAGGGGCCGGTGGGCGACGATGCGGCCGGGCAAAGTGAGTTTGTAGTAGCTCACCCCGACACACAGATGTGCCACGTCGAGCAGGTGGTCGATCGACGGATGCGTCGGGTCGATCACCGGGGCGAGCGGCTCGGCCAGGGTGAAGGTCTCGGTGAAGGTGTCGTCCCCGAGAACGAACGAGAGCCTCAGCGTTCCGGAACCGATGTCGAGGTGGCGTTCGGTCAACTCGAGAGGGGCATCCGGCGTAGTCATCGGTCCGCCAAGCGTACCGTCGACTGTCGCCCACGAAGGGCCTCAGGGCAGGTCCAGAATGTCCGCGATCGTCTCGCGGATCGACGTCAGCGCGAACGGGCCGACGTTGCCGCGCACCGAGCGGACACGAGCCGTCGAGACGCCCCTGATGTGCTGGCACTGTGCGGCCGACGTGACATCGAGTCCGTTCGCCTCGTCGACGGCGATCGCGATCTCGGAATCGAACGGTCGTAGCGTGCTGGTCAGCGGTACGACGTGGACGATCGACGGTGAGCGATCGAGGATCCGCTGGCTCGTGACGAGGACCACCGGGTGGGCGACTCCGGCCTCCCGCCCACGGGGCACGCCGAGGTCGATGTCGAGCACATCACCCGAGGTCAGCATCGAGCCACGCCGACTCGTCGTCGCGCAGTTCCGTGCCCAACTCGTCGCCGATGCGGTCCTGGCGCAGGGCGCGTACGGCGATGGCGACCGTTTCGCCGACCGTCGTGTCGAGCTTCGCTGCGAGGCGCTTCAGTTCTTCATGGGTCGATCGGTCGATCCGCACGCTCGTACTCTGCATGCAAAACAGCATACATCGGGGACTCAGTGGCCGCGACGGATCCATTCGGCCAGGTCGGGGGCCTCGGCGCCGATCGTCGTCGACTCGCCGTGGCCGGTGTGGACGACCGTCTCCAATGGCAGGGAGAGCAGCCGCTCACGGATCGAGACGATGATCTCGTCGAAATCCGAGAAACTTCTCCCCGTGGCGCCCGGCCCACCACAGAACAACGTGTCGCCGCTGAACAGGTGCCCCGTGGCGTCGTGAAAGCACACGCAACCAGGGGAGTGGCCGGGGGTGTGCAGCACGGTGAGGTCGGTGTCGGCGACCCGCAGCACGTCACCTTCGGCGAGGTCACGGTCGGGGGCGACCCCGGGATGGACGACGTCCCAGAGCATGCGGTCGGCCGGATGCAACCAGACCGGCGCGTCGACGAGATCGCGCAGAGCGACTGCGGCGTTGATGTGGTCGTTGTGGCCGTGGGTCAGCGCGATGGCGGTGACGCGTCGGCCGTGCACCGCGTCGGCGATGGCCGCCGCGTCGTGGGCGGCATCGACGACGAGCACCTCGGTATCGTCGCCGACGAGCCAGATATTGTTGGTGACCTCCCACTC
>JBDZUV010000221.1:0-2351 GCA_040255345.1 Actinomycetota bacterium | reverse complement strand
TTCAGCACCCGGGCGTCCTCGCGCATCGCCAGCGCCGAATTCGCCACGAACGGGATCGCGCCGAACGCCGAGAACGCGATATCGAAGCATCCGTCCGCGAAGGGAAGGGCGCACACGTCCGCCTGCACCAAGGGCGGCGTCATACCCGTTCGCTCGTTCGCAACCCGGGCGTGACGCAACATCCCCGCGGACACGTCGAACGCCACCACCCGCGCCCCGCGCGCCACGAGCCAGCGGGAACACGGCGCCGATCCGCAGCCGACCTCCAGCACCGACCGGCCGCGCACGTCGCCGAGCAGGCCGGCGTCCTCCTCGCGCAGATTCTCCGGGCACCACACGAAATCGGCGACGCCGAGGAACTCGCCGTGCTCCGCGTGATAGTCGTCCGCGTCGGCGTCCCACCAGCGCCGATTCGCGGCAACCGACTGTGCCTGGTCGACGTCCACCAGGCGGGGGCGGGTGGGTCCGAACACCTCTTCGGCATGCGAGTGAGTCACCGCACCATGGAAGCACAGCCGACTCGGCCGTTGGTGCCTTCATCCCGTATACTGTCGGGTGCGCTGTGGGTGAGTGCTGCCTCGGAATGGAGCAGGTCGCACCGGGAGTTCTGCGTGCGACGGTACCAATCGGATCGACGAGGGGCTACCGGTGCACGTTTCAAGATCGTCCGACATCCGCCGCGCGGACCGCTGCGTTCCATATCCACCCCCGGAGTAATCACCCACATGACTGTTTCAGTCCCGACCAACCCGTCCTCGATCCCGCAGGTCGCCGTCAACGACATCGGCTCTGCCGAGGACCTTCTCGCCGCCGTCGATTCCACGATCAAGCTGTTCAACGACGGCGACATCCTCGAAGGCACCATCGTCAAGGTGGACCGCGACGAGGTTCTGCTCGACATCGGCTACAAGACGGAGGGCGTCATCCCCTCCCGCGAGCTGTCCATCAAGCACGATGTCGACCCGAACGAGGTTGTCGAGATCGGCGAGAAGATCGAGGCCCTGGTCCTTCAGAAGGAGGACAAGGAAGGTCGCCTGATCATGTCCAAGAAGCGCGCGCAGTACGAGCGCGCCTGGGGCACGATCGAGAAGGTCAAGGAGGAGGACGGCGTCGTCACCGGCACCGTCATCGAGGTCGTCAAGGGCGGCCTGATCCTGGACATCGGACTGCGCGGCTTCCTGCCGGCCTCCCTGGTGGAGATGCGCCGGGTGCGCGACCTGCAGCCGTACATCGGCCGGCAGCTCGAGGCGAAGATCATCGAGCTGGACAAGAATCGCAACAACGTGGTTCTGTCCCGCCGTCAATACCTGGAGCAGACCCAGTCCGAGGTGCGCAGCGAGTTCCTCAACAACCTCGCCAAGGGCCAGGTCCGCAAGGGCGTCGTCTCGTCGATCGTCAACTTCGGCGCGTTCGTCGACCTGGGCGGGGTGGACGGCCTGGTGCACGTCTCCGAGCTGTCCTGGAAGCACATCGACCACCCGAACGAGGTCGTCGAGGTCGGCCAGGAGGTCACCGTCGAGGTGCTCGACGTGGACATGGACCGCGAGCGCGTGTCGCTGTCGTTGAAGGCCACCCAGGAAGATCCGTGGCGCCACTTCGCCCGCACCCACGCCATCGGGCAGGTCGTGCCGGGCAAGGTCACCAAGCTGGTGCCGTTCGGTGCGTTCGTGCGCGTCTTCGACGGCATCGAGGGCCTGGTGCACATCTCCGAGCTGGCCTCGCGTCACGTCGACGTGCCGGAGCAGGTCGTGAGCGTGGATGACGAAATCTTCGTGCGGGTCATCGACATCGACCTGGACCGCCGCCGGATCTCGCTGTCGCTGAAGCAGGCGAACGAGGGCATCCCGCTGGGCGTCGAATTCGACGAGGTGCGTGCCCAGTACGGCGTGGTGGACCACTACGACGACCAGGGCAACTTCATCCCGCCGGAGGGCTTCGACGTCGCGACCGGCGAGTGGCTGGAAGGCTTCGAGCAGCAGCGCGACGCATGGGAGAAGGCCTACACCGACGCGCACGCCGTGTTCGACGCCCACCAGAAGCAGATCGCGAAGGCGCTCGAGGACGACGCGGCCGCCGCGTCCGACACCCCGAGCAACTACTCGTCCGACTCGGGCAGTGAGTCCGGTGGCTCGCTGGTCGACGACGAGGCCCTCGCGAAGCTGAAGGAGAAGCTCGCGGGCAACGAGTAGACCCCTCCTGCGGGTCACCGATCGACGACGCCGGGGTGGCGGGCATGGTCCCGCCGCCCCGGCGCTTCGTTTGCCGGCCGCCCCGCGTGGGAGCCCAACGGGCATGACGCAGTTCGCTACCGTGGGGCCATGCGGCACAGGGAGACTCGGTGGGGGCGCGCT
>JBDZUV010000094.1:8340-11734 GCA_040255345.1 Actinomycetota bacterium | reverse complement strand
AAGCACGCCTGCTCGCCGCTCGGTCGCTCGGAACCCGTTGCGGATGATCTCGTCGACGGCCCCCGCGGTGAACGGCCCGACCTCGACGAGGTCGGCCTGGGCATAGAACGGGCGTGACCGCTCCGCGAACATCGCGCGCATGAGCGAGGGTTGTGACCCGGCGAACACCAGCCCGATCTCCTGGAAATGGTGCTGGAACTTGGTGCGTAACCGCCCGGCGGCGCCGTCGACCCGGTCGATCCCAGGGAATTCGTCGATCACGACGACGGTCGGTGCGGATTCACCGGCTGCGATGAGGGTCTCGAGCAGGGCGTCGAAGACCGCGTCGGCGTCGGGCCGGTCGCGCTTGCGGCGGGTCAACTGCATCCCGAGCAGGCCCAATTGCAGGTCGAACGACACGGCGACCGATTGGAGGACCGACCGGATCGGGCCGGTCGTCGCGGCGAGGCCGGCGTCGAAGCGCCGGGCGATGTCGGCGGTCGAAGTCGCTTCGTACAGGTCCACCCACACGATGCCGGCACCGCCTTCGGCCAACTCGGCCGCCACGCGGCGCAACAACGAGGTCTTGCCGAAACGCCTCGGTCCCACGAGCGCAGTGACCCGTCGGGCGGTCAAACGGGTGACGATGTCGTCGATGAGGACGCCCCGGCCCAACACCTGATCGGGTTCCAGTGGCCCCTGGTGGGGAAACGGCGACGGCTCAGCCGACATCCGCCAGATATTAACACCGAAACCTGTTAGAAACTGGTGCATCCTGGAGGAGCTCCGTGCGACCCGGTCGCGCCTCTTTCGCCGCACGGCTGTCGCCCCGCCGGCGGCGGCCGTTCCGAAACCCGCTGTCGGCCGGGACCAAAGCGTGCGGTGGTGCCGGGTCAGCCGACCGGTTGGATCGCCGGGGCGGTACCGGCCCGCACCTCGGGGTCGTCGCTCATGGCCGTCCCGTCGGCCATCAGCCCGGCGAGCCGCGACGCCAGGGCCATGATCGTCAACGCCGGGTTCGCCGAGCCCTGGGTCGGGCAGACCGATCCGTCCGCGATGAACAGGTTCGCCACGGCCCACGCCCGCTGATTGGCATCGACCACGCTGGTCAGGGGCGAGTTGCCCATGCGGGCGCCGCCGATCAGGTGCGCATAGCGGTGGATCGTCAAGATGTCCTGGGCGCCGGCCGCGGTCAGGATGTCGGATATGACCCGCGTCGAGTACGCCATGTTGGCCTTGTCGTTGCCGCTCAGGCTGTAGTCCATCCGGGCCACGGGAAGGCCGTAGCGGTCGGTCTCGTCCGCCAGGGTGACCCGGTTGTCAGGGTGGGCCAGCAACTCGTTCAACACGCCGACGGTGGCCCAGTGGTTGTAGTCCCGCAGGTACTCGCGCATCGCCCGGCCCCAGTGGCCGTCCGCGAGCACGTGTTCGGCCCAACCGATGGGCAACGGCGACACCGTCTGGATGGAGAACCCGCGCTTGAAGCCCCGGGCATCGTCGGTCTCGTAGAAGTCCTCGCTCGACACCTCGGGCGGCGGTGCCTTGTACATCCGGATCTCCTCGGGCCAGCGCCCCGCGGTCTGCGCCGCGCCCTGCACCATCACGAAGCGGCCGACGAGATCTTCGTTGTTGCACAGTCCGTGCTCGAAGCCCCTGGTCGCCGAGTTCAACAACAGCCGTGGTGTTTCGATCGAGTAGCCGGCGACCGCCACGAATCGTGCGCGCTGGAAGTGTTCGCTGCCATCGGCCTCGTCGACGTAGACGACGCCCGAGGCGCGGCCCCGTTCGTCGAGTTCGATCCGGGACGCCATCGAATCAGACCGGATCTCGACCGCGTGGGCGAGCGCATCGGGCAGGTGGGTGACGTACGGGCTCGCCTTGGCGTTCACCTTGCAACCCTGCAGGCAGTAACCCCGGTAGATGCAGTGCGGCCGGTTCCCGAACGTGCCGTTGACGATGCCCACCGGCCCGACCCGCATCTCGATGCCGAGTTCCCGCGCCCCTTGCCACACCTTGTTCGCCGACGTGGAGACCGGGTGGGGACTGAACGGGTAGCGGTGGGGGCGCCCCCAGGGCCAGTCCTGACCGGCGACGGGCAACTCGCGCTCGACCCGTGCGTACTCGGCCTCGAGGTCGTCGTAGCGGATCGGCCAGTCCGCGCCGACCCCGTCGACGGTGTGGGTTGCGAAGTCCGACGGGTGGAACCGGGGCGTGTAGCCGGCGAAGTGCACCATCGAGCCGCCCACGCCACGGCCGGAATTGTTCTTGCCCAGTTCGATGGGGTCGGCGCCGCCGATGATGCGCTTCTGGGTCCAGTACAGCGCGTGGGATCCGGCCTCGTCCGACACCCAGTCGTCGTCGGGATGCCAGAACGGACCGGCCTCGATGATCACCACCCGCCAACCGTGGCGGGCGAGCCGCTGCGCGAGGACCGAGCCGCCCGCGCCGGCGCCGACGATCACCAGGTCGACCTCGTCGGCTTCGTCGTAGCGTCGCATCGTCACTTCGCCGGGGAGTTGGCGCGAGTGGACGTCGAGCAGGAACCGGGAGTCGTTGTCGGGCGGCCCGATCGAGCCCTTCAGTGCGCCCTTCACCGCCGCTTCGATGCGGCCCAGACGTCGCCTCATCGTGGATCACCGAACAGGTCGCGGTCATCGCTCGCCGCGACCGGGTCCTCGTCGGTCGCTCCGGGCCGCTCGAAGGGTTCGCGGACACTCGTCGGCCCCATCCGCATGAATCCGCGCGGATAGGCGGGACCGCCGAACCCGATCTCGTTCCACGCCCACGGGTGCGCGTAGAAACCCGCCAGGATCGCCCGCATGCACACCGACCACGCCCGCGACACCGCGAGGTCGTCCCAGGGGCCGCCCGACAGCGTACCGTCGGCGAGCCCGGCGACGACGGCCTCACGCTGGTCGGGCGAACACGCCGCGAACCCGAGACCGTGACGCTGCGTCGCGGTGTGGTCGAGCCCGGCGAGCACCGTGCGCCAGGTGACGCGGTCGTCGGGCATGTCGGCGTACTGGAACCCGTCGAGGTGGCCGTCGGCGAGTTTCGCGTCGACCGCCTCGGCCACCGGGATCCGCGGTTCACGGTCCTGGGCCATGCAGGTGTCACAGAACGCCCGCAACGTCGCCTCCTCTTCACTCGTGAAGAAGCGCAACGGCCCGGGGGGTTCGAGGCGGGCCAGCACGACCGCGCGCGTCGCGGCGTCCCAGGTCGCCAGCGAATCCATCACATCGTAGTCGGGGTAGCGGCCGATCATCTGCGGCGTGGTGCCCCGCCGCTGGCGAGGCAGCCACGACGGGTGCGGTGGCCGGCGTCCCGGTCGCAGATTCGGTAGGTGCTGGGCTCGGTCGCGGTCGATTCGGTCGCGGTGGACTTGGTGCCCGCCCGCCGCCGTGGCGTCAGGCTT
>JBDZUV010000094.1:4393-8240 GCA_040255345.1 Actinomycetota bacterium | reverse complement strand
GGTCGATTCGGTCGCGGTGGACTTGGTGCCCGCCCGCCGCCGTGGCGTCAGGCTTCGCGTCGTTGCGTCTGATCCGCTCGGCCATCAGCGCTCTCGCCGCAGGATCGCGGCGAGCAGTCCCATGCCGCCGACCATGCACATCAGCCCGGGCGCGGCGATGGGAGGACCCATCGGGACGTTGTAGGTGGCCAATGCCCAGCCGCCGGGTCTACGGGCGACCCCGCGGGCATGGAACCACTCCCCGGCGAGACCGTTCGCCGTGTAGATCGCCGCGGCCGCCGGCAGCGCCGTCTTCGCCCACCGTTTGCTGAACACGCCGGCGACACCGGCACACACCACCGGTGGGGTCACCAGGATCGGTGACCACATCCACTTGTTGCCGAAGCTCGCCTTGTAGTGCTCGAGGTAGATCTCGGTGGTCGTCACCACCGCGGCCACCGCGGTCAGACCCGACAGCGAGCGCTCGAAGCGGCCGTGTTCGATGTTGGCGACCATGCGGTCGATCACATGGTCTGACGAGTGCGCGATCGTGCTAGGACGTGAAAGGCGCATGAGCGTATCGGTTCCCGATCATGAAGGGTGCCTACCCGCTCGGCCCGGTCGTCAAACATGCCCCGCGGCCCGCGCGCCGGTCGGACCCGACCGTCCCGTCGGCGGCGCGCAGCGCCCGCAGCGCCCGAAAAGAAGGCCGGAAACCCGGCCGCGGCCGCGTCGCGGCGACGGTCCGGGTCGAAGGACCCTGGCGGTGAGCGGTTCGCCGGTTCCGAATCGCGGTTGGTAGCGTCGGTACATGACGAACACCCCTTCTGCCGCGTACTCGGTGCGCCTTTTGGTGCGCCTCGACAACCGACCCGGAGCCCTGGGTCGACTCGCAGCGGCGATCGGAGAGGTAGGCGGCAACATCGGGGCGCTCGCCGGGTTCGAGGCCAAGGGTGACCATCTCGACGAGGCACTCATCGTCGACTGCATCGACGAAGTCCACATGCTCGAATTGCGCAAGGCGATCGACGGTCTCGACGGGGTCGAAGTGCTCGAAGCCGGCGACCGGACCTTCGAGATGCACGACGGCGGCAAGATCGAAGTGCTCGCCCGCATGCCCATCCGCGACCGTGACGACCTGTCGATGGCCTACACGCCCGGAGTCGCCAGGGTCTGCAAGGCCATAGAAGCCGAGCCGCCACTGCTGCACGATCTGACCATCAAGAAGAACACGGTCGCGATCGTCACCGACGGCACCGCCGTGCTGGGCCTCGGTGACATCGGCCCGGGTGCCTCTCTGCCGGTCATGGAAGGCAAGGCCCTGCTGTTCAAGAACTTCGCCGGCGTCGACGCGTTCCCGATCTGTGTCGACATCCCGGACGGCACCTCCGAGGACGACCGGGTGGACGAGATCGTCGAGACGATCCGTCGGATCGCGCCGGTGTTCGGCGGTATCAACCTCGAGGACATCGCCGCGCCACAGTGCTTCGCGGTCGAAGAACGCCTCCAGGCCGCTCTCGACATCCCCGTCTTTCACGATGATCAACACGGCACCGCGGTGGTCGTGCTCGCTGCGCTGCGCAACGCGCTGAAGATCGTCGACAAGAAGATGAAGGACCTGAGTGTCGTGATCGCCGGTGCGGGCGCCGCGGGGGTGGCGATCTCCAAGATCCTGCGTGACGCCGGCGTGCCGGTCGTGATCGGCACCGACCGCAAGGGCGCGATCCACCGCGGCCGGACCGACCTGAACGAGGCCAAACAGCGCCTCGCGGAGAACACCAATCCCGAACAGCGCACCGGTTCGCTCGGAGACATGCTCAAGGGCGCCGACGTGCTCGTGGGCGTGTCCGGGCCCGGCCTGGTCACCCCCGACGATCTGCGCACGATGGCGACGGACCCGATCGTGTTCGCGTTGGCGAACCCCGAACCCGAGATTCGTCCCGAGGACGCGAACGGTTCCTGTGCGGTGATCGCCACCGGCCGTTCTGATTTCCCGAACCAGATCAACAACGTGCTGGCCTTCCCGGGAATCTTCCGCGGAGCGCTCGATGCCGGCGCGACGCGGGTCACCGAGAACATGAAACTCGCCGCCGCCAAGGCCATCGCCTCGTCGGTACCCGAAGACGAACTGTGTGCCGAGTGCATCATCCCCTCGGTGTTCGACATCACGGTGTCGACGAAGGTCGCCGCGGCCGTGGCCGACGCCGCCCGGGCCGACGGCGTGGTCCGCTGACAGAACGGGTCGGCCCATGACGATCGAAGCGGTCACGTTCGACTTCTGGAACACCCTGGTGCGCGAGAACACCGACCTGTGGCATCACCGATCGAGCTCGTGGTCGGACCTGCTCGCCGCACATGGCGACCACGTCGAACTGGACGTGCTCCAAGCGGCGTTCGATGCGGGCTGGCACGCGTATGTGGCCAACTGGAACGCCAACGTTCCCTTCGGTGCGGCCGACGCGCTCGAGGTTGCGCTCACGACGCTCGGCGTCGAAGCCGACGACGAACTGTCGGCAGCGCTGCTCGCCGTGATCACCGACCCGCCACCCGAACAGCATCCCCACCTCAACCCCAACCTCGTCGGCACCCTCGCGGCGTTGCGCGCCGCCGGGGTGAAGATCGGGATCGTGTGCGATGTGGGCCTCACCCCGTCGGTGGTGTTACGCCGCTACCTCGACCAGCAGGGCGCACTCGAGTACTTCGACCACTGGTCGTTCTCTGACGAGGTCGGCGTGTACAAGCCAGACGCGGTCATCTTCCGTCATGCGCTCGAAGGCCTCGGCGGCGTGGCCCCCGAGCGGTGCGCGCACATCGGCGACCTCCGGCGCACCGACATCGCCGGTGCCAAGGCGCTGGGAATGACCGCCGTGCGCTACACCGGGGTGTTCGACGACCCGGCACTGCCCGACTCGCCCCTCATCGACGCCGATCATGTGATCGGCGACCACGCGGAGCTGCCGGGAGTGCTGGGTATCGGCTGATCGCGCGTCGCCCGATCAGCCCCGGGTCGTCGGCCCGGCGGTCAGTCCCGGTTCAGGCGGTCCTTGACGGCGTCGACGGCGTCGTTGGCCTTGTCCTTGGCCGAATCGACGGCTTCTTTCACCTTGCCCGACGTCTTGTCGGCCTTGCCCTTGGCCTTGAGCTCGTCGTCGTCGGTGACGTCGCCGGCGGCCTCTTTGGCTCGCCCCTTGATTTCGTCCATGTTCGGCATGGCATTTCCTTTCGGTTGGGTCTCACCCGTGGGCGAGAGCTGTGTCCGCGGTCCGGGTGGGCCGCGGAGAACGGATCAGGTTCCGGGGTTCAGATGGTGCATGGCATGGTCGGGGATCTGCGCCACGACGGCGGCGTCTTCGGCCGAACCGGCTGGCCCGAATCCGAGCACGATCGAGCCACCGTCGTGGCACGCCGGACAACGCGCGGCGACCACCAGGACCATGTCGTCGGGGTCGGACTGCCCTTCGAGTCGGGTGGCCCACACGTCGCCGAACCGGCTCACCGGCGACACGGTGTCACAACTCGGGCAGATCATGGTGCCGTCATCGACTCCCGGGCGAAACGACGCCGCGTAGCCGATCCGGGCGAGATCGTCGACGATCCCGGAAGAACCGTCGGACCCGGTGAGTTGCAGGCGGGGGTCCTTTGATCGTGTCGGCATGGGGATACTCCATCGGCGGGTCGGCCAACAGGGGCTTCCCCGGCGACCCGGTGCCAAACCAACCCCGCCGGATGCGGGCACGGGGCGCGCCGCGTGGGCGTCGTGTCGTCATCGTCGTGTTCGAGGTGCTCCGCGTCGGCATGGGTGACCCCGCAGGGTCGTGGCGGCGCGACCGCTCACGCCACCGCGCTGCCGCCGATCCCCAGCGCGTCC
>JBDZUV010000094.1:0-4383 GCA_040255345.1 Actinomycetota bacterium | reverse complement strand
CCGAGCGGCGGCAGTGCTTCGACACCGCTCCCGGCCACCCGCGCAGCGACCAGCTCGAATAGGCCCGGTCGCCGATCGCCAGCGCGTCGTCGATGATGGCGAGCCCGGCCCTGACCTCGTCGTCAGGAGTGTTGCACGGGGGGACGACGTGGATCCGGTTCGTGTTCGTCAATACCAGCAGACCCGCCTCGTTGCAGGCCGCCCCGATCGCGGCGACGGTCTTCGAGGCGAGCGGTTCACGGCTTACGGGGTCGGCGACCAGCTCGAGCGCCCAGAACGCCCCGATGCCCCGTGCCTCGCCGACACAGGCGTGGTCGCCGGCGATCGTGGCGAGGCCCGGCCCGAGCACGTCGGTGCCCAACCGGGCGGCGTTCTCGACGACGCCTTCCGCCTTCATCAGGTCGATGGTCGCCACCGCCGCGGCGCATGCGAGCGGGTGGCCCGAGTAGGTCAATCCGCCGGCGTAGGGTCGGTGGGCGAACGTGTCCGCGATCGTGTCGCTGATGACGACTCCGCCGAGGGGGACGTAGCCGGAGTCGACGCCCTTGGCGAACGTGATCAGATCGGGCACGGCACCGAAATGGTCGAGCGCGAACCACGCACCGGTTCGACCGAACCCGGCCATGATCTCATCCAGGATCATGACGATGCCGTAGCGGTCGGCCAGGGCACGCACCCCGGTGAGGTAACCCGGCGGGGGACAGAAGATCCCCGCGGTGCCCGGGATCGTCTCGAGCAGGATCGCCGCGATCGTGTCGGGGCCTTCGGCTTCGATGGTGTGTTCGAGGTGCGTCAGGGCCCGTTCGCACTCCTCGGCTTCGTCGTTCGCGTGGAACTCGGTGCGGTACAGGAACGGGCCGAAGAAGTGGACGGCGCCGCTCACCGCGAAGTCGTTCGGCCACCGTCGGGGGTCGCCCGACAGGTTGATCGCCGTCTGGGTGCCACCGTGGTAGGAGCGGTACGTGGTGAGGGTCTTGTAGCGGCCGGTGTGGAGCCGGGCCAGACGGACGGCGTGCTCGACCGCGTCGGCTCCACCGTTGGTGAAGAACACCTTGTCGAGTCCCAGGGGGCTGACCTCGGCGATGCGTCTGGCTGCCTGGCTGCGCGCCTCGTTGGCGTGTTGGGGAGCGATCGTACAAAGCAGATCGGCCTGCGCCTTGATGGCCTCGATCACCTTGGGGTGCTGATGGCCGACGTTCGTGTACACGAGCTGGCTGGTGAAGTCGAGGAGATCGCGGCCCTGGTCGTCCCACACGTGCGACCCGCGGGCAGCCGTGATGACCATCGGGTCCAGTTCGGCCTGCGCGGACCACGAGTGGAACACGTGCTTTCGGTCGAGTTCGTACGCATCGGACACGGCGTTCTCCTCTGGGGTCGTCGTTGGTGGTCGGCCGGTCGCCGGCCCGTCGGTCGCCCGGGACCGGGCCGCCGTGGCGCGGCGGCGCGCCGCCCCGGACACCCTCGCCACCGTAGGCCCGGACGGCGTCCGGCGACGATCGTCGCGTCCAGTGTCGTGGCCGCCCTCTGTCGTGGCCGCCCTCGACATCGTTTGACGACACGAACAGCGGGAAGACCCGGGGCGCATGGGTGGTCTCTCTGAACACCGGCCGGTTCCCCGCCGCCCCCGGCGGAGGACACGGCGCACGACGGCCCGTGGAGCGGCCGCAGTCCTCGGCGTCGCGTCGGCGGCGCTGGTGGCCGGCTGTGGAGGGAACCATTCGATCGTCGACCCGCACGGTCCCGAGGCGAACCGCACCGCGGCCCTGGCGTGGTTCATGTTCGCGCTCGCGGGGGCGATCACGCTCGTCGTGTTCACGCTGCTGGTCGTCGGGTTGTTCCGGCGGGGTTCGGGCGAGGAGCATCCCCGGTGGTGGCGGCGTCTGGTCGTCGGGGGCGGGGTGATCATGCCCGCCATCGTGCTCGCGACCCTTTCGGGTCTGACGGTCTGGGCACTGGGCACCGATCCCGGCTCGAAACCCGGCGACGTGCACATCACCGTCGTGGGCCGCCAGTACTTCTGGGACGTCTCCTACGACGGCACCGACGCGGTCACCGCGAACGAGATCCACGTGCCCGTCGACACGCCGATCCGGTTCACGCTGAAGAGCGCGGATGTGATCCACAGCTTCTGGGCCCCGGCGCTGGCCGGCAAGGTCGACATGATCCCCGGGCGGGTCAATCACCTCACGATCCGGGTCGACGAACCCGGCACCTACCGCGGTCAGTGTGCCGAACTGTGCGGGGTGCAACACGCCAACATGGCGTTCTCGATCGTTGCGCAACCCAGGAGTGAGTTCCGCCGTTGGCTCGCCCACCAGGAACAGGACGCGGGCGTGCCCCGGCGCGCCGCCGCCCGCAAGGGGCTCGCCGTGTTCACCTCTCAGAGTTGCGCCGGGTGCCACACGATCAGGGGCACCTCCGCGACCGCGACCGTCGGCCCCGACCTGACCCACCTGGCCGACCGACACACCCTCGCTGCACTGACCATTCCCAACGACGCGTCGCATCTGCGCTCGTGGGTGTTCGGCGCACAGAACGTCAAACCGGGCTCCAGGATGCCCGACCTGGCCCTGCCCGAGGCCCAGGCCGACGAGCTGATCGCGTACCTGAGGCAGCTCGAGTGAGTACCGACACCGCCACCAGGGTGCTCGTCGAACCCGACGACGGGCTGTTGCTCGCCGAGCACACCGACCTGCAGGCCGTCTGGGAGGACGCCCCGGGCATTCCCGGGTTCCTGACCACCGTCGACCACAAACGCATCGGCACCCGGTACCTGGTGACCGCGGTGGTGTTCCTGTGCATCGGCGGTGTCGAGGCGATGTTCATGCGGTTCCAGCTCGCCGCGCCCGAACAGTCGCTGCTGGCGGCGAAAACCTACAACGAGATCATGACCATGCACGGCACGACCATGATCTTCCTGTTCAACACGCCGATCTTCGCCGGCTTCGGCAACTACCTGGTGCCGTTGCAGATCGGCGCACGCGACATGGCCTTCCCGCGGCTGAACGCGCTGAGTTACTGGATCTATCTGTTCTCGGGCCTGCTCATGTACGGCTCGTTCGTCGTGCAGGACATTCCCGACGCCGGCTGGTTCGCCTACACGCCCCTGTCGTCGTCGGAGTACGCGTCAGGGCTCGGGCTCGACTTCTGGGCCATCGGCGTGACCTTCCTCGGCATCTCCACCACGATCGGCGGCATCAACTTCATCGTCACGATGCTGCGCATGCGGGCCCCGGGCATGTCACTGAACCGCCTGCCGCTGTTCTGCTGGGGCATCCTCACGATGTCGTTCATGATCGTGTTCGCGCTGCCCGCGATCACCCTGGCCGGGGCGCTGTTGGAGGTCGACCGGGCCTACACCCTGCGCTTCTTCGACCCGGCCCACGGCGGCGCGCCGTTGCTGTACCAGCACCTGTTCTGGATCTGGGGGCATCCCGAGGTCTACATCCTGTTCATCCCCGCCACCGGCATCATCTCGATGGTCATCCCGGCCTTCAGCCGACATCGGATCGTCGGCTACCACCTCGTCGTCGCCGCGCTCATCGCCACCGGCTTCATCAGTTTCGGGTTGTGGGTCCACCACATGTTCGCCACCGGTGTGCCCCTGGTGGTCACCAGCTTCTTCTCCGCGGCGTCGCTGACGGTGGCGATCCCCAGTGGCGTGCAGATCTTCGCCTGGATCGCCACGTTGCTCGCCGCGAAGAAGGTCCACTTCGAAGCCCCGATGCTGTTCGCGATCGGGTTCGTGATCGTGTTCGTGATCGGGGGGATGACCGGGGTGATGGTCGGCGTCGTGCCCTTCGACCAGCAGGTGACCGACACCTATTTCGTGGTTGCGCACTTCCACTATGTGCTCATCGGCGGCACCCTGTTTCCCGCATTGGCGGGCCTGTATCTGTGGTTCCCCAAGATCACCGGTCGCATGTGGTCCAAGCCGGCCGCGGTCACGTCGTTCTGGTTCACCTTCATCGGCACGAACCTCACGTTCTTCCCCCAACACATCCTCGGGCTGCGGGGCATGCCACGCCGGGTGTACACCTACCAACCTGGTCTCGGGTGGGATTTTCTGAACCTGCTGTCCACGATCGGCGCGGTCATCCTGGCGCTCGGCGTGGCGAGCACGGTGGTGAACCTGGCGTGGTCGTGGCGGCGGGGTCGACCGGCGCCTCCGGACCCGTGGGGTGGCGAGACCCTGGAATGGTCGGTGCCGTCGCCGCCGCCGGCGTACAACTACGCGGCGGCGCCGCTGGTGCGCAGCGGCGAGCCGATGTGGGATGTCGCGGAGGGTGAAACCCAACAGATCTGCACCCAGATCGGTGGGCAGAACCTGCCCGACCCACCCGACGAGCACCACCACGCCGTACTGACGACACCGCTGAACGC
>JBDZUV010000093.1:10145-11954 GCA_040255345.1 Actinomycetota bacterium | reverse complement strand
AGGCCGACCTCGTCGAGGTCGGGCCGTTCACCGCGGCGGCCGTCGACGAGATCATCCGCAACGGGTTCCGAGTGACCGAGCGGCGAGCAGGCGTGCTTCCAGGACGCATCTTCGACTTCACCGCGGGCCATCCCTACCGCACCATGCAGCTGGCGGACGCGGCATGGCGGACCGTGGCCGTCGGCGAACAGGCGTCACCACAGCACTGGACGGCCGCGCTGCAACTCCTGCGCCATGAAACCCACCTCGCGTGCGAAGCGATCTTCAGCGGGCTGCGACCCGCCGAGCAGGCGACGATGCGGCTGCTCGCCCATGGCGATCCGGTCTTCGGCACGATGGCCGACACGCTCGCGCTGTCTTCGGGCAGCGCGCAGCATGCCCTCGAGTCGTTGCTCGCCGCCGGTGACCTCACCGAATCCGACGGACACCGCCGGGTCGTGGATCCGGTTCTCGCCGATTGGATCAGGCGGCGCTTTCCGCGCTGAGGTCCCCGCCCGACGGGACCGGCGGTGGCGGTCCGACCGCGCCGGCGAGCCGCATGCCCGCCCCCCTCGGCGTCCTGCGTCGGAGAATCGACGTGCTGCCGGGCCGAGGAGCACCAGTGGGCGCGGTCAGTTCCCGCCTTCGAAGGGAAAGCCGAGTTCGGGTGCCGTCACGAGGGCACGTACCTCGAGGCCCACGGCTGCCGCCATGTCGGTGACGGTGCCGCCCCGGTCGACCACCGGCACCAACAGCACCGGTTCGGCACCGGCGGTCCGGATCTGCTCGGCGGCCTCGAGCATCGACACGCCGCGGGTGACCGCGTCTTCGGTGATCGCGACCCGGTCGCCCGGCCCGAGCACGCCGGCGATCCGCCCACCGCCGCCGTGATCCTTGGTCTCCTTGCGGACGCTGAAGGCACGCAACAGGCGACCGCGGGTGGCGGCGATCCCGGCGGTGGCGAAGGCCGCGGCGTCTGCGCCCATGGTCAGGCCGCCGAGAGCCGTGACGTCGTCTCCGATCGTCGCCAACAGCGCGTCGGCGACCAGCAGCATGCCCACGGGCTCACACGTGGTCGCCTTCGCGTCGATGAACCAATTCGACTTCTTGCCCGACTTCAGCGTGAAGTCACCGGTGCGTACCGCATGGGCGAGCAGGTGGTCACGCAACTCGGGAAAGCGCGCATCGGGTCGCGCACGGTGCGCATCGTCGGTCATTCTCGACACCTCCGAGCGGGCACGCTACCGCGCCGGCCGGTCACCACGACACGCTCCCCCGGCCGCCCGTGCCCTCGGGCACGATCGGCAGTTGCCGGAGCGTCCCGAAGCGACGACTCTTCGCATCGGGATTGTCCGGCGCGGCGACCGCGGAGTCGGACGCGAGGTTTGACGGACTCGTCCCAGGGGTATGGGTCGTATCGGAAACCGTCGACACCCTCACCGGGGGACCCGTGGCTCTGAGCGAGAGAGCGCGTTCGAACATCTACACTGGGCTGAGCAACGTCATCGATCAGGAGGCCGTTGCGGAAATGCTGTCTCATTTCCCCGCGCGCGATGTCGACGAAGCCGTCACGAAGGAGCACCTCGACACACAGATCGCGCTGATCCGCTCCGAACTCCACATCGAGATGTCGGCCCTCCGGAACGAGATCAAAGACGACCTGAACACCTTGCGGAACGAGATCAAAGACGACCTGCACGCCACTCGCACCGCGGCCGCCACGGCACGGGACAGGCTCCGGGCCGACCTCACCACCGCGATCAGCAGACTGCAGACCGACACCACCACCGCGATCAGCGGACTCCAGACCGACACCACCACCGCGATCAG
>JBDZUV010000093.1:0-10045 GCA_040255345.1 Actinomycetota bacterium | reverse complement strand
CAGCCGGCGCACGGGCGAGGCGACCGCTACCGCCGACGCTCTCGGCCCCGTCAGGCTTGGGTGTCGCCGAAGCCCCGACCCGACAAGCGCACGCTGCCGTCGCCCTTGGTGACCCGACCGATCTCGGTGGCGCGCACGCCGCGGGCACGCAACACGTCGATGGCCCGGTACGCCTCGTCTTCGGGGACGACTGCGACCATCCCGACACCGAGGTTGAACACCTTGGCCATCTCGGCATCGGAGATGCCCCCGACCCGCTGGATCTCGTCGAAGATCCGGGGTGACTCCCACGTGGTCGTGTCGACGACGGCATCGAGATTGTCGGGCAATACCCGATCGAGATTGCCAGGCAGGCCGCCACCGGTGATGTGGGCGACCGCCGAGACCTCGACCGTCCGCAGCAACTCGCTGATCGCGGGCGCGTAGATCACCGACGGCTCGAGCAATTCCTCCGCGAGCGAGTGCTTCGCGCCCTCGAACGCGGGACCGTCCAATGATCGACCGGCGGTTTCCAACAGCACGCGACGGGCCAGCGAGTAGCCGTTCGACCGCAACCCCGGCGATTCGAGCCCGATGAGCGCGTCGCCACGGTTCACCTTGTCGGCGCCGATGATCTGGTCGCGTTCGACCACCCCGACCGCGAAGCCGACCAGGTCGAAGTCTCCCGGCTCCATCGCCCCGGGATGCTCGGCCATCTCGCCGCCGATCAACGCACAACCGGCTTGGCGGCACCCTTCGGCGACCCCTTCGACGAGGTCCGCGATGTGATCGGGGTCGAGCCGGCCGACGGCGATGTAGTCGAGGAAGAACAGGGGTTCGGCGCCCTGGCACACCAGGTCGTCGACGCACATGGCGACCAGGTCGATCCCGATCGTGTCGAAGCGTCCGGCCGCCCTTGCGACGAGTGCCTTGGTGCCGACCCCGTCGGTCGACGACACGAGTACCGGTCGGCGATAGCGGTGCTGGGCGAACGAGAACAATCCACCGAATCCGCCGATGTCGCCGATGACCTCGGGGCGCAACGTCGAGCGGACCTTTTCGGTGATGCGCCGGACGGCTTCTTCGCCGGCGGCGATGTCCACCCCGGCGGATGCATAGGTCTCACCCATGGCGGTGCGTTCCTCGTCGGTGTCGTCGTGTCCGGTCAGTTCGGCCTGCCGGAGATGCGTAGCGCCTCGGCCGTCGGCAGGTCGTCGTCGACCAGACCGGCCAGCCCTTCGAGCAGGTTCGGCACCGCGTCACCGGAGTCGCCCTCGAGCACGGCCTTGGTGTCGCCGTCGGGAACCGACGTCGGATAGTCGCCGGTGAAACACGCGTGGCAGAAACCCGCGCCCGACGCTCCCGTCGCCTCGATGAGTCGGTCGAGGGTGATGAAGGCGAGCGAATCGACGCCCAGATAAGCCCGGATCTCCTCGATCGACAGGTTCGCCGCCAGCAGTTCGGACCGGTTTCCGATGTCGATGCCGTAGAAGCACGAGTGCTTCACCGGCGGCGACGAGATCCGCAGATGCACCTCGGTCGCGCCCGCTTCACGGAGCATCGACACCAACGGTCGCTGGGTCGTACCACGCACGATCGAGTCGTCGACGACCACGAGTCGTTTGCCGGCGATGTTGTGGCGGAGCGGGTTCAGCTTCATCCGCACACCCAGGGCACGCATCGCCTGGGACGGCGCGATGAACGTGCGGCCGATGTAGCGGTTCTTCACCAGACCCTGGCCGTAGGGGATCCCACTCGCCCGCGCGTAGCCCTCGGCTGCGGGCAGCCCCGATTCGGGAACACCCATGACCATGTCGGCCTCGACGGGGGCCTGCTCGGCGAGCAGTTCTCCCATACGGACCCGGGCATGGTGCACGCTCTGGCCGTAGAGCTGCGAGTCGGGACGGGCGAAATACACGAACTCGAACAGGCACAGCTTCGGGTCGAGCCGCTCGGCCGGGAACGCCGCGACCGAGGTGACCCCGTCGGCGTCGATCACCACGAGTTCACCCGGGTCGATCTCGCGCACGAAATGCGCACCGATCACGTCGAGTGCGGGGGACTCCGAGGCGAGTACCCAGCCACCACCGTCGAGCCGCCCGAGACACAGCGGCCGGAACCCGTTCGGGTCACGGACACCGTAGATGCGCTTCTCGTCCATCAACACGAAGCTGAACGCGCCTTCCAGACGGGGCAGGACGCGTAACAGCGCACTGCCCAGCAGGTCGGCCGCGGGCGTCGCTTCGTCGGTCGTCTCGCCGTCGGATCTGGCCTGCTCGATGTCGATCGACAGCAACTCGGCGACCAGATCGGTGTCGGACGCGACGGTACCGGGCAGCATGCCGATGCCATCGGCGAGTTCGCGGGTGTTCGTCAGATTGCCGTTGTGGCCCAACGCGAACCCCAGGGAGCCGAGGTCGCGGTAGACCGGCTGGGCGTTCCGCCACGTCGAGTTGCCCGTCGTCGAATAGCGCGTGTGGCCGATCGCCAGGTCACCGGTGAGCGGTGCGAGGGTGCGTTCGTTGAACACGGTCGAGACCAGGCCCATGTCCTTGACGACCGTGATCTCCTCGGTGTCGGACACGGCCATGCCGGCCGATTCCTGCCCCCGGTGTTGCAGCGCGTACAGGCCGAGGTAGGTGAGATGGGCGACCGGCTGACCCGGTGCCCTGACGCCGAAGACCCCGCACGCTTCCTTCAGCGTGTCGTCGTTCGACATGGCGTCTCCGTCGCTTGCACCCGGGTGGTGGTCGTACGGATCTGGCTCGGCCGGCGGCACGACTCCATCATCGCACGCCACCTTCGGGTTTCCACGACTCCGGACACGGCGCGCCCCGACCGACGCACGATGTCGTGAGAGCGAGCCGGTGGGGTGCCGGTGGGGTGCCGGTGCCGCCCCGTCGATCGGCACGCCACCGCAGACCATCGTCGGCCCGGCGCGGGACCGCCGCCCGGTCCGCCGTCTCCGACTAACTTCGCCGCATGACCGAGTCCTCCGGGCACCACTCAGGGGCCGCGTCGACCGACGACGCGGCCGGGGTGCCGAGGTCGGGCACCCATGCCTGGTACCACCGGCAGGCGCCGCTGCCCGGTCGACGTTGGCGGGTCCGCTGTGTGTTCAGTGACGACCATGCCGACGGCGCGAAGGTCACCGACCCTGGTGAGGCCGCTGGACGGTTCGAGATCTGGCGGGCCGACCTCGACGAGCAGCGCCGACCACGTATCTGGGTCAATCCCGCCGCCGCGCCCGACAGTCCGAGGATGTGGTTCGTCGCGCTGCCCGAGCCCCACGCGGCCCGACCGGCGATGACGCTCGTGGGTTACGAGCACGCCGTCCTGCCTGCCGGCGTGGTCGTTCCCGACGCCACGTTCTTCTCGCTTCCGACCCGCAATCGCGATCAGGTCGGGGCCATCAGGTGGTGGCGTGACGAGGCGGTCGTCGACCAGGTGTACGTCGGCGAGCAATGGCGGCGCAGACACGTGGCGACCGCCCTGATCTACGCCGCGTCGGCATACCACCAGTTCAACGGGTGGCCGGATCGCCTCCACAGCGACGGCCGCCGCACGTCTCTGGGTGAGAACCTCGTCGCGGGGCTGCGTCACCCCTCACGCATCGCGACGCTCGATCGGCTGATGCCTGCGATGGATCCCGACCCCCGGAACGAGTAGGGTCCGGATGCATCGGAGGGCGGTGGGCGCTCCCGAGACGAACGAGCAAACGGAGAGGCGAGCAATGCGACGGTCGAATCTTGTGAACCGGACCTGGCTGTCTGTGGTCGGCGTCGCTACGGCGGTCACCACGACAGCGGCAACCTGGGCGCCGGTCACCGCCGCCGCGCCGACCCTCGACACGACGGACAATGCGCAGAGCCAGCGCGCAGACGACGCGGTCGACGGCACCTACGAGTCGTGCGCCGCCTACTTCGGTCTCGGGAAGTACGACGGAGGCCTCGACATCGTCGAGTTCGACGTCGCCGACACCAACGGCGCCGATGGCGCGGCCCACGCCGTCCCCAACGACACCCAGGTGGTACTCGTGCTCGGCAACGCAGCCGGCGACGAACTGAAATGCGCACCGGTCGAGGTCACCGAAGCCATGTGGAACGACGCCATGGACGACCTCGACCTCAACTACCTCGGCTTTTCGCCTGAACATCCGCTCCCGTCGTGGCCCGGGCCGGGGCACTACATCTACCCGACGGTCAACTTCGAGCCGTACATCACCGGCGCCGGCGCCCAACCTGGCACCGACTTCGGAACCGTCACCTCCGTCGGCTTCGAGGTCACCTCGATTCCCGACGGCCACTCCCTCGTGTCGCCGACCGGTCTGCGGCCCCTCGCCGAGCACTATCCGGGCCGAGGTGAGTCGTCATCGGATGTCGACGACCCGCTGGTGAGTGCGTACCTGACCTCGACGGTCGACGCCGACGCGGCCGCGGCCTTCTCGGCTGCGCTCATGAGCTGCGGTCCGGACGGTGAAGATCTGGCCGACCTCGACGACGACCTCCTCGCGGCCATCCACGCGCTGGAGGCCTACCGCGGCTACGAGCCCTCTGACGCCGAGTGGCTCGACTGCTATTCGGTCCGCGGCCTCAACGGTGAAGCCTCGTTCCAGCTCGACCTGAGTGACACCGTGAACTACGTCGAGCCGATCAGGCTGTCGCTGCCCACCACGCCGCCGACCACCACGCCGCCGACCACTACGCCGCCGACCACCACGCCGCCGACCACCACGCCGCCGACCACGACGGCACCGGCGACGACATCGACCACCGCGCCGCCGGCGGCGCCCCCGGCGGGCGCTGCCGAGCCGGTGAGCGCGACTCCCGCCCACACGGGCTGATCCGGTCCGGGCTGATCCGGTCCGGGCTGATCCGGTCCGGGCCGGTCCGACAGAGGCGACCGAGCACTCACTGATCTGACAAGGGCTGGTCCACCACCGCCGGTCCACCACCGCCGGTCCACCACCGACTCGGGGCGGACCGTCACCACGGCCGCGCGCTCAGATCATCACCCCCACCACGGGCTGTATGCCGCGTGACGCATCGTCAGTGACCGACCGACCGTCGCTCCGGGCGAATCAGGCCTGGGCGGTGCCGGCCACGAACGTGTCGGGAAGGCGGTCGCGCCACGCGGCGCCCAGCTCGTCGGCTCGCAGATCGAGCACCACTGCGGCATCGGCTCGTCGCACGGTCAAACGGTCACCGGCGACGGTGCCCAGGTCGCGTGCGGGCACGCCCGATTCGAGGCACCGCTGCGACACCGCGTCGGCATCGTCGGCACGCACGCCGACCACCACCCGCGAGGACGATTCGCCGAACAGCCACGCCACCGGCCCGGCCCCCTCGGGAACGGTGACCTGAGCCCCCGCCCCGGACCGCGCCACGGCCTCGCCGAGCGCCCCGGCGAGGCCGCCTTCGGACACGTCCGAGACGCTGGCCACCAGGTCATCGGCGACGAGGCCCCGCACCAGTTCGCACAGACGAGCGTGCATCGCCGCGTCGAGCGGGACGAGCGAACCGCCGCGCAGATCGTGGTCGAACGCCCACCGCGACCCGGCCAGTCCGCTCGGCTCGCCTTCGACCGACCCGTCACCGGCCGGATCGGGGCCGAGCAGGACGAGTCGGGCGCCGGCGTGCAGCGACGGTCCGGGCGGACGCCGGTCGAGGACGTCGACGAGTCCGAGGGTGCCCACCACGGGTGTGGGGTCGATGTCGACGTCGCCCGAGGAGTTGTAGAAGCTGACGTTGCCGCCGATCACCGGCACGCCCAGCGCCCGGCACGCGTCACCCATGCCGTCGACCGATTCGGAGAACTGCCACATGACTTCGGGATTCTCGGGGTTGCCGAAGTTCAGACAGTTCACGAGCGCCAACGGCCGGGCACCCACGCAGGCCAGGTTCGCCAACGACTCGGCGACGATCGCCGCGGTACCGGCCCTGGGGTCGACCGCGCACCACCGATGGTTGCCATCGGTCGACAACGCGACTCCCTTGCCGGTTGCCGCGCCGGTCTCGGGGTGGCGTAGTCGCAGCACCGCGGCGTCGGATCCCGGCCCGGTCACGGTGTTGAGGAAGAGCTGGTGGTCGTACTGGGACCAGACCCACAGCGTGTCGCACATCATCGCGAGCAGGTCTGCGCCGAGCTGCTCGGGCGAGTCGAGACCGGCGAGATGCCGCACCGGATCGTCGGCACGTCGGGTGGCCAGATCCGCGGGTTCGGCGCGGGGCCGGTCATAGAGCGGCGCTTCTTCTTCGAGCGACTTGGCGGGCGCATCGGCGAGCACCTCGGCGTGGGCACCGGCATCGCTGAGCACCCGCAGGCGGCCGCTGCCATTGACACACCCGATGACCGAGGCACGGATCTCCCAACGCGCGGCGACCTCGAGCACGTCGTCGAGCTGCTCGGGGGTCACGATCGCCAGCATCCGCTCCTGGGATTCACTCGTCATGATCTCGACCGGGTTCATGCCGGCTTCTCGCAACGGGATCTCCGACACGTACACGTCCATGCCCGAGTTGCCCTTGGCGGCCGTTTCCGAGGTGGCACAGGTGATGCCGGCACCACCGAGGTCCTGCACCCCGACCACCAGGTCTCGGGCGTACAGCTCCAGACACGCCTCGATCAGCCGCTTCTCCTCGAAGGGGTCGCCGACCTGCACGCTGGGCCGTTTGTCGTCATCCGCGCCGTCGGTGCCGAACGACGCCGACGCCAGCACCGAGACGCCGCCTATGCCGTCGCGCCCCGTGGTCGAGCCGAGCAGCACGGCCAGGTTGCCCTCACCGGTCGCCCGGCCCAACACGAGGTTCTCGACCGGCAGGATACCGAGCGCCAGGACGTTGACCAGCGGGTTGCCGGTGTAGGTGCGGTCGAAGACGGTCTCGCCACCGATGGTCGGCACGCCGACCGAGTTGCCGTAACCGGAGATGCCCGACACGACCCCTTCGGCCACCCAGCGGCTGCGGGCGTCGTCGAGGGGACCGAACCGCAGCGGGTCCATCAGGGCGATCGGGCGGGCGCCCATCGAGAAGATGTCGCGCAGGATGCCACCGGCGCCGGTCGCCGCCCCCTGGTAGGGCTCGATGAACGAGGGATGGTTGTGGCTCTCGATGCGCAACGCCAGCGCGATGCCGTCACCCACGTCGACCACGCCGGCCCCCTCGCCGGGGCCGACCAGCACGTGCGGTGCCTCGGTGGGCAGGCGGCGCAGGTGGATGCGGGACGACTTGTACGAGCAGTGCTCGGACCACATCACCGAATACATCGCCAGCTCGAGATGGTTGGGCCGGCGCCCGAGGGTCGCGGCGATCTGAGCGGCCTCGTCGTCGGTCAACCCGAGGGCCCGGTGCACGTCGGGGTCGGCCGTCTCGGGCACCGTGGGGTCGCGGTCGGGATCGTCGGAGGGTCGGCTCGCCGGATTGGTCATCGTGGGGACCAATCGTAGGAGCCGACGGTCGAGACCCCCGAAGCGACGGCGGTGAGGGTCGATCGCTCGGCAGGACCCGACGGGGCCACGTCCCCGATCAGGGGAGGTCGGGATCGGGGTCGGCGGCGGGGTCTGCGGCGGGATCGAGGGCGGTGACGTCCCAGCCGAGGTACTCGCCACCCCAGCTCACCGCGAAGCCCCCGAGCGCGTCACGGGACTGGGCCATGTCGATCTGGGTGAGCGTCTCGGTCTCGACGACGACGAAGCGCGGCTGCGCCTCGGCCCCCGCGTCGTCCGCTTCCACGAAGGTGACCTCGAGTCCCGCATCGCGCAACGCCGCCGCGGCCTGATCGGCCTCGGCCAGCGAAGCGAACGAGAACCGGTGCTCGACGACACACCGTGGCGTCGACTCGCCCGCGCTCGCCGCCGCGTCGTGGATCTTGCGGCGGTCGCCATCGGCCGGTATCGCATCGGTGAACAGCGACCGGTACATGCTCCACGCCGGGTCGGCCGCGACGTCGACGTCGTCGGCGCCCGCATCGTCACCCGGTTCCTCCAGCGACGCTCGACACCGCTCGGGCACCGCCGTGTGGAAGACGAGATCCCGGAAACCCGGCGCGGTCAGCACCGCCACGAGCACCGCATCGTCGCCGAGGCGCGCGATCAGCGCCTCCTCGCGGTCGATGAGCAGCCTCGACGACTCGGCGTCGGGGAAGGCCGGCGCGCCCGTGTCGCCAAAACGGAGTCGCACGAGCATCCGATGGTCTCTCCCGCTCGTCGGCCCTGCCGCCAGATACCCGCCGTGGATCCGGACACTCGACAGCGCATCGTCGTGGGCCACCACGCCGACCAGCCAGGTGTCGGTCACCTCATCGGCCATCGCCACTAGCCTCGCACGTCTTGGCACTCCGAGCACGCTCCGTGACGATGTTGGCGACCGCCGTCGTGGTGGCGTCGCTGTGCATGTCGTGCACGACATCGGTGCCGCCCCGCGATGCGGCCACGAGCCCGGCCGATCCGGTGTCGACCACGGCGGCACCCCCGACCTCGTCGGGTGCGGCCGCGCCGATCGACTGGCACGCCTGCGACCGCGCGCCGGCACCCTTCCGGTGCGCCACGATCCCGGTGCCCATCGACCACGCCGACCCGGGCGGCGCCACCCTCGACCTGGCGATCGTGAAGCTCCCCGCGACCGACCCGTCCAAGTCGCTCGGTCCGCTGCTGGTCGATCCCGGCGGGCCGGGGGGTTCGGGGATCGAGTTCGTCGAAGGAAACCTCTGGCCGAGGGAGATCACCGACAACTTCGACCTGATCGGTTTCGATCCACGCGGGGTGGGTGCCTCGAGTCCGGTGGACTGCGGCTTCGACATCGAGAAGCTCTACTCGCCGGACCCGGCTCCGCCGACTCCCGAGGCCGTCACCGCACTCGAGTCGGTTTCGAAGGCGTATGTGGCGGCCTGTGCCGCGGCGAACGCCGAGCTGCTCCCCCACATGAGCACCCGTGACGTCGCTGCCGACCTGGACGACCTCCGCCGGGCGCTCGGCGTGGCGAAGATCAACTACCTCGGCTATTCCTACGGCACCAGCATCGGCCAGGTGTATGCCGACACCTTCCCCACCCACATCCGGGCGATGGTGCTCGACGGGGTGGTCCGCCTCGGCCAGCCCGGGATCGAAGCAGCCCGTGACCAGGGGCTCGCCTTCGACAAGGTCTTCGGCGAGTTCATTGCGAAGTGCCCGTCGCTGGCCAACTGCCCTGCCGACCCCGCGGCCGCGTTCCGACAGGTCCGTACCCAGCTCCGTAAGGCGCCGATTCCCACCGACGACCCGTCGCGCGAGCTGACGAGCGGCGCGTTCCAACTCGGGGTCGGCCAGGCGCTGTACGTGACGAGCTTCTGGCCCATGCTCGCCAAGGGCCTCCGCGACGCCGTCCGCGGTGACGGCACCACGATGCAGGCGCTCGCCGACCAGTACCTGGGCCGGGAACCCGATGGCAGCTACGGAAACCAGACCGATGCGTACTTCGCGGTGAGCTGTCTGGACTGGGACTGGCCGGCACGTCCACAGGCGTTCATCGAGGCCGGGCGCGAGGTGGCGAAGACATCGCCGTACCTGGCCGAAGGGATCATCACCGACTACATCCGTTGCGCCTACTGGCCGACGCCGCCCCGACCACTCACGCCGCCGGACGCGAAGGGGTCGCCGCTGATCGTGGTGGTCTCCACCACGGGGGACCCGGCGACGCCCTATGCCAACGGGGTCGATCTGGCCGCGCGCCTTCCGAGGGGCGCGCTCATCACCAAGGTCGGCGACGAGCACACCGCGTACGGGCGAGGCGACGCGTGTGTCGACGACGCGGTCTCGGCGTACCTGATCTCGTTGCGGCCACCGAAGAACGGCCTGCGCTGCAACTGACCCGCACGCGCCCGCCCTCCCGCGCCCCGGAGCCCCCGAGCCTCCACCCACGCGCTCGGCCGGGTCGAAACCCCCAGCCACGAAGTTGTCGCAGTCGTGCCCGCTTTCCGGGACCAACTGCGACAAGTTCCCGGTCGGGCCGAGGCGCTCGACCGGGTCGAAACCCCCAACCACGAAGTTGTCGCAGTCGTGCCCGCTTTCCGGGACCAACTGCGACAAGTTCCC
>JBDZUV010000092.1:0-12086 GCA_040255345.1 Actinomycetota bacterium | reverse complement strand
GGCGACCTGGGGAGCGTTGTCGTGTGCGGCGTGGCTCGCAGAGCTGAGCGACATCGAGGTGGGTACCGCCCGCGCCCAGGTCCGCGTTGCGAAAGCCATGCGGGAGTATCCGGTACTCGACCAGGCGATGGCGACCGGTCGGATCTCCTATTCCAAGGCCCGTACCCTCGTCCCCCATCTGAGTGACGGCAACGCCGACGCGCTCGTCATGATCGCCCGCACAACCGCTGCGGGCAGGCTTGGCGCGGCGATCGCCGCGTGGTGCCTGGGCCACGAAGACCAGGGCGTGATCGACCGACGCCAGCGTGACGCCCGGTCGCTCTCGTGGCACACCGCCCCCGACGGCATGGTCGTCTTCACCGTCAAGGTCCCACCCGAAGACGCCGGGACGATCGAGGCGATCATCGACACCGAGGTGATCCGCCACGACCCGGGCACAGCGACCGGTGGCGGCCCCGGACCCGTGGATCCCGCAGCGGGTGCGCCCACGGGCGCGGCAACTCCCGAACCGGCATCTGCGAGCAGGAGCGGGTCTGCGCCCGATGGCTCCGTCGGATCGACCGAACGGTCCCACCCGTCGCTCGCCCAGCAACGAGCCGACGCCCTGTTGAGGCTCCTCGACCCCGCTGAAGACTTCGGCAACGGCAGCGATGCAGGCCGGGACGCGGACGCGGCCGCCACGACCGGGCGCAGGTCTCGGCGCAGTGTCGCCGAGGTCGTCGTGCACGTTCGGCCCGAAGGCAACACCCTCGCCGATGGCACGCCGTTGTCGGATCACGCTGTGGGTCGGTTGTTGCCCGGGGCGTTCGTGTCGCTACTCATCGAAGACGACCACCGGTATCCCATCGATGCGTCGCCTCGTCGCCGGTTTCCGACGAGGCGCCAACGCCGTGTCGTCGACGCCCGTGGACCAGAGTGTGCCGAGGCCGGCTGCCATGCCCGCGACCGGCTCCAGTACGACCACGTCGACCCCTGGGACCCGAGCCACCCGAACACCGTCATCGCCAACCTCCAGCGACTCTGCGGCACCCACAATCGAGCCAAGGGCAACCGGGCCGACACGTGCGGCTGAAAATCCCGCGGCGGTCCGGATGGCCGGATGCTCCGATGGCCGGATTGCCCGTTCAGGTGGCGCAGTCCGGAGGACAGGTCCGGCTGGTGCCGACCGGCTTCAGCCGGCCTCGAACAGACCGCGGATGTCGGCTTCGGTGAGCGCACCCGACAACGCTCCGTCCGCGTCGACGACGTCGGCGAACAGCGCCGCCTTGCGCGCCTTGAGCTCCATGACCTTCTCTTCGATCGTGCCCGTCGAGACGTAGCGGTACACGACCACGGGGTTGACCTGGCCGATCCGGTGCGCACGGTCGACCGCCTGGGTCTCCGCCGCTGGGTTCCACCACGGGTCGAGGATGAAGCAGTAGTCGGCCTCGGCGAGGTTGAGGCCCACCCCGCCCGCCTTGAGACTGATCAGGAACACCGGCGCTTCACCCGACTTGAATGCGTCGATCACCTCGGCGCGCCGACGGGTGCGCCCGTCGAGGTAGACCGTGTCGACGCCGGCGTCACTCAGACGCTGTTCGGCCCGGCGCAGGTAGCGGGTGAACTGACTGAACACGAGTGCTCGGTGCCCCTCGGCGACGATCTGGGTCACGTCCTCGACGAGTCGGTCGAGTTTCGCTGAACCGATGTGATCGTCGGCCTCGTCGACCAGACCCGGGTCGAGGCTCAACTGGCGCAACAGCGTGAGCGACTTGAAGATCACGAACCGGTTGCGTTGCACGTCGCCGACGAGCCCGAGCACCTTGGCACGTTCGCGTTGCAGTCGGGTCTGGTAGATGCGTCGGTGGCGCGGGTGCATCTCGACCTCGACGACCTGCTCGATCTTGGGCGGCAACTCGGTGAGCACCGCGTCTTTGGTCCGTCGCCTCATCAGCGGAGCGATCCGGCGGCGCAACGTCGCCAACAGCTCGGGCGCCTCGCCCTTCTCGATCGGCTTGCGGTAGACGCGTGAGAACCGGTCGGGGTCGGGGTACAACCCCGGGGCCACGATCGACAGCAGCGACCACAGATCCATGAGACTGTTCTCGAGCGGCGTGCCGGTGATCGCGATCTTCGAGCGCGCCGGGAGTTGCCGGACCGCCTGGTAGGTCTTGCCCCGGTGGTTCTTCACGAACTGGGCCTCGTCGAGCAACAACAGGTCCCAGTCGATGCCGGTGTACTCGTCGTACTCGAGGCGGAACAGTGTGTACGAGGTGACCACGAGCGACGCGTCGTGGGTCGCCTCGGCGAGAGTCGCGTCGCGACGTCGGGCGGTCTCGGTGATGGTGGCCACCGACATCGTCGGCACGAACCGGTGCGCTTCACGCTGCCAGTTGTCGACCACGCTCGTGGGTGCGACCACCACGAAGCGGGCATCGGGTCGTTCCTCGAGGATCGACGCGCACAGGCCGAGCACCTGCACGGTCTTTCCCAGCCCCATGTCGTCGGCGAGGATCCCGCCGAGGTCGTTCGCCCTGATGAAGGTCAACCAGCCGAATCCCTCGGCCTGGTACGGGCGTAACTCGGCCTTCAACGTCGCCGGGGCGACAGCCGGACCAGGGGCGGCGAGGTCTGCCATGCGGGCCACGTTCGCCGCCCAACGCTCACTCTGCGCGGTGACCACGCCGAGCGCGGCCAGCTCTTCGAACCACGAGATCTGGAACGGATTGATCCGGATCGTGTCGTCGTCGTCAGCGGTCGACTCGACCAGGCCCCGCGCCTCTTCGATGAGGGCGCGGAGCCGATCGAACTCTTCCCGGTCGAGGCGGAGCCAGGTGCCACTGGGGAGCACCAGGACCGGCTCGGCGTGGGCCAACGCGGTGAACAGGCCGGCGAAGGGAACCTTCTCGCCGTCGACGGTGACGCTCACCGACAGGTCGAACCAGTCGGTCTGATCGGCACGATCCCCGGGGTCGGACACTGCCAACTCGACGAGCGGGTCAGCGGTCGACTCGCGCAATTCGGGCAGGGTCGCCTCGCCGACATCGTCGACGGTGACCTCGACCCCGGCCTCGTCGGTGAGCCACGGCACGGCTTCGGTGAACAGTCGGATCGTGTCGGCGCCCCGGATCGTCGTCGCCCGTGGCACCCCGCGGGGTGAGACCAGCAGGTCGCGCAGCGCGTCGGGAACGTCCAGTGCCGCCACCGCGGACGCTTCGGCTGCCCAGTCCCGTGCTCCGCCGCCCGGTTCGGCCAGACCGAAGCGGGTCACGGTGTCGCCGCGAACATAACGCGCCTCCCATGAGGTCGAGGCGACATCGACCGCGTGGCGGGCCACGCGCAGCCCCAGGCCGTCGAATCGTCGGGTGCTGATCGTCACCGAACCGTCCGATGATCCGATGTGTGCGCGCCGGGCGAGGAGCGGCTGGTAGGCGTCGAGGAGTTCTTCGACCTCGCCGGCCGGCACCCGCAACGGGGGACCGTGCAGCATTCTGAGCATCGCCGGACTCAAGGTCTGCTCGAGGCGAGCGAGCACGAGAGCACCGCTGTCCGCCGCGGCGAACACGCCGTGTGGCGGTGTGCCGAGAAACCCCACCGACGCCACGCCGGCACCGGCGGGTTCGCCGCGCACCAGCAGCGTCGTCGCGAGCCGCACAGCGCCGTCGGGCTGGGTCGTGAGGTCGACGGCGACTCGGGCCGGTTCGTCGACCAGGTCCACCTCACCGTGACCGGAACCGTCGAGCATCGTCACGCCGGATTCGGCGACGTTTCTCAGATGGATCCACAGCTCCGAACCGAAGCGCGCCAAAGACATCGGGCCGGTGTCGGGGTAGTACGAATGCCGGGGCGAGGCGTTCCAGAGCGCTCTGAGCGCAGCGACCTGTCGCGGTTCGAACTCGGACGAGCCCGTCGCGTAGTAGAGGTCCCGCCACGACGCCCCGGTCTTGATCCAGTTGTCACGCTTGCCCATTCTCATCGGACGGGCAGCCAACTGTGGGGTCGGATCGGAGTCGTGATAGGTCGTGCGTGGGGTCGCGGCGGTGAACTGCAGCGCGAGCGGCGAGCGCCGGCCGGTCCGCGCATCGCCGGCACCGCCGTCGAGGCCTGCGAGCACGTCACGCCACGACGGCCCCGACCCGCCGGCACGGTCGGTGTCGCCGCGTGCGGCCTCGGCCTCGGCCTGAGCGGTGAGGATCGTGGCGACGGCGTGTTTGCAGAACCCCGCGAGAGGACACGAGCACGTGTCGTCGATGACGATGCCGCCGCCCAGTTCGCGCCAGGCGACACGGACGACGTAGGTGTTGCGGCCCGACCCCTCGACGACGCTCGTGAGCAGCCCGGGACCGTCGCTGATCAGCCGCACCCGCCCGTCGTCCGCGTAGGCGGCGCCCCGGTCGATCGAACCGGCGTCGTAGTTCTCGGCGAGGACCGCCGCGGTCAGCGCGAAGACATCGGGGGCGACGGACACGTTCCCAGTGTCGCGGACACCGGTGACACCGATGGCAGTCGAGACCACCCCGATGTGGAAGGCTCACCCACGATGGCACGGGTACTCATCACCGGGTGTTCCACCGGCATCGGTCGCGCGACCGCTGACGCGCTGACCGATCGTGGGCACGAGGTCGTGGCGACCGCTCGGAACCTGTCGACGCTCGACGGGCTCGACGTCGCGCAGCGGGTTGCGCTCGACGTCGACGAAGCCGGTTCGATCGAAGTGGCGATGAGCGTCGTCGGCGAGGTCGACGTGCTCGTCAACAACGCCGGAGTGGGCCTGGTGGGCCCGCTCGAGTCCTACCCGCTCGATCTGGCCGGGGCGGTGTTCGCGACGAACGTGTTCGGGCCTCTGCGGCTCATCCAGGCCGTCCTCCCCTCGATGCGGGAGCGTGGCACGGGAGTGATCGTGAACGTGTCATCGGTCGAAGGGGTGGTCTCCACGCCGCTGTCGGGTGTCTACGCGGCCTCCAAGCACGCCCTCGAGGCATTGAGTGAGTCACTGCATTTCGAGGTCGGCCACTTCGGGGTCCGGGTCGTGATCATCGAACCCGGCTACATCGCGACCGCGATGCGGACCAAGGCGTCGCCGATCGACATCGATGCGACCCCGTATGCCGAGCTCCATCGCCAGTGGACAGGGACCGACGAGAAGGTGCTCGGCGGTCCTCGTCCGGGTCCCGAAGTCGTCGCCGATGCGATCGCCGCCGCGATCGACGACCCCGACACGCCGCTGCGCGTGCCGGTGGGACACGATGCGATGATGGTGACGGCGACGCGCAAGCAACTCGACGATGCGACCTTCGCGTCGACCATGCGGAGCACGCTGCAGATCGACTGGTGATTCGGGGCCCGCGTCGCTGCTGAGCGTGTCACGGTAGGGTCTTGCGCCGGGAGGTCGTCTCGACACCGGCACTTTCGGAGGAACATTGCAAGGGTGGATCAGGCTCTCGGCCGTGGCGACGGTCGCCGTGACGGCGATCGTCGCCGGGGCGTTCGAGTCGCAGGACCGGGTGGACGCGGCACCGCTGGCCCCGGTGACCGGGGTGCTCGCGGGTCACACGATGAACGGCGCAGCGATCCCGTGCGCGGCGCGCGCCGACGGGATCCGGGTGTGTCACGGTGGCATCGGTGGGCCCGGCGACGACGATCGACGGCTCGTGAGCTTCGACGGCGTGCCCTTGGCGCTGTTCGTGACGCTTCCGCGGGCCGACGCGTCGGTCGCCGATGCCGACCTTCCGCTGATCGTGCAGAGCCACGGGTGGGGCATGCCACCGACCGGCCCGGAAGACGCTCAGTACGGGGGTGTCACCGCGGTCGACTGGGCGGCGAAGGGTTACGCCGTGCTCCAGCTCAGTGCGCGTGGTTGGGGCGACTCGTGCGGCACGATCGCGTCGCGGCGCGTCGACCCGGCCGCCTGTCAGAACGGGTATCTGCGCCTCGCGGATGCCCGCTACGAGATCCGCGACGTCCAGAACGCCGTCGGACTGCTCGTCGACGAGGGGCTCGTCGACGCCGACCGGATCGGCGTCACCGGCGAGTCCTACGGTGCCGGAACTTCGCTGGCCCTTGCGACCCTCGACGACCGGATCATGGAGCCGGACGGCTCGACCCGGTCCTGGACCACCCCGGACGGAACCCCACTGGCGATCACCGCCGCGGCGCCTCTGTCGGGATGGAGTGACCTGATCTACGCGTTGATGCCGAACGGCCGGACGCTCGATTCACGGGTGACCTCGGACACCGACGACTTCACGCCGGTCGGTGTGTGGAAACAATCGGTCGACAACACGCTGTACCTCGCCGGTTCGCTCATCGGTTACTACGCACCCCAGGGGGTCGACCCCGAAGCGGACGTGACGACCTGGTTCGACATCCTGGGCGGCGGCGAACCCTACGACACGCCCGAAGCGGCGTATGTCATCGACCAGATCGCCCGCTACCACTCGCCGTACTACCTGCTCTCGGGCGCCTACGGGGTCGCCACACAGCAGCCGCCGCCGCTGTTCCTCGCCGCCGGGTTCACCGATGCCATCTTTCCCGGAGACGAGTACCTCCGCTACGTCGAACTGCTGCGGAGTCTGTTCCCCGACGCCGAGACCGAGCTCTTCTTCTACGACGGTGGTCATCAGCGAGGCCAGAACAAGCCGGCCGACAAGGCGCTCCTGCGTGCCCGGATCGAGGGGTTCCTCGACCACCATCTGGGCGGGAACGCGCCCGAGCCCGGTCTGGGCGTGACCGCGCTCACCCAGACCTGCCCGGAAGGAGCGCCCTCGAACGGCCCCTACCGTGCCGCGACCTGGGAAGCACTGCATCCCGAAGAGGTGATCCACCGCGACGTCGCCCCCCAGCGAGTCGACTCGTGGGCCGGTGACGCCGCGATCGCCGCGGCGCTCGACCCGATCCGGGGCGGCCTCGCCTGCACCGAGGTGCCCGCCGACGATCAGGGTGACGGGGTCGCGACCTACCGGCTGTCGGCAGCGCCGGCCGACGGGTTCACGATGCTCGGTTCACCGACGGTGTCCGCGGACGTGTCGGTGACGGGGGAGCATGCGTACCTCGCAGGACGGTTGTTCGACGTCGACCCGTCGACGAACACCGAAGTGCTCGTCGCGCGCGGCGTGTACCGGATCGACCCGGCGCGTCCCGACACCCGCATCGAGTTCCAACTCGAACCGAACGGTTGGCATTTCGCCGCCGGGCACGTGCCAAAGCTGGAGCTCCTCGGTCGGGACGAGCCGTTCCTCGCGCCGTCGGCAGGCACGTTCGGGGTCACGGTTTCAGACCTCGAACTGCGGTTGCCGATCCATGCCGTCGACGGACCACCCGACGGTCACGATCCGACCGACACGACCCGGCCGGGTTCGTCCGCGTCGCCGCCCGAGAACGACACCGGTCCCGAGGGGCCCACGAGCGGTCGCAGGGCCGCGGCCATCGCGAGAGCGGTGCCCGTGCGGCCCGCCTACGCCGGTTGAGCACCGGGCGGTCTGCGCCGCGTGGCCCGGATCGGCATGTCGAGCGCTAGTCTGGATCCGTGGGAAGGGCAGATGACGTTCGGGCCTGGGCACGAGGCCACACGGCGGACCTGATCCATCGGGCCACCGACCGTCTGCGGGCGGCCGCGGCCATCGGGCCCGACTGCGAACGGGGACGTCGCTTCCGTTCCTTCGGCGAGGCGAGTTGCATCTCCTACCCCTGGGCCGCCATCTTCGGCGAGGCCCACATCGAGATCGGCACCGGCACGATGATCGGTGCCCTCAACACGTTGTCGGTGGGGTTCGCTCCCGGACACGACTTCGGCGACCGGTGTGTCATCAGCATCGGTGACCGGGTCGTCCTGGGTCGGGGCAGCCACATCGTCGGCCACGACCGTATCGTCATCGAAGACGACGTCTACACCGGCCCGTACGTGTACATCACCGACCAGAACCACACCTACCGTGACCCCGACGTGCCCATCGGGCGACAATGGCCCACCGATGATCCGGTGCGGATCGGGGCCGGGTCGTGGTTGGGAACCAACGTCGTCGTGCTGCCCGGGGCCGACATCGGACGCAACGTGGTCGTCGCCGCCGGTTCGATCGTGCGCGGTGAGATCCCCGATCACAGCGTCATCGCCGGATCGCCGGCGAAGATCATCCGACGTTTCGACCCCGAACTCGGCTGGCAACCGCCGCTGCGTCGCCGCGGTGACACCGAAGCGACCGATCTTGCCGAACTCGCCGGGCTGGCCGAGGCGCTCGGCGTCCGTGCCGACCCGCAGGGCCGCTTCTAGGGCGCACCGATCTTGTCGATGGTGCTTGCAATCGGGGCGGAATCGCCGATGGTGATCACATGAGCACGATGCGCGCCGCCGAAGGCGACGGCGCCGAACGCGGCGGGACCGACCCCGGGCGGACTGACCCCGGGCGGACTGACCCCGGGCGGACTGAGCGCGGCAGGACTGACCCCGGGCGGACTGACCCCGGGGGTATCGACGACGGGCCGTTCACGCGTTACCAGAACCCGGTGTACCGCCTGATCTCGATGGGAGGAGCGGCGCTGGTCGCGGTGATCGGGATCACCGGATTCGCGATCGGTCGGACGCTGGATCCGATTCCGCCGCCGCAGTTCTTCTTCATCGACGGGATCCTCACCGTCGGTCTGTTCGGTTGGTATCTGCTCGGCATGCGGTGCCGCCTCGATGTCGGCGAGACCTGGATCCATGTGGCCACCAAGTACGGCGATCACCGCATCGACCGCGACCGGGTCGAGTCGGTCGAGCCGGATCTGTCGCTGCGCGGCTCGCTCCAGTGGTCGGGACGCCCGCTCGTCATCAGGTACCGGGCCGACGACGGTGGTGAGAAGTCGAAGCTCCGCAGGGCCTACGGTTGTCTGCCGAGCGACGGCCGGACCCAGCTGCAGGCCGTCGACGAACTCCAGGAGGCGCTGGGGCGGCCCGAAGAGGCCGACCCGGGTGACCTGGCGGTCGCCGTCGCCGACCGGCTCGCCGGCAAGTCACCGAGCGGTGGGCACACCGAGCTGTCCGATGCGGTCGCCGCGCGTCTGGCCACCATGGAACCCGAAGGCGACCAGCTCGACCGCTGAGCCTCGTCGCGCCCGCCTCGACCCGACATGATCGATGACGAGGTCGGCGTCCTAATCTGAGTTCCATGAGCGAAACGCAACCATCCGACGCCGACGAGCGGATCGAACACGATTCGATGGGAGAGGTCCGGGTACCGAAGACCGCGAAGTGGGCGGCCCAGACCCAGCGGGCCGTCGAGAACTTTCCCGTCTCACACCGGCCGATCGATGCCCGGATCATCCACGCGCTCGGCATGGTCAAGGCCGAAGCGGCCCGGGTGAACGCCGCGGACGAACGCATCGCCAAGGTGGATGCCACCATCGGTGCGGCGGTCGCCGCGGCGGCCGAGGAGGTCGCCGCGGGGGACTGGGACGCCGAATTCCCGGTGGACGTGTACCAGACCGGATCGGGGACCTCGTCGAACATGAACACCAACGAGGTGATCGCGACCCTGGCGACCGAGCGCCTCGACGGCGAGGGTTCGGTGCACCCCAACGACCATGTGAACGCCTCGCAATCCTCCAACGACGTGTTCCCGACGGCGGTGCACCTCGCCGTCGCGCTGGCCGTCACCAACGAACTCCGGCCCTCGCTGGCGCACCTCGCCGCGGCGCTACGTGAGCGTGCCGAGGCGTTCGCCGAGATCGTGAAGCCGGGGCGCACCCACCTGATGGATGCCACGCCGGTCACGCTCGGACAGGAGTTCAGCGGGTACGCGAGCCAGATCGAAGACAACCTCGACCGGCTCGAGCCCGTCGTGGCCGACGTTTGCCGCCTGCCGCTGGGTGGTACGGCGGTCGGCACCGGGATCAACGCGCCCGAAGGGTTCGCCTCGGGGGTGGTCGCCCGTCTCGCCGACCGCACCGGGCTGCCCCTGGTGGAGACGCCCGACCATTTCGCCGCCCAGGGGGCTCGTGACGATCTGGTCGCCGTGTCGGGCGCTCTGCGCACGGTCGCGGTGAGTCTCACCAAGATCGCGAACGACCTGCGCTGGGCCGCGTCCGGTCCCCGTGCGGGTCTGGCCGAGATCCACCTGCCCGACCTGCAACCGGGTTCGTCGATCATGCCGGGCAAGGTGAATCCCGTGCTCGCCGAAGCGGTCACCCAGGTGGCCGCACGCGTGATCGGCAACGACGCCGCGGCCGCCTTCGGAGGGTCCCAGGGAAACTTCGAGATGAACGTGTACGTGCCGATGATGGCGGACGCGATCATCGAATCGATCGTGCTGCTCGCGAACGTGACACGCGTGTTCGCCGACAACTGTGTCGCCGGCATCGAAGCCGACGCGGAACGCTGCCAGGCACTCGCCGAGGCGTCGCCGTCGGTCGCCACGTCGCTGAACCCGTTCATCGGCTACGAGAAGGCGGCCGATCTGGTGCACCAGAGCATCGAGACGGGCCGGAGTGTGCGCGAACTCGTGCGTGAAGCCGGGTTGTTGAGCGATGCGGAGATGGACCGGGCTTTCGACCTGCTGGGCCAGACCCGCGGCGGGCTCGCGTGAGATGAGTCGTTCCGCACGACGCGCACACCGGTAAGCTGGCGCTCCGCTTCCCGCCGCTGAAGAACTCGAGGTTCGCCCGTGCTCGTAGCCGCCATCGACTCCTTCGGGTACAACCTGTTCCTGGTCCTGCACCTGGTGTTCGTGGTCGTCGCGTTCGCGCCGGCGTTCGTGTGGCCGATCCTGAACCGGATCCGCCGGACCGACGTCGATTCGGCGGCGGGCAACGCGGTCGGGCGGATCATCGACCCGATGATGCACGGTGGATCACTCGTGCTGACCGGTCTGTTCGGGATCATCGTCGTCCTGATGTCCGACAGCGTGATCGAGTTCTCCCAGACCTGGATCTCGATCGCGTTCGTGTTGTGGTTCCTCATGTTGGGCCTGTTCTTCGCCGGGCTCGTCCCGGCGCAACGCCAGGTGGTCGAGGGCAGGCCCGAGGGTGAGACGCGGCTCGCCATGTGTTACGGCGGCATGCACCTGCTGCTGCTGTTGCAGGTCATCATCATGGTCTGGAAGCCGGGCCTGTAACAGAGAGATCGTCGGCTGTTCCGCTGCGGGATCGTGCCGGTACCCTCGGGTCGGTGCACCCGATCGAATATCTTCGCTACGTCGCGCGCGCCGGTGACGCGCCGGCGGAGTGGCTGGTCCCCGAGGCTGCCGAGGCGCTGCGCGGTCTGATCGGCGACCACAACGCGCTCGTGATGGGCTGCCGCAAGTTGCTCGAACACCACCCGCATCGCGGGCCCATGTGGTGGTTGTGCGGCCATGTCCTCGCCGCGCGCGACCCCCACGGAGTCCTCGACGAACTCATCGTCGAGTTCGAGGGGGACCCGACACCGTTGCAGTTGTCACTGGCGCTCGCCGACGTGCCGCCCGGCGTCGGCGGCTCCCCGCTGATCGTCGAGACGACGTTGGCGTCGGCCGCGGGGGTGCTCGTGGGTGACCAGGTTCCCGGTTCGACGACGGCGGCCGGAAGCGGTGGCGGCGGGCCTCAGCTCTGGGTCGTCGCAGGCGTCGGTACCGTCGTCCCCGTCGAGATCTTCAGCGCGGTGACCTGCGGGATGACCGGCGGGGTGGACCGCGGGACGACCGGCCCAGCGGTCGGCGCGACGGGCGGCACGGGTCCGTTCCGTGGGGCGGGTCGGCCCCTCCACGTGGCGGGAGCCGACGCGATCGACCGGGTGATCCGCCCGACCGGCGCGTTCGGGGCCGAGGTGCTCCGCCACGGCACCGACGTGCCGTTCATCCCGGAGCTACTCGCCCGCGGCTGAACCGCTCGACGAGTTGGAGAACAGCCGGCGGATCCTGTCGAGCGGACCGGGGTCGGCCTGGGCAGATCCCGGGGCGAGGGCCGCGGCCATCCGGGCGGTGCGGAGCCGGTCGACCGCCGCGTCGTCGAGTGGCGACAGGTCGCCTGGTGCGACGTCGAGCGCCCAGGCCAGCAGACGATCGGCCAGCGCCGGGTTGCGGGCGAGCACGGGGCCGTGCAGGTAGGTGCCGATGATCCGCCCCTGGAAGGCGCCCTCGTTTCGGTTCGGCGACGGGGTC
>JBDZUV010000091.1:9340-12180 GCA_040255345.1 Actinomycetota bacterium | reverse complement strand
CGGCTGGCGGGCTCGCCACCGGCAGCGCAGTCGTCGTGGCTCCGTCAGACGGTCCCGCTCGCTCCGACCATACCGGTTCCGATCGCGAGCGACCGCGAGCAGAGCGTCGCTGTGACCCTCGATTCCGCCGGTGTGATGACCAGCTTCGTGATCGGCGCAAACGGTCGGACCCGCATGGGTCGACCGCTGGCGACGGGGCGACCTTCCCTCGGCATGTCCGGCTCGAGGCTCGTTCACACACGCAACGGTTGGCTGGGCATCCTCCAGGGGAGCGAAGGACCCCATGAGACGACCGATGACGTTGCCGTCGTCGTCAAGTCGGCCGACGGCCTGCGTTGGTCGGCGAAGGAGGCGATCGGGCTCTCCGGGGCCACCATCGCCGACGTCGTCGCCACCAATGATCGGATCGTCGCCGTCGGCGCCACTGTCTCGAGATCCGGCGGCTCGCCGATCACCATCTTTCCCCGGGCCTGGTGGAGCGACGACGGGGTGCATTGGCACATGGTCGAGCTTCCGGTCCCGGCCGGACAGCACGGTTCGGCCGTCGGGGCGGTCTGGGCGGGCGACGGACTGTGGGCCGTGGGGAACACCGACGCCGGTGTCGCGCTCTGGGTCTCGGACATCGACGGCATGCGCTGGTCATCCCGACCGAAGTGGGCCGTCCTGCCACGACTGACATCGGTCAAGGACATGACGGTCGTTGCCGGGTCGAACGCCGTTTCCCTCGTGGGGACACCCACCGACGGAGCCGGCGACCACGTGTACTGGTCGGACGATCTGTTTCGGACCTGGCACTCCCCGAGTGGGCTGACGTCGACCTCGTCCACCGCCAAGACCTTGCTCGGGCCATTGGGCGTGTCGGACAACCGTCTCTACACCTACCGGGTGGACAACGTGCCACCGGAGGGAAGCCGGGACCCCTGCGCTGAGTGGAAGACGACCGGCTGTCCCATCGGGGTACACCGATTCTTCGTGACGAGTCGAGCCTGGCCGAGCGGGAACCCCGTGACCTGGTTGCAGCTCGACACGTCGGGAGCGCCCGGTTCCGAAGACGCCGATACCATCGCAGTCAGCGGCAACAATCGGGTCTCACTCGTCCGATTCGGCACGCACACCATCACCGTGTGGACCTGGGTCGGACGCGGCGAGGTCCCCACGCTCCCCCGTTGACAGCGTGCGGCGGGATACGACGGCATGGTCATGAAGACGAGGCGGGTTCACGACTGGGTGCGTGCAGTGAGCGGCGACATCGCCGACTCAGGCGAGGTGGCGGACCAGGAGGGTCAACCCGATGACGATCGGCCCGACGACCATACCGGCGGTGAACAACGCCCTGACGGCCCGAGGTGGAACGGTGGGCCACGTCGCTCGGGCCCATGCGAAAGCGACGGTGACCAGGGTCGCCTTCGTGGCGAACACGGCGACCGACACGACCTGCCGGGTCCCGGGGTTGTCGATCGCCCAGGGGACGGCGCCACCTCCGGCGAACGCGGCCACGAGCCACGCCGCGATCGCGATCACCCAGGCCTGGTTCACGAGCAGGGCCAGCACTCGTGGCAATGCTCCGACACGCACCGCCGGGAGGTCGGTCATCGAATCGATGGTCATGAAGCAGGTGGCCACGGCGATGCCGCAGGCGAGCGGCTGGACGACCAGCGTCGGCAGACCCCACACATCGACGCCGCCGATCGCCCCGTCGGCCTGTGCGACGACCACGGCCGCCACCGATGCGGTCCCCCACTGGGCATGGACCACACCGGCCGTCAACGCGAGCACCCCAGCCAATCCGGCACGGGTCCAGAGCCGAGTCGCGCCATCGGGTTCGTGGCCTGCGCCGAGGTGGACGACGAGCGCGTCGATACCCAACGCGATGGCGAGCACGTACAGGCCGAGACCCGGCTGGGTGAGCACCAGGCCGGTCGAGACGGGCACGACCGCACACGCCGCCACGACCAGGGCGAACCGCGCGGCCTGCATCCATTCGAGCGGGTCGCCACCATGTTCGGTGCCGTCCCGGGCCACTGGGCGCCGTTGCGTGTCGACGACGAGCTCCACGATGGGCCGCACCCCTCTCGCTCCCTCCGGCCAGCGACGGCCGGCGGCACGAGGCTCTAGTACCGATCGGCTGAACCAGCCGAGCAGGAGCGCGCCGAACAGCAACGTCGGCAGGATCACGACCAGGCCAGCCGCGACCTGCTGCCAGTACGACGGCTGGAGCCCGATGATCACGGGGCGTCGCCGTCGTCGGGCCAACGGAGTGCCGCGGCCAACTCGACCACGGCGTCACGGAACTCGTCGAGGTCGCCGGCGTCGGTGAGCACGATCGTCGCGACCGGGCGTGGCGTCTTGGTCCGGGCCTCGTCGAGTCGGTCGGCGTCGCTGAGTTCCACGACCACCACGTCGGCAGCCCACGGCCCAGGAGCGATCGACACTCCGAGACGCGACAGACGACGGCCCGTGTCGGTCTGCAGTTGCATGGCCACGCTCGCGGCCGTGGCCGGATCGGGACACCACAAGCGCAACGAACGGCTACGCGACCAAGCCGTCGAGGTCTGCCACCAGGCGGGCAGGCGATCTCGGCGCACCAGTTGCGCATCGGGTCGCACCTGGCGGACCAACGCGATCAGCACGATCGCCACTGCGCTCCCCACGACGAAGGCGACCGGTACGGCCAGATACGCGCGCAGCGAGGTCACCGGTTGCCGCCTGCGGGACCCGAGACCTTCGGCGGGCGTGGCCCGGGCCGGTGGTTACGATGCGCCACGCGCATCGTAACCGGGGGGTGTGACATCGACGCCCCGGGCCCGCGGCCACGGCTGAGCGGGCGGACCTCGGCCGCT
>JBDZUV010000091.1:0-9240 GCA_040255345.1 Actinomycetota bacterium | reverse complement strand
ACCGACTCGACCCGAACTCGCAAGACCTGCCCGCGGGCACGGGTCTCCCGGTTCCCGGGCGGTGTGCCGTACCCGGATGCGGCGCACACCTGACCAACCTCGTCGGCCACGCTCACGAGATGGTGCCCGCGGGCACCGAACTTCTGGCTTCGGCGTGATCCACCAGATTTTGTCGGCGCTCGTCGCGCGCGGTCTTGGGCGATCGTGCCCTCGGGCCCGTGCCCGCGGGCACGAACCGGTCAGGTCGTGAGCCGGTTCGAGACGCTGAGGGGTACCGATGCCCGGACCGTGACCATGACTCCGAGACGCTCCGCAGTGCTGTGCCCGCGGGCACGAACCCCTGGGCACGACCGGCACCGCCGCTACTTGCCGAGGGCGATCAGGTGTGGCGTCGCGTGTTCGGCGAGGTTCGTGACGGGTCCGGGCGCGATTCCCAGACCCACGACCACCACGAAGGCGATCACGAGCGCCGACTTCGCGCCCCAGGGGATCAGCACCTTGGGCAGCGCGGCGACCTTGTCGGACAGCGGGCCCGAGTACATGGCCACGATCACCTTCAGGTACAAGAAGGCCGCGATCACCGCGGTGATCATCGCGATCAGCGCGAGGGGCCAGGCGCCGCCTTCGACCGCTGCCATGAGTACCTCGAACTTGGCGACGAACCCGACGGTCAAGGGCACGCCCGCCTGGGCGAGCAGAAACACCGTCAACAGGAACGCCAGGACCGGCTCCTTCGACGCGATGCCTGTGTAGTCGTCGAGTGCGTTGTGGCCGTCGCCGCGGCGGCTCAACAGACCGACCACACCGAAGCTCCCGAGCACCATGAAGCTGTAGGCGGCCAGGTAGAACAGCGCCGCGGAGGTCCCCTCGGGTGACGCCTGCTCGAGCGCGACCAGGATGAAGCCCGCGTGGTTGATCGACGAATACGCCAACAGCCGTTTCACATCGGTCTGGACCAGCGAGAACACCGAACCGACGATCAACGTGAGAATCGCGATCACATAGACGACCGGCTGCCAGTCGAGCTGGTAGGTGTCGAACGCCATGGTGAACACCCGGAGGAACCCGACGAAGCCACCGATCTTCACGGCCGAGGCCATGAACCCGGTGATCGGGGTCGGTGCTCCCTGGTAGACGTCGGGGGTCCACTGGTGGAACGGCACCGCCGCCACCTTGAACCCGAAACCGACGACCATCATCATCATGCCGGCCAGCAGCAGCAGATCGTTCGAGAACGCATTCGCCGCCAGGTAGTCGGCGATCGTCGCCATGTGCGTCGAGCCGGTCGCCCCGTAGACGAGCGCGATGCCGTACAGGAAGAACGCGGACGACAGTCCACCGAGGATGAAGTACTTGAGTGCCGCCTCGCCCGAACGGGCCCGGCGGATGTGACTGCCGGCGAGCACGTAGGCCGAGATCGACATGATCTCGAGGCCGAGGAACATGACGATCAGATCGTTCGCCGAAGCCATGACGACCGCACCCGACGCCGAGATCAACAGCAACACGAACGGTTCGATCCCGACGAGGTCTTCTCTGACGAGGTATCCGTCGAGAAACAGCACCGCCAGGAACACCGCGGCGCAGATCGTCGCCGTCGCGAACAACGCGAACCCGTCGATGCCGACCATGCCGGCCACGGTGGTGAAGGCGCCGCCGTCTTGGACGTCGTGCCACTGCGGGATCGTCGCGCAACCCGCCGCCAACGCGATCAACGCCGAGAAGGGACCGTAGAAGCGGCGGGCGCGCGGGCCTCGCAGGAGTGACCCGGCGATCAGCAGCACGAGTGCGCCGCCGATGAGGATCAGGACCGGTGACAGGGCCGCCCAGTCGACCGAAGGAAGGTCGATCTTCTCGATCGGCGGGTCTGCGGCGAGTACGCCCAGCAGGTTCATCAGTGCTCCTCGCCGTTCGTGCCGGAGTCGTTGCCGGTCGTCTGGATGATCGTGGCGCCGGGTTCCGGCGGGTGGACGCCGGTGCGCTTCTCGACGTGGGTCTGGAGGATCTCGACACTCGGTTCGATGCGGTCGATCACCGGCCGTGGGTACAGGCCGATCAAGAAGATCAGCACGACCAGCGGAACGAGAACCACGACTTCGCCGAAGCGCAGGTCATGCTCGACGGCCTTGTCGGGATCGGGCGTGCCGTGGAACGTCTGCTGGAACGCCCACAGCAGGTACACCGCCGCGAGGATCACTCCCGAGGCCGCGACCACCGTCCACCACTGTCGGGTGGCGAACGAGCCGACCATGATCATGAACTCGCCGACGAACCCGTTCAGACCGGGTAGTCCGATCGAGGCGAAGGTGAACAGGATGAACAGCCCCGCGAGCACCGGCGCCTTCTTCTGCATGCCGCCCAGGCCGGCGAAGTCCCTGGTTCCTCTGCGGGTCTCGACGTACCAGACCAACAGGAACAGCGCCGCGATGATGATGCCGTGGTTGACCATCTGGATCACCGCACCGGTGATCGAGAGTTTCGTGATCGCGAACACACCGAGGGCGATGAAGCCGAGGTGCGCGACCGACGAGTAGGCGACCACGGTCTTCAGGTCTTTCTGCATGGCGGCCATGACGGCGCCATAGAGGATCCCGATCACCCCGAGGGTGACGAGCAGCGGCCCGAAGTAGTCGGCCGCCTCGGGGAACAGGTACACCCCGAACCGCAGGAAGCCGTACGCGCCGAGTTTGGCCATGATCCCGGCGACGAGGATCGACCCGGCCGTCGGCGCCTCGGTGTAGGTGCGGGGCAGCCACGTGTGGAACGGGAACAGCGGCATCTTCACGGCGAAGGCGATGGCGAAGCCCAGGAACAACCAACGGGCGGTCGAGTGCGCGAGACCGGGCGAGTTCGCCAACGCCACCAGGTCGAACGTCGTCGTCCCGGTCGTGTGCGAGTTCAAGACCACCAGTGCGATCATCGCCACCAACAGGAAGGCCGACCCGAACATCGTGTAGAGGAAGAACTTCATCGCGGCTGGTCGACGTTCCGGCCCACCCCAGCCGACGATCAGGAAGTACATCGGGGCCAGCACCAGTTCGAACATCACGAAGAACAGGAACAGGTCCAGTGACAGGAACGCTCCGAGGCAGCCGAACTCGAGCAGCAGGATCCACCCCGCGAACGCTTTCGGGTCGACCTTTTGCGGTGCACCCAACAACGCGATCGGCACCAGCAGCGCCGTCAGTGCGACCAGCCACAGTGAGATTCCGTCGACACCGAGATGCCACGAGATCCCCCACTGTTTCAACCAGACCACCCGGTCGATGAACTGGAAGCCGTTCGCATGATCGAGCGCGTTCGCACCGCTGTGTGCGAACGTCGGGTGGATCTGGAACTGGATCACCAGGTACGCGACGAGCGCCAGGGTGCCCAGCGAGAACAGCACGCCGACGTGACGGGCGGTGTCGCTCCGTCGAGACGGGATCAGCGCGACGACCGCGGCGCCGATCGCCGGCAGGATCACCAGCGCGGACAGCAGCGGGAAGTTCACGGTTTCGGTGGCGAGCAGCATTTAGAAGGACGCCCGGTAGAGAACGAAGAGCAGGAGAAGTGCCGCGCCGGCGGTGAGGCCGACCGCGTAGTTCCGGACCTGGCCCGTCTGGACCCGGCGGGTCCGTTCGGCTCCGGCACTGAGGAGTCGGGCGGTCCCCGACACCGCGCCGTCGACCACGACCCATTCGAACGTGGTCGCCAGCCAGTGGGAGGCCCGGCGGACCGGCCCACCCATGAACGCGGAGATCCCCAGGTCGTAGTACCACGATTTCAACAGGATGTCGGGCTCGTAGCGGAGCTGTTCGTCTCGGGTGGTCGTGAGGCGTTGGTAGACGAAGTACCCCGCCACGATGCCCGCGACCGCCAGTGCGATGACGATGATCTCGAGTCCCCACTCCAGGGCGGCTGAGGCGTGCCAGGTCGACTCACCCAGATGCACCGAGGGTTCCAGCCAGTTGCCCAACACCTTGAACCGGTCGCCGAAAGGCAGGTTGAGGATGCCGAGGACGGCCGCGCCGGCCGCGAGCACGATCAACGGGATCGTCATCACCGCGGGGGCCTCGGTGGGCTGCACCGGTGCACCGTGTTCGACGTGGTGCGGTGCGCCCGGCCCGGTGGGCAACGGCTTGCCGTTCGCGTCGACGGTCGCGTGTTCGTGTGCCTGCTCGGCATCGGTTGCGGCCGGATCGAGTTCGGTCCAGCGGCGTTGCCCGAAGAAGGTCAACACGACTTCACGGGTCATGTAGTACGCGGTCAGCAGCGCGGTGAGCACACCGATCGCCCACAGCAGCGGCGACTTGTGCCATGCGAAGGCCAGGATCTCGCCCTTCGACCAGAAGCCCGAGAACGGTGGCACCCCGGCGATCGCCAGCCAGGCGACGATGAAGGTGGCCCCGGTGATGGGGAAGAACTTCCACAATCGGCCGTACCAGGTCATGTCCTGTTCGCTGTTCATCCCACGGATGACCGCCCCGGCACCGAGGAACAGCAACGCCTTGAAGAACGCGTGCGTGATCATGTGGAACACACCGGCCACGTACGCGCCCGACCCGACCGCCATGACCATGTAACCGATCTGGGACACCGTCGAGTAGGCCAGGACCTTCTTGATGTCGCGCTGGGCGATCGCGACGGTCGCCGCGAACAGGGCCGTGAGCCCACCCACGACGGCGATCGTGGTGGCCACCCAGGGGTCCGCGGCGGCGATCAGCGGGTTGACCCTGACCAGCAGGTACACCCCGGCGACCACCATCGTCGCGGCGTGCATCAGTGCCGACACCGGCGTCGGGCCGGCCATCGCGTCGGGCAGCCACAGGTACAGCGGCAACTGGGCGGACTTGCCGACCGCTCCGAGGAACAGGAAGATCACGATCGCCGAGAGCGTGGTCGACGCCACCGGCCCCATCGTGGCGAAGATCTCGGTGTAGTTGAACGTGCCGAACGCCAGGAACGTGAAGAACATCGCGACCAGGAAACCCCAGTCGCCGACCCGGTTCGTGATGAACGCCTTCTTGCCCGCCGAGGCGTTGGCGTCGTCCTGGAACCAGAATCCGATCAGGAACCACGACGCCGCACCCACACCTTCCCAGCCGAGGAAGGTGACCAGCAGGCTCGACCCGTTGACCAGGATCAGCATCGAGAACGCGAAGAACGACAGATAGACGAAGAACTTCGCAAAGTCCGCGTCGCCCTTCATGTACCCGATCGAATAGATGAAGATCACCGTCGCCACGAAGGTGACGAACAGGCTCATCGTCACCGACAGCGGATCGACCAGAAAGCCCAGCTCGACGTGAAAGCTGCCCGCCCCGATCCAGGTGAACAGGTTCTGTTCGAATGCCCGCTGCTCACCCGGCATCTGCTTCAGGCCGATCCAGGTCAGCACCGAAGCCACGAACGAGCCGGCCATACCGGCGACGGCGATCCACCCGGCCACGGGTTCACCGATACGGCGACCGAAGGCGACGAGCACGACGAACGCGGCGATGGGCAGCGCCGGGATCAGCCACACCGCGTGCACGAGCGTGGGTGTGCTCTGCGCAGCCAGCATCGCGGCGGACGGCATCATGGTCGGGTCGATGGACAAACCAGTTTCCTCCGCTCAGCCCTTGAGCAAGGCGAGGTCGTCGGCGGTGGCGTCGGGCCGACGCCGGATGATCGCCACCAGAATGCCGAGGCCCACCACGACCTCGGCTGCGGCGACCACGAGCACGAAGAACACACTCACCTGACCGCCGATGTCGTCGAGTTCGTGCGCGAAGGTGATGAAGGCGAGATTCGCCGCATTCAGCATCAATTCGATGCACATGAACATGACGATCGGGTTGCGCCGCAGCAGCAGCCCGCCGACGCCGATGGCGAACAGGACCGCGCTGAGACCCAGGTAGGCCTCTGGTCCGACGGTCGCAAGCAGCATCATGTCAGTTCCTCGACGGGTTCTTCGGAGTCGCCCATGGTTGCGTCGTCTTCGGTCTCGAACGTGACGACCGGTTCATCGTCGTCGATCAGATCCGAGCCCGACGAGCGGCGATGACGAGCGAGCGCCACGGCACCGACCACGCCGATCACCAAGAGGAGCGAAGTGATCTCGAAGGCGAAAAGGTAGTCGGTGAACAGCACCTTGGAGATATCGAACACGTCCCGGGAGCGACCCGTCGGCTTCGCGGTGGACGACTTGGCGCCGGTGATCGTTCCCTTCAACAACGCGAACAGCAGGCCCGCACCGACGATGATCGCAGCGCCCAGACCGAGCCAGCGTTGTCCGACGAGAGGGTCGGTGCGCAGATTCTCCAGACGGTCCACGCCGAGCAGCATGATCACGAACAGGAACAACACCACGACCGCGCCGGCATACACGATGACCTGCACCGCCGCCAGGAATTCGGCTTCCAGGGTCAGGAAGAGGATCGCCATCCCGAACAGGGTGGCCACCAGGCTCATCGCGGCGTAGATGGTGCTCCGCGTCGCGACGACGCCGATGGCTCCGAGCAGCACGATGAGGGCCCCGACGGCGAAAACGGCGGTTTCCATCAGTCGTCACCATCTCGGGGACCGGCCTGGGGATCGCCCTGGAGTTCAGCCGGCAATTCTGTCTGGGCACCGGGCATCGGCGACCTGCCGTCCGGTCGTGGCCACGGACGAGGCTCACGCGACGACGCCGCGAAGATCTCCTTTGCCTGGTTCGGCCTGACCTCGGTGTGCATGAACGCCGGCTCGGTGTCGATGTCGTCCTTCTTGTCCTGAGCGGCCTCGGGGGCGCGGACGCCGTAACCGCGCTCGGCCTGCCACGCGACCCGTCCCTCGTAGTCGGCGTCGCCGCTGGGAGAGGTGGCGCGCATCCACTGGGACGTCCACTGGTCCTCACCGTCGCGCCAGTCTTCCCACGGCAGATGCTGGGGTCGACCGGTCTCCTCGTCGACGAGGAGTTCGTCGCGGGTGTAGATGGCGTCGGAGCGGTTCGTGAACGAGAACTCGAAAAGCTTCGACTCGGTGATCGCTTCGGTGGGGCACGCCTCGACGCACATGTCGCAGTGGATGCACCGCAGGTAGTTGATCTCGTAGACGAAGCCGAACCGTTCGCCCGGTGAGTTCGGGTCGTCGGGGTCGTTGTCCTTGCCCCGCACGTAGATGCACTTGGCCGGGCACACGCCGGCACACAGCTCACAACCGATGCACTTCTCCATGCCGTCCTCGTAGCGGTTGAGGACGTGACGGCCGTGGATGCGCACGGGCTTGGGGCGCTTCTCCTCGGGATACGAGGTCGTGACGCGCTGTCGCTTGCCCTGCTGGGCGAACGAGACGAGGAAACCCTTCAGATAACCCATCGGCGTCGCTCCTCGGGTTCGTACACGCTGCGGCCCGCGGTCATTCGAACACCTCGGCGAGCGCCCGATCGGATCGGCCCACCTTGATCGCGGCGGCGAGCAGTCCGGCCACGGCGACGATCATGACGAGGACGACCGGCACCACGATGAACAGGTTCCAGTTACGGTCGTCGCCGATGCGCACCGCGGCCAGCAGCAACAACCAGCCCAACGACAGGGGAATGAGCACCTTCCAGCCGAGGTCCATGAGTTGGTCGTAGCGCAGGCGGGGCAGGGTCCCACGGATCCAGACCAGCACGTACAACAACACGATCATCTTGCCGAAGAACCAGACCAGCCCCCAGATCCATTCGGGCCCGGGCGGATACCAGCCGTTGGGGCCGCCGAGGAACAGGGTCACCACGATCGCCGACAGGGTGATCGCGTTCATGAACTCGGCGAGGTAGAAGATCGCGAACCGGAACGACGAGTACTCGGTGTTGAAGCCGCCGGTGAGTTCCTGCTCGGCTTCGATGATGTCGAAGGGTGGTCGGGCGTGCTCGGCGAGCGACGCGATGAAGAACACGATGAAGGGCACCAGCCCGGTGACCCACAGGTTCCAGCCCCACGTGTACTGGGCCCCCACGATGCCCGAGGTGGTGAGCTGGCCGGTGACCAGGAACACCGTTGCGACCGAGAGCCCCAACGCGGCTTCGTAGGAGATCATCTGCGCCGATGCCCGCACGCCCGACAGCAGTGGGTACTTCGACCCCGACGCCCACCCGGCGAGCAGCACCCCGTAGACCGCGATCGAACCCATCGCCAGCACGAACAACATGCCGATCGGCGGGTCGACCAACTGCAGTCGGGTGTGGTGGCCGAGGATCTTCACGACGCCGTCGGTGCCCGGTGCGAAGTTCCCGCTCAGGGGGACCACGGCGAAGGTCAGGAAGGCCGGGAGCAGCACCAGGTACGGCGCGAGGCGGAACATCAGCCGGTCGGCCCGGTTCGGGATGATGTCCTCCTTGATCATCAGCTTCACACCGTCGGCGAGGGTCTGCAGGATCCCGAAGGGTCCGGCACGGTTCGGGCCGATCCGGTTCTGCATGTCACCGATGATCTTGCGCTCGAACCAGATCATCAGCATGACGGCGAGCAGTAGCAGGGCGAACGTGATGAACGTCTTGACGATCACGAACAGGAGCACGACGAAGCCGACGTGGCCTCCCTCGAAGAGCGGATCAGCGCCGAGGATCATGACACCGTCTCCACGCGCACGTCGGTCACCGCCTGTGCCGGGTCGATCAGCCCCACTCCGGCACCGGCGGCCGCGTCGCGTGCGAATGCGACGATCCCCCGGGGAACACCCGCGTCGGCGACGACCGGCAGGGTGATCTGGCCACGGGCACCGCTCACCCGGACCGACGCACCTTCGGTGACCCCGAGTTGGGCGAGATCCGCCGGGTTCAACCGGGCCGGGACGTCCGCGGGCGGCGTGCTGAGCGGCGCGAGGTGAGCCGCCTGTTGCACGAGCGTGCCCTGGTCGTACATCTTGCGGGTCACGACCATGCGGAACGCGTACGCGTCGGGCGCCGGAACCTGCAGGGTCGGTGCCGGCGGAAGCGCGACCGCGGGGGCCGTCGACTCCGACGACCCGGGGTCGACCGCATCGGCGTTCGCCGCGTCGGTGTCGGCCTCGTCGGTGCCGGTGGCATCGGTGCCGGTCACGGCCGGGTCGGTGGCATCGGTGCCGGTCACGGCCGGGTCGGTGGCTTCTCCGTCGGCGGTGTCGCCGTCGGCCGCTTCGCCACCGGCCGCCTCGTTGGAGGTCTCCTCGGTGGAGGTCTCCTCGGCAGCGGGCGCCTGAGGTCGGGGCAGCGGGAAGACGATGCCGTCCGGATCGTCGTCGAGCACCTGCTCGGTCAGTCCCGCGTGTGTCGGC
>JBDZUV010000220.1:0-2426 GCA_040255345.1 Actinomycetota bacterium | reverse complement strand
CCTGGCATCGACCTGCGGCTCCGCTCCGGCAAGGCTCGACGCGTGCATCGAGGTGGTGTCGCCACCTGTCGCTATGACCCCGATGGCGACGACGACGAGTGCCGCGGCGACGATCGGGATGGCAACCGTCCAGGCGCGACGGCGTCGACGGAGGCGGTCCCGCCGGGTTCGGGCTGCGGCCAGGAAGGTGTGACGGTCGGGTGAAGGCGTGGTCGCACGTGCCTGTCGGGTTGCGGCGGTGAGGCGTTGGTCGACTGCGGCGTCGATGGGGTCGAATGGTGCTTCGGTCGGTTCGTCGTGTCCGGTCATGACGGGCTCCCGTCGGTGTCGGCGATCTCGAGTTCGGCAGCGAGCAGGCGTCGGCTCTTGTGCAGGGTGGCTTTGACGGTGCCCTCCGCGATGCCGAGCTGGTCGGCGATCTCGACGATGGGCAGATCGAGTCCGTAGTGCAGGGCCACGACCTGGCGCTGCCGTTCGCCGAGGCGCCCGAGGGCCCGTTGCAGGTCGATGCGGTCGGCCGCTCGGTCGCCGGCCCCGGGGCTCGAGTCGGCGACCACCACGAGGTGGCCCTTGCGCCGCACCCGGTCGCGGCGGCGGTGACGACCGCGCACTTCGTTCATCGCCACGGTCGTCACCCAGGCGGCCAGGTTGTCGATGCGCTGACCCCGATCGAGTCGCTCCCAGGTCCGCCCGACCGCGTCGGCCACGGCCTGTTCGGCGTCGTCGGTCGACCCACACCACAAGGACACGGCAGCGATGACCCGGTGGAGGTCGTCGCCGACGAAGTCGCCGATGCGTATCGCGGGCGGACCGAGCGCCGCCCGGTTGGGAGGCGCGCCGCCCGGCTCGTCTTCGACTGCCGATGGTGACGGTTCGTCGTGGGCCAAGGTTCGGGTCGCTTCGTCGAGTTCGAAAGAGATGGACATGGGCGGTTTCGACGGTGGTGGGACCGTCACCGACACGACGCGGCAGCGCCCGAAAAGGTTTACCGGAGTCTCGAGGCCGTGTCGTCCGTGCCGGGGTCACTGTCGAACGACCCCCGGCGAGCGGGCATGATGGGGGACGCCGCCACGACGGGTACGAAGGGATACCGATGACCGACCTGCAACGTCTCTACAACACCGACCGGGTGCGCGCTGCGGCGAAACGCACGCTGCCGGCGGTGCTGTTCGACTACGTCGACGGCGACGCCGAGGACGGCCGCACCCGCCGCGCCAACCGCGACGCGTTCGGCCGGTGGAACCTCCGCCAGCAGGCGCCCACCACGGCGTGGGCCGACCAGGACCTCTCCGTCGAGGTGCTGGGCCGCACCCTCGACCTACCGATCATCGTCGCTCCCTGTGGGATGGCCGCCCTGATGCACCCCGAAGGCCCGATCGGCGCGAGCCGGGCCGCCTCGGCCAAGGGCACGCTCGCGGTCCTCTCCACGGTGGCGGGCACCAAACCGGCCGATCTCGCCGCTGCGGTGGACGACCCCGGGTGGTTCCAGCTCTATGCCCCCAAAGGCCGTGAGCAGGCCGAAATGCTCATCGAAGAAGCGAAGAACAACCGCTTCTCGGCGTTGGTGGTCACCAACGACACCGCCGTGCTGGGCCGACGCGAACGGGACATGGCCCACGGGGTCATCATGCCGATGAAACCCGGCCCGGCGACCGTCGCACGGCTCGGTTTCGAGTTCGCCTCCAAGCCGGTCTGGGTCGGCCGGTTCCTGCGCCAACAGATCGAAAAGAAGCGCAACCCGCCGCCGACGTCGACCGCCAAAGGGTTGTCGCCGCTGGACATGGCCGCATCCCCGGTCACCTGGGACGACCTGGCGTGGATCCGTGAGGTGTGGGACGGGCCGCTGGTGCTCAAAGGCATCGTCGACCCCGAAGATGCCCGCCGTGCCGTCGACGCGGGTGCATCCGCGCTGGTGGTGTCCAACCACGGCGGCCGCCAACTCGACGGCGCGCCGGCCGCGCTCGATGCGCTGGTCGACGTGATCGACGCCGTCGGTGATGACATCGACGTGATCATGGACGGTGGGATCCGTCGCGGCACCGACGTGCTCAAAGCGCTCAGCCTCGGCGCGAAGGCCGTGCAGATCGGTCGACCCTGGCTGTTCGGACTGGCCGTGGCAGGCCAGGCCGGCGTCGAACACGTCCTGGGGCTGTTCGAGTTGGAGATCCGCAACGCGATGACCCTCCTCGACGAGACCCGGGTGCGAGACCTGGATCGTTCCAACGTGCTGCCCGCCCCTACTCAGGCCTGACCCCCCCCGCTGAAATTTGTAGCGAAAAGCTGCTGAGAGCGGCAGGCGGCTACAAATTTCGGTCGGGATGCACGTCGGATTCGGGTCGATCGGTCAGCCGAGACGGTCGATGGCCGTTCGAAGGGCGCGCGATCGGTCGGCCCAGTTGCCCATGGAGCGTTCGGTGGGGGCCAGG
>JBDZUV010000219.1:0-2427 GCA_040255345.1 Actinomycetota bacterium | reverse complement strand
GGCCTCCGCCGTCGTCGGAGTGGTGGTGGCCCGCACGCCACGGCTGCGGCACGCCGCGCCGGTGCACAGGTGATCGGCGTGATCGACCGGCCCGCGCAGCCGGTCGCACCCTTCGTGGGGCTGACCCGTGTAGCTGGTCGCACCTTGCGCCAGACTGACCCCGGCGGCCGGTTGCACCGCGTGTCAGGCCATGCGGCGTCAGTCCGTCCCCGGCGGCTGGTTGCATCGCGTGTCGGGCCTTGCGGCGTCAGTCCGTCCCGGGCGGCTGGTTGCATCGCGTGTCAGGCCGTCCGGCGTCAGACTGACCCGGGCGGCTGGTTGCACCGCGTGTCAGGCCGGCCCACCCCGACGTCGTGAGCTGCTTCGCGCCCAGGGAAGGCGCCACTGACCCGCTCGATGTCACACTCGGCGAAGACCATGGTCGCCATGACCACCATGACTCCATCCCTCGAATCCACCCCCGATGATCGGGTGCTCGCCATCGCCCGTGGGCGCCACGGGTTGATCACCGATGCGGAAGCTCGTGCGTGCGGGCTGTCGAAATCGGGGATCTCGCGGCGGCTCCACCATGGAGGCTGGGCGCATCTGCACCATGGCGTCTATGTCGTCGGAGCGGCGCCCGACACGTTCGCGCAGCGGTTGCTCGGCCGACTGCTGTCGTTGGGCGGCGATGCGGTCGCGTCGCATCGGGCCGCCGCTCACATCCAGGCGATTCCCGGGTTCGGCGAGGCCATCGAGTGGAGCCGACCGCGGGGCCGCAGCCAGCGGCGCCCTTATGGGGTCGGGCACGGGTCGGTGTGGTTGCCGGCTGGGCATGTGATGGTGCGCGACGGCATTCCGGTCACGACGGTGGCGCGCACCCTGTTCGACCTGGCCGGAGTCGTACATGCCGGTCGTGTCGAGCGGGCGCTCGACAACGCACTGTCGCGGCGGCTGTGCACGATGGACGACGTGTCGGTCGTCTTCGATGATCTCGCGCGCCGGGGTCGACGCGGCACCGTGGTGATGCGGGAGTTCTTGCAGGCACGCGGGCCGGGGTACGTTCCGCCGAACAGCCAGCTCGAGAAGCTCGGCCGGAAGGTGCTCGGCGACGCCGGCATCGACGACTTCGAGGTCGAGGTCGATCTGGGTGGTGACCAGGAGTGGGTCGGCCGGGTCGACCTGCTGTTCGAACGTGACCGGCTCGTCGTCGAACTCGACAGCCGGACTTTCCACCAGTCGAAGCTGGACCGGGAGCGGGACCGCCAACGCGACAATTCGCTCATGGCCCGTGGGTTCCGGGTACTGCGCGTGACCTGGAACGACCTGAAGCAGCACCCGGCGCGGGTCGTCTCCCAGGTCGTGGCGGCCCGACGGGCGAGTGGGCCGACCGGTGTGGCGGGTTCGTCGTCGACGCCGGTGCATCCGGCCGCCTGAGCTCATTCCGGCGTCGCCGGCTTCTGGCGACACGAGTGCTCTCGTCGGTGGCGGATTCGATCGTGCACCGCGCAGATGGTGGGGCGCGGCCACCGAATTCGTCGGTCGGGCTGGCCTTCTGCTCGTCGTCGGCGTGCCGGAACGCGGCCCCGATCGCACGTCGTAGGCTCGAAGGAGAATCCAGCAACCCTCGGCACAGACGGTTCCGGGCGGATGACTCGCCTTCGGGACCGGCCGATACACCGGAGGTAATGACATGGACGTGCACATCAACGGTCGTCGGATGGACATCCCCGACAAGCTTCGGCAGCTCACCGAGGACAAGGTTGAACGTCTGGGGCGGGTGGTGGAGATGGACCGGGCCGAGGTGTTGTTCACCCAGGCGTCCAACCCTCGCATCGCCGATCAGGTCGCGTGCGAGATCACGCTGACCGGTCACGGCCACCACGTGCGGGCCAAGGTCGCGGCGGCCGAGGGTTACTCGGCGATCGACAAGGCGACGACCAAGATCTCCGCTCAGCTCAAGAAGCTCAAGGACAAGTTGCGGAAGCGGCGTGGCGACAAGCAGATTGATCTGCCTCCCGACCTGATCGATGTCGACGAGGGTGAAGATCTCGAGCCCGAGGTGCCGCGCATCGTGAAGTCGAAGCGGTTCGCGATGATGCCGATGACCCCCGAGGATGCGGTCAGCCGCATGGAGCTGCTGGGCCACGGGTTCTTCTTCTTCACCAGCGCCGACACGGGCCGCGCCGCGGTCATCTACCGGCGCACCGACGGCGACGTCGGGCTGATCGACGAGGCCGACTGACCCGCCGGGCGCACGACGCCCACGAACTTGTCGCAGTTGTTCCCGGTATGCGGGACTATCTGCGACGAGTTCCGGTGGGGTGGGGTGAGGTGGGGTCGGTCAGGGGGTTGTGGTGCCGCGGGCGAGGGTCAGGAACTCGGTGCGGGTGCGTGGGTCGTCGCGTAGTTTGCCCCGCACCGCGGAGGTGACCGTCCGAGCGCCGG
>JBDZUV010000090.1:0-12333 GCA_040255345.1 Actinomycetota bacterium | reverse complement strand
ATGCAACCGCCGGGGGCGACGGAACTCATGGCGTCACCTGGCAGGGTCACCGTGGCGGCGGGGGCGGGGGCGGGGGCGGCGGGGTTCCCGGTGGCGGGGGCGGCGCCGGCGGGCGCGGCGGTGCGGGAGGCAACGGCGGCAGTGGCGCAGCGCTGAGCATCGGGCTCGAACAGGTCGACGTCCGCGTGCGTCGCGAGGGAGACGGGCGCCGGCCATCGACCGTGCCGGCCGCAGGCTCCGGGGGCGGAGCCGACGCACGGTCCGGCCGGCCGGGCGCCGACGGTCTCGTCCACGTGCACTGGATGCGGTACGAAGGTCCACGCACCGGATCGGCCGACGCGGACGGCATCGAGAGTTCCTCCTACAGCTCTGCATCCGCGGGCGACCCGACCAGCCCGGCATGAGCGGTCGCCCAGCTCGAATCGGCCGAGTGGTAGTGGACCGCACGAAACTGATCGAACGTATCGTCACCGCCGCTCGCGACGGTTCCGGAATCTGGTCGACCCCCGAGCCGCATCGTGGCGGATCGGGCCGGGTCGACCAGCAGACACCGGCTCGTTCCGGGTCGCTGCGCCTCGACCGAAGCGGTGAGCTGTCGATCGTCGTACCCGCAGGAACCTCGGTGCAGTTCACCGCCGTCGGTGGCGGCGGTGCCGGGGGCAACTGGGGTGGTCGTCGGGGCCTCGACGGAGTGGTCGTAACCGGTGTGATCGATGCCCGCGCCGAGGCGTACGAACTGTGCGTCGTGGCCGGGGAGGGCGGGCTGGTGGGCAGCGAGATCGTCGGCAACGGTCCGGCGTGGGGCGGACGAGGCGGAGCAGGTCACGTGCCTGGTGGTGACGGAGGCTGGGGTTCCGGCGGGGGCGCCGGAGGCGGCGGCGGAGGCGGAGGCGCCAGCGCCATCTTCACGAAGGATCGGTCAACCGAGATCGTGGCCCCGGGCGGAGGCGGCGGCGGCGGGGGCTGCCCGGTCGACGCGTGGGGCGACGACGCGAGTCACGGATCGACCGACGGACACCCGGCGGGTGGCGTGCCCGGACAGCACGGTGGCGAGGAGCGTGGCGGCAACGGTGGGCACGGCACGACCAGGAACGCTCGACGGGGCGGAGGCGGAGGCGGAGGCGGAGGCGGCTCGCCCGCTGGTGACGGCGGCACGGGGGGACTCGGTGGCGGAGGGGACGACGGCGCCGTCGGCTCGACGCGTGCGCGCGGGGCCGAGCACGTCGAGGTCGCTGGTCGGACAGCTGCGGCACCGGATCGGTCGGGCCGGGGCGGTCGGCCCGGCACCGCGTCGCCCTCGGAGGACGACGCTGCCGATGCGCGGATCGGCCGACCCGGTCACGATGGGGCGATCGATCTGCGATGGGCCCCCGACGGCGATGCTCAGGGGTCGAGTAACGCCGGTACGGCGGCGTCGATGCCCGGATGATGCAGCCTCGACACGGGCACATGCTCGGCGATGTCACACACGATGCCGAGGCCCTCCAACCCCATGCGCGCCAGGTTGAGCGTATGGGCACACAAAGCTTCGAGAGCGGCCGTCGAGTCGAGTCGATCACGCTGGAGCTCGGACACCCCGGGGTCGTACTGAACCAGGAAGATCTCGTCGATCGTGCGGGCTCCGGGAAGTCGCTCGACTTCGGCCCGGAACGACGACGGCGAGATGTGCGGTCGGCGCTCGATCGACAATCCGAGCACCTCGTGGGTCGACGCGTCGATGGTCAGCGGCTTGGGGTAGCCGACGAGTGACCGGTCGGTTCCGATGCCGATGGTCTCGTCGGAGTAGTAGTCGCACCCACCGGCCAGACACGCCGCGACGAGCGTCGACTTGCCGACGTTCATGTGACCGACGAACACCAGGTTCCGTCCGTCGGGCGTCCGCACCGCTCCGGCATGGAGCGCGAGCACGTCATGGGAACGCGCCGCGTAATCGTTGAGCGCGGCCGGCAACTGGGAGAAGAACTGCTCGTCTGCCAGGAAGTGCCACTCGTCCTCGGTGAACAGGTCCAGCGTGCCGTCCGCGTGCGGCACCACGTCGAAGAACAGCGTCGGATCGGTCTGGGTGCCCGATCCGAGGAAGGTGTCGATGCGCTTCACCAGGTCGGCGTCATCGCTGCGGAACGCGATGTGCTCGGCCAGTACCCGGTGCGCCGCCCCGACGTGGGACCCCGCCGGTTCGTGGGCCGAACCGGTCGGGCGAGGCCGCTGCTCGAACGGTTCGCGACGCCCCACGAGCCCGGGCGTGCGCAACGTGTCGAGCGCGTCGAGGATCCTCCCGATCGCGTCGTGCTGCTGGTCGGCGGGCAGATCGGCAACGAGTTCGTCGACGCTGTCGACGTCGGCGGTGAGCAACCAAGCCGCCGCCGAACTGACGAGATGCGCGCGTCCGGTGACCAGGTCGGCAGCGACCGCGCCGTCACCGAAGGGGTGCACGAGCACGCCCTCGCTCACCCGATCGAAAACCAGGTCGGCCATCGGATTCGGATGATCGGCCAGATCAGACCATCGAAGCGTGGATGTACCCGTCCGCTCCCCCGGACACGGGACTTCCCGTGCCCCCGGTCGCTCCCGCAGAAGGAGTACCGGCGTTTCCGGCTCCGATGACCGCGGACGAACCGGAGCCGCCACCGGCACCACCGGAACAGTGGTACTGGTCAGACGACCCGACCGACAACGTGCCTGCACCACCGCCACCGCCGCCGGCGCCCCAGTAGCCGCCGCCACCGCCGCCGGCGCCACCACCGTAGGGACCCGCCGTCGAATCGGCACCGTCACCGCCGACGCCGCCGTTGTGGCCGCTTCCCGCAGCACCGTTGGTCGCGCCAGTGTCATTGTAACCTTTGACGCCGCCGGCACCGACCGCGCTGGTTCCGCCACCTCCGCCACCCGTGGCACGGGGGGAGTCACTGATCCCGGATGGCTGGCCACCGTTCACGCCGGCCTTCCCTCCGGTGAACGCTCCCGAGGGGGCGCCGCCTCCGGCCCCGCCGGCGGTACCGTCACGTGAACCGGTTCCGCCACCGCCGCCACCGCCGCCTGCGACGATCAGAATCGAACCGTTCAGGCCACTGGTGTTCGAGATGACGCTCGCTCCACCACCACCGCCGGCGCTCGATGCGGAACCGCCGACGTTGAACGCGCTCACCCCTTCGGTACCACCGGCCGCGCCGGCGCCGTAGAGCGAGGCGCCGCCGGCTCCGGTTCCCGTGCTCCCCGTGCCCGGACCGCCGCCCTGGCCCGTCGCCCAGTACAGCGTCCACGGCGAACCCTGCGTGTCGATCACACCCGAGACCTGCGTGCCACGCCCGCCGGCGCCGCCGGCGTTCTGGTCCGGCGCGCCGCCGCCGCCACCACCACCGGAAAGCTGGTAGCTGATCGCCCGGTTGCCCGGCACGGCGACCGAGTTCACCGCAGACACGTAGCCGACATGGTCGACGAGTGCCGTACCGGCGGCCCAGGCCGGAGCAGCGAAGGTGCCCATGATCAGTGGCTGGGCGAGGGCTGCGCCCGCAGCACCCGCTCCCAGCGTCTTGAGCGCGGTCCGCCGGTCGATCGGCGTCTTCACGTCACTCGACGTGTTGTCGTCTGGCATTGCGTCGGTCACGACGATCCCCCTGCGCGGAATCGATGGAAATAGGAACTGTGAGACTGTAACACGGAAGGTGACGCGATGTCCCCAAAATCTTCCGAAGGCATCACTCCGCACCGAGGTGAATCGGCCGCGGATCAGGTCACGCTTCGATCGTTCCCCGCGCGACGCGCAGCACCAGATCGGGACGTGCGCCGGCGGGCACATCGGCTGCGGTGGTCATGAGCGTCTGGCCGGCCGGCAGGTTCGCCAGCAGCGACGTGCGACGTGACGCGTCCAACTCGGAGAACACATCGTCGAGCAGCAGGATCGGCGCCGAGGAGGTCGCGTCGGTCACCAGGCGATGGCCGGCCAACCGCAGCGCCAACGCGAAGCTGCGCTGCTCGCCCTGCGACGCGTGTGTGCGCGCCGGTTCGCCACCGAGGAACAGGTCGATCTCGTCGCGGTGGGGTCCCACGGTGGTGACTCCGCGACGCAGGTCGTCGTGACGGGCCGCGGCCAGTGCTGCGGCCAATCCGTCGACACTCCAGGACGGCGCGTAGCGGATCGTCGCGTCGCTGGTCACCGCCGCACCGGCCCGCCCCGACAGTGCCGCGTACGCGTCGTCGAGGAAGGGGGCGACCTGTGCGACCAGTTCGGCGCGCATACGCCCCAGGGCCTCACCGGCGCTGGCCAGCTTGGTGTCCCACACTTCGAGGGTCACCGCCGCGTCGGCGTCCAGGTGCCCCTTGCACTGTTTCAACAGCGCGTTGCGTTGCCGCAGCACCCGGTCGACCTCGCTACGTCGGGCATCGAGATTCGGGTCGACCGAGACCGCGAGGTCGTCGACGAACCGCCGCCGCAACCCCGGTGTGCCCTTGACCAGTTCCAGATCATCCGGGGCGAACACGCTCACCCGCAGGGCTCCCAGCAGGTCACGTGTGCGCTGCAGGGGTTGCCGGTTCACGAGGGTGCGGTTGCGTCCGACGCGGCGGATCTCGGTTTCGATCAGCAGGTTGCGGCGGTCACGTTCCGCTTCGGCGCGCACGATCGACCTGTCCGCACCGGCACGCACGAGCACGTCGTCGGTCGCGCCACGGAACGACGACAGCGTCGCCAGATACGCGATCGCCTCCAAAAGGTTCGTCTTGCCCTGACCGTTGGCGCCGATGAGCACCGTGACCCCGGGCGAGACCTCGAGGTCGAGGGCCGCGTAGTTCCGGAAGTCGATCAGCTCGACCGCGCGCAGGAGCAACCGCGGACCGCCGATCGCTCAGGCGACGCGTACGGGCATCAGCAGGTACAGGAACGACGACGAATCCGACGAGCGCAACACCGCCGGCTTCAACGCGTCGAGCGTCGACAGGGTCACCTCGTCGCCCGTGGCGATCTCGACGCCGTCGAGCAGGTACTCGGGGTTGAACGCCACGGTGAGCTCGTCGCCCCGATAGGTGGCGTCCACCGCTTCAGATGCCTGGCCGACGTCCTGGGTGACCGCCACCAGTTCGAGGCCTGATCCCGACATCGACAGCCGCACCGGCGTGCCTTCGCGGGCCATCAGCTTCACGCGGCGCACCGCTTCGGCGAGGACCTCGCGCGACACGGTCAGCTCGTTCGGGTACTCCGCGGGAATGAGCTGCCGGTAGTTCGGGAAATCGCCCTCGATCAGGCGGGTCTCCAGACGGGTGGTGACCCCGTCGGCGACCACTTCGAAGGAGGCATCACGTTCGGACAACCGCAACGTCAAGGTCGCCGACGGCCCGAGGAGCCGTTCGACCTCGCGCAGCGCCCGGGAGGGAACCAGCACCTGCTGGGTCTCCCCCAGCACACCGGCGCCCGACACGTCGCGTACCGCGAGCCGGTACGAGTCGGTGGCGACCAGACGCAGACCGTCGCCTTCGGCAGCGAAGAGCACCCCGGTGAGGATCGGCCGGGCATCGTCACCCGACGCGGCCGGCACGACCTGGTGCAGTGCATCGGCCAGTACGCCGGCATCCAGGGTGACCGACGATTCGGACACCTGGGGCAGCGACGGGAACTCCTCGGCGGGAAGGGTGCGGATCTCCGAACGGAACCTTCCCGAGGTGATCTCGAACTCGCCTTCGGTCACCGCGCACGTGACCGCACCCGCCTGCAACGACCGCACGACGTCCTGGGCGATCTTCGCGGGCACCACCGTCACGCCGTCCTCCGATCCGTCGACGTCGACGGTGACGCTGATCCAGAGCTGCACATCGGTTCCGGTGACCTCGAGGCGCGACCCGGTCAGCGCCAGGCGGACTCCCGACAGAACCGGGAGGGCGCCTCCACGGTTCGTGGCCGCTCGCCCGGCGGCGGTGAGCGCCTCGGCGAGTACATCACGTTCGCAACGGAACTTCACGTTGTCCCCACTTCCTCTTTCTGAGTTTTTGTCATGACAAGGTCGTAGTGGTGGTAGGGGCTGTGGATTGTGGATGACGGCCGGTCGTCCCAGCAAGCGGACGATTTCGTCGTCCCGGCCCGATCCACAGTGTTCCACAGCCTCGGGCGCCGGACGTGCCTCGACCGGTGGAACCACATGGAGTTTCCACCGGGGTGTCCACCTGGTCCTCCCCGAGGTTCTCCACAGCACCGGTCGAGGTCGGGTCGGACGCCGTCGGCAGCGATGGCGGTGGGCCGACGGGTGTCGATCGGTGTTCGCCGGGTCATTTGCCACCGCGCACGGTGGCCATCAGCTCGGAGACCTGATCGAAGATCTGGCGCCGCTCGGCCATCAGGTTGCCGATCTTGTCGACGGCGTGCATCACCGTGGTGTGGTCCCGTCCCCCGAACGCCCGGGCGATCACCGGGTACGACAGGTCGGTCGTCTCCCGCAGCACGTACATCGCGATCTGTCGGGCGAGCACCAGCGGACGCTGCCGCGACTTGCCCTGGAGGTCCTCGACACTGAACCCGAACATTGCCGCGGTGGCGTCGAGCACGACTTCGGGCGTGAGTGGTCGGGCGACCCGGTCGCCCAGTTCGGTCGCGAGCACCTGTTCGGTCAGTGAGATGGTGAGCGGTTCGTGGACCAGGCTCGCGTACGCGGTCACCCGGGTGAGGGCGCCTTCGAGCTCACGGATGTTGTCGGCGATGTTCGTGCCGATGAACTCGAGCACCTCGTCGGGGATGTCGATCGTCGAGCGTTCGGCCTTCTTGCGCAGGATCGCCAGGCGGGTCTCGAGGTCGGGACGCTGCACGTCGGTGATCAGCCCCATCTTGAAGCGACTCCGCAGGCGGTTCTCGATCTTGGAGATCGCGTCGGGCGGGCGGTCCGACGACAGCACGATCTGTCGGTTGGCCTGGTGCAGGGTGTTGAACGTGTGGAAGAACTCGACCTGGGTCTCTTCGCGTCCTTCGATGAACTGGATGTCGTCGACCAGCAGCACGTTCACGTCGCGGTAGCGACGCTTGAACTGTTCGGCCTCACCGGCTCGCACCGCGTCGACGAATTCTGACAGGAAGGTCTCCGACGAGACGTAACGGACGGTGAAGTCCGGGTAGTTCTCTCTGATGTAGTGGGTGATCGCCTGGAGCAGGTGGGTCTTGCCCAGCCCCGCATCTCCGTAGATGAACAACGGGTTGTAGTTCTGACCGGGCTTCTCGGCCACGGCGAGCGCCGCCGCATGGGCGAACCGGTTCGAGGGCCCGGCGACGAAGGTGGCGAAGGTGTAGCGGTCGGGGTCCGCGGACGCATCCGCGTCGACCGAGCCGCGGCGGTCGATCGCCTCGTGCTCGTCGACGTACGAGCGGTCGTGGCGGTCGGGGTCGTCCGCGGGCGTGTCGGACCCGAACAGTGGATCGACGATCTCGTCGAGGACCGCGGCGACGCCGTCGATGCGGACCTCCAGGGTCAGGGCCTCGCCGGCGGCGTCGGCCAGACATTCCAGGACCAGTGACTCGTATGTGCCGGCGATCCGGTCGCGGCTGAGTGGATTGGGGACCGCGAGGGTCAGGTGGGTTCCCTCCAACGAGACGGCGCGAGCGTCGTTGAACGTCGAACGCCACACCGCGTCGGACACCTGTGGCCGGAGCCGGTCACAACATGTCGTCCACACGTCTGAAGGGTCTACCACCTGCGGTTTTCACCTCACTGTCGTTTCGAACTCCACAGGTACTTCCACAACTGTGGACAACGGCGGAGGGCCTTCGAGACTACTCCGTCTCCCGATCCCTCTGCCGGCCTCACTGCACCGACTCGCGTTCCAGCGCGTCTCTCACGAGTCAGGACGCGAAGCTAGCACCGCTCCCGGGGGCGTGCTGAGTCGCGGTCGCGTCGTCGCCTGCCGGCCGGTCGCCGGCGCGGTTGCCAGAGGTTCGGTCCACCCCCTATCGTGGAGCGGTCCTGGCACGGCTTGTGTTTTCGCGCGGCGCCGGGGTGGCCAGACGATCCCCACGAGCCGCGTCGCAGACGAAGTGCGTCCGGCGAGAAGTTCTACGAATGCACCGACCGGCCGAGGTCGGTGTTCCCCACCGTGAAAGACCAGACGCGCTGGAGGCAGTGTGAAGCGTACGTATCAACCCAGTGTCCGCAAGCGGGCCAGACGGCACGGTTTCCGCCACCGTATGTCGACGCGTTCGGGCCGGACGATCATCAGGAACCGTCGCCGGCGCGGCCGGGCCCGGTTGTCAGCCTGATCGAGCGGATCTCGGACCGTGGGTCCTTCGTTGCCTTGCGCCACCCCGCGAAGCGGGTTCGCCGTGGTGTCCTGCGGATCGCGTACGTACCCGACGACACCGGGAGAAGACGGATCGCGTATGCGCTGTCTCGACGCGTGGGCAACGCGGTCGTCCGCAACCGCATCAGACGGCGTCTGCGCAGTGTGTTCGCGGCGATCGACCGGGAGCACGCCGCAGGCGCGGGTGCTTTTCCACCGGGAACGTATCTGGTGAGCGCGACCACCGCTGCTGCCGAGGTTCCCTTCCAGACACTGATGCGGACGGCTCGGTCGTTACTGGACGAACTCGACCACCACGGGGCGAGCCGATGACCGCGCCCCGGCCCGGTCGCGTCGCGCGGGGCCTGCAGGTGCCCGTCCGGTTCTACCAACGGACGCGGGCCGGTCGCCCCTCGCCGTGTCGCTACCAGCCGAGCTGCTCGGCGTACGCCCTGGAGGCGTTGGCGGTGCACGGTGCGGCGCGCGGTTCCTGGCTGGGGTTGCGCCGTCTGTTGCGGTGCCACCCCTGGGGTGGCCATGGCTGGGATCCGGTACCGGAACCTCGAGATGCGGCAAGGTCCGCATGCGAACGGAAAGTTGTGTAGATGTTCGGAATCCTGGCTCGATTGCTCGAGATCCTGTATTCGTTCTGGCCGTCCTATGGCGGTTCCATCATCCTGTTCACGGTCGTGATCATGCTGGTGTTGGCACCGTTGACCTTCAAGAGCACCCGGTCGATGCTGGCCATGCAGGCATTGCAGCCGGAAATGAAGCGGCTGCAGAATCAGTACAAGGACGATCGCCAGACGCTCAACGAAGAGATGATGAAGTTCTACAAGGAGAACAAGATCTCTCCTCTCGGTGGATGCCTTCCCATGCTCATCCAGTTTCCGGTGTTCTTCATCTTGTATGCGGTCCTGCTGGGGTTGACCAAGCGTGGTCCGTTCGGCGGCGATCTGGGCTACTCGGTCGCATGCTCGATCGACGGCGCCAATGCCGCCTGCACCTCCGTCGGAACCTATGCAAACGCAGGCTTTTTTCATCCCGCGTACCTGAAGCACACGTCAGACCTGTACCAGAGTCTGTCGGCGACGCGGGTGATGAACTCGTTCGGTCTCGACCTGTCGCAGAGCGCTTGGAGCGAGTTCGCTCACGGGTTGGTCCACGCGCTCCCTTATCTGATCATGGTTCTGGTCGTGATGGGGTTGACCTACCTGCAGCAGCAGCAGATTCAGAGTCGTCAGCCCAAGAACGCCGATCAAAATCCTACGCAGCAGATGATGATGAAAGTCATGCCGATTGCGATGGGGTTCATCTATATCATCATCCCGGCCGGGGTCGTGATCTATTTCCTCGTCTCGTCGGTCTTCCGCATCGGTCAACAGGCCATGGTCACGCGTACGTTCTACACCGGGCCGAATGCCATCATCATTCCGGCGACCGCCACCGAGAGCGGCGGCGGGCCGGTCCAGGACAAGCGATTCTGGGATCGGTTCAAACCCTCACAGGGTGCGCTGCCACAGGTCGGGAAGGAAGCGAAGCGGGCCCGCCAGGAGTCTTTCGCTGCCTCCCGGAAGTCCGAAGCTGCCGGTCAGAAGGGGTCCGGGTCGAAGAACGGGCAGAAGGGACCGGGTTCCGGCCGGACGGCCGCACCGAAGCAGGCGTCTGCCGGCAAGCCGAAACCCAAGTCGAACGGTGGATCGAAGAAGCGTCGCCCGAACGGATCAGGCTCGTCGGGCACCGGGAAGTCGGCGAAATCGGGGTCCGCCGGCACGGCCGCCTCGAGGGGAAAGAAGAAGAGTCAGGCGCCGACGGCGACGTCTTCGGGTGACGCGAAGCAGAAGTCGACACGGACGGCTCCGAGCCGCTCTGCTCCGAGCCGCTCTGCTCCGAGCCGGAAGGCCCCGAGCCGGAAGGCCCCACGGGGACCGTCCGGTGGCTCCGGCGATGCCGGCTGACGACTGAATGCTATCGATTGGGATGAATGCAGATGGAATGGGTTGAGATCACCGCGAAGACCGTGGACGCCGCGCAAGAGCGTGCGCTCGATGAACTGGGCATCCACGCCGACGAGGCAGAGTTCGAGGTGTTGGAGGAGCCACGGCGCGGACTGTTCGGCCAGACACGCGGGACGGCCCGGGTCAGAGCACGCGTCGCGCCACGCACGCCACGCGCCAAGGTGGACCGCCGCACTCGACGGGGCCGTGCGGACTCGGGCGGTGGTGATGCTCCCAAGAAGAGCCGCTCGGGGCGATCCGACAAGCGCCAGGCCGCCAAGGACACGAGTGAGGCCGATGACGCGCCGCCGAGCGACGGCCGGGAACCGGATTCTGATGGCGATCGGAGCCGGTCCTCTTCGGCTGCGACGCCGACCCGGACCAAGAAGTCCTCCAAGTCGACCACCGCTGCGAGGTCGACCAGATCGAAGCAGCCTGCCAAGCAAGAAGGAAAAGACATGACGATGACCCTGGACGAACAGGTTGCCGCAACCGAATCGTTTCTCACCGGACTGCTCGATGCGATCGGTTTCGAGGGTGAGGTCACGACCGAGCGCACCGATGACGCCAATGCGCACGTCAACATCGAGGGCGACGACCTCGGCCTGCTGATCGGGCCGCGGGGTCAGACGATGAACGCGATCCAGGACCTCGCCCGGATCACCTTGCAGAAGCAGGCCGGCGGATCCTGGGAAGGCCACGTCCACGTCGACGTGAACGGCTACCGGGCAAAGCGGCGAGCTGCCCTGGTTGCCTTCGTCGAGAAGGTCGCGGCCGATGTGCTCGAATCGGGTACCGCCAAGGCGTTGGAGCCGATGGCATCGTCGGACCGCAAGGTCGTCCATGACACGGTGAACGGCATCGACGGCGTCCACACCACCTCGGAGGGGCACGAACCCCGGCGCTGGGTGATGATCTCGCCCGACCAGGACTGACCGGCACGGATCTCCCGGCGGCGGTTCTGATGGTGGCGGCGACCGCCGACGAGGCACTGCAGGCAGTCCTGCGAGATGCACAGGCGGAGGGCTTCCTGGGTCACGGACCGGTCGAGCGCCATGTCGAACACGGCCGGGCGCTGGTCGATGCGGTGCCACGCGACGCGGCGGTCTTCGTCGACCTGGGATCCGGCGGCGGGATTCCCGGTCTGGTCCTCGCCCTGGACCGTCCGGATCTGTCAGGCGCCCTCGTCGACGGATCGACCCGCCGCGGGGCCTTTCTGTCGACGGCGGTGGCTCGCCTGGGCCTCGCCGGCCGGGTGCAGGTGCTCACCGAACGGGCCGAGCTGGTCGGTCGATCGCCACACTGGCGCGCCCGGGTGGATGTGGTCGTGGCGAGGAGCTTCGGACCGCCTGCCGTCGTGGCCGAATGCGCGGCGCCGCTCCTGGTCCCCGGTGGGACCCTCATCGTGAGTGACCCGCCATCGGAGCTGGGGAACCAGGCCCGGTGGCCAGCTGGGGGCTTGTCGGAGCTGGGGCTGGGGGTGGTGGTGCATCGAGCCGGTCCGCCGGCGTTCACGGTGCTCGAACAGGTCGACGCGTGCCCCGACCGCTTCCCCCGGCGAGTCGGTATCCCTGCAAAGCGCCCCCTCTTCTGAGTGATGTGGTGTTTCACGTGAAACCCGGCGTTGTCGGCTTCCCGCCAAGGACGCCGCGTGCTGCTCCCCCAGCGCCGCGGGAATCTGCCTGATCCGGCAAGCTAGTCGGTGCTGAGTCGCTCCGCTTCGCATGGGGGACGGCGCCCGGTCCGATCGGCTCGCGCCTCGCCAGTCGGGGTGTTCCCTCACCCGTGCAACCGAGGAGCGGGCCGCCCGGAACGGTGCGGCACGGGTCGGTCCGGTCGAACCCGTCAGGGTTCGGCCGTGTCGAGGGCCCTGACGGGTTTCCGCGTGGCTTCGCACGAGGGGACCGGCCCGGTCGAGCGCCGGGTTCGTCTGCGCCGACTCCGGACCCATTGGCGGGGACGGGCGCGATGACCGCGTTCGCGCTTCCGGCTTCGAATGCCCCGCTTCCCCCGGCCGCCGCACGGGGTGGTCACCGGTACCGTCCAGAATCGACGACCCCGCTCCCCGGACCCAAAGGAGCCGGGGAGCGGC
>JBDZUV010000218.1:0-2468 GCA_040255345.1 Actinomycetota bacterium | reverse complement strand
TGTCCAGTGAGACGTCCACCCAGACGCTCAGGTCGAGACTGGATCAGGTGGTCGATGTCGCTGGCGGTCTCCTGGGGGGCACCGGTCGGAGATGCAACGAGGTCGCGACCCGCGTGGCTCAGACGTTGAAGCGGAACTCGACCACGTCGCCGTCGGCCATGACGTAGTCCTTGCCCTCGATCCGCAGGGTGCCGGCGTCGCGGGCGGCGTGCCACGAACCTGCTTCCAGCAACTCTTCCCAGCCGATCACCTCGGCACGGATGAATCCCCGTTCGAAATCGGTGTGGATCACCCCCGCCGCCTGCGGTGCTTTCGAGCCGGCCCGGAACGTCCACGCCCGCGACTCCTTCTCCCCCGTCGTGAAGAACGTCCGCAGTCCCAGCAGGTGGTACGCGGTGTGCAGAAAGCGCGGCAATGCGCCTTCGCCGAGCCCGAGTGCGTCGAGCATCTCGGCGCGTTCGTCGCCGGTGAACTGGGCGGCTTCGGCCTCGAGCTGCACGCACATGCCGATCACCTCGCCCGCGCCGCCGAGCTCGTCGACGACCGGGGCGACATGAGCGTCGATGTCGTCGAGCTGATCTTCGCCGACGTTGACCAGTGCCATCACCGGCTTGTTGGTCAGCAGGAAGTAGCCGCGCAGCAGTTCACGTTCGGCGTCACCGAGCCCGGACCGGTAGATCGGCGTGCCCTCGGCGAGCAGCTCCTGCGCGGCCGCCAGCGCCGCGACCTCGTCGGCGAGCGACGGATCCTGCTTGGCGGCCTTGGTGCGCTTGGCGATCTGGGCTTCGACGCTCTCCAGGTCGGCCAGGGTCAGCTCGATCTCGAGCACACGCAGATGCTCGAGCGGATCGGCCGGGCCGGGCACGTCACCGTCGACGAACGCCCGCAACACGTACACGACCGCATCGGCCTCGCGGATCCCGCCGAGGAAACGGTTGCCCAGCCCCTCGCCCTGGCTCGCTCCTTCGACCAGTCCGCCGATGTCGACGAACTGCACCGACGCGGGCACGACCTTGCGACTCTGGCTCATCTCGGCCAGCCGGTCGAGTCGTTCGTCGGGCACCTTCGCGACCCCGACGTTGGGATCGGTCGTGGCGAACGCATAGGGCGCCGCGAGCGCGCCGCCTCCTGCCAGCGCGTTGTACAGCGATGACTTGCCCGCGTTGGGCAACCCCACGAATCCGAAGCGCTCCATGGCCCTGAACGGTACCGGGCATCGTCGGGGCCTTCGGCATCGGTGGCCCGGCCGGTCGGGGTGGTGGCGCGACCGGCCGGGGCCGTCATTGGGGCGCCGGGGAAGTGCCCCGGTAGCATCGACGGCCATGTCGAAGCGGACGCTCAAGAAGAAGATCAACGCGCGTCGGAAGAAGGCGAACCACGGCACCAAGCCGAACGCCGGCAAGCGCGGAAGCTGATCGACCCGGTCGAACGCCGGCTGCGCGGGCAGGCCGGCACCGGTACCGCCGCTCCGCTGTCATCCACCGGGCGGAGCCAGTTGTCGAAAGCGCGGTGATCGACGGCCGCGACCCGGCGGGATGATCCCGTCAGGTGAGCGGCCAGAGCTCCGGCCCGAGCCACGCACCGAATGCGGTCGCGGCGAGGGCGATCACCCACACCACGAACGCCCGGGTACCGGGACGCCGGCGCCCCTCCATGACCGCGCCGGCCCATGAGGTGATACCCAGGTCGGTGCGGTAGCCCCGACCTGGGTGTCGTGCCGGAACGAGCAGCACCAGCGCCATCGCCACGCCGGTCGACCGGATCACCAGGTCTCGCCACAGCGGGTCGAACGTCGTGTCGCTGAAGACGCGCTCGGTCGCGAACCCGATCGCGGCGAGCGCCACCGCGGGAAGCGCGCGCGCCGCGCCCATCACGACGTTGCGCACGAACCTCACCGGGCCCACGATCGCCGGACGGGCATCGTGCCACTTGCGCCGTTGCGCGCCGATCCGGCGTCGGTGACGGTGGACCTCGAGATCGCCCCGCGTGGCCAGCAACGGCAACACGATCAGCCCGACGAGCACCGACACGATCAGCGGCGACGCCGATGAGAGCACGACGAGGGCGATCCCGACCGGCCAGGTGACCCACCCGCGCCGACGATCGCCCGGTCCGATCACCGGCGGCGAACCGTCGTGCCAGGGGGCGAACGACGAGTTGCCACCCCCGGCCGACGCGGCCGCGACCGCGGGTCCGTCGACCGCGGCCGGGACGGGGGCGGGTGTCGGCCGGGCGACCGGGCCCGCGATCGTGCTCGCCGGGGGGCCTGCGACCGGAACCGCGGGCGCCGGGGCGTCCACCGGTCGCCCCGGCTCCCGGTCGGGTCCCCCCTCACGCACCGGGGAACCGTCCGGTTCCGCTCGGGGTGGCGTCCACCGGGTCTCGCCGGGGTGCGAGGTTGCGAGGGCGACCGTCGGGGCCGGCGGGGCGTCGAAGGGCCCGAGCCGGTTCAGGAACGGCTCGGTGGT
>JBDZUV010000089.1:0-12627 GCA_040255345.1 Actinomycetota bacterium | reverse complement strand
TCGACCAAACCTGGGGAGTTGTGACAGAACCATGGCGACCGAGACCGAAAGCAAGGACTGCACTGCGCTGAGCGATTCGGAACTGGCCGAGATGGCGGATCTCTGCGCCTGCACCCCGCATTGCTACGAAGTCGGCCTGTTGTCGAAACAGGCCGAACAGTGGGTGCTGGTCACTCAGGTCCGCGAAAAAGACAAGCTGCGAGGGTTTGCGTTCTCCACCCTGGAACGCATTGGCGGCACACCGGCGGTGATCTTCGGATTGGCATCGGTGGCGCGCAACGCGAAGCGGGCCACGGTGCTGCGGGCGATCATGACCGAGCAGCTCCGCCGGGCCGTGATGGCCTTCCCCGACGAGGACGTCCTCATCGGTGCCCGCATGGGATCGGCCGACGCGTTCGAAGCCTTCAAGTCCCTCGTCGACATCGTTCCCCGTCCCGACTACAAGGCCAACGGCGAGGAGCGCGCCTGGGGGAAGCGACTGCTCAAGCGCTTCGGCCTGCCCATGAAGGGCTACGACGAGCGGGCGTTCATCGCGAAGACCGACGACACCCCGCCGGTGCTGCTCTCGCACGAGTCGCTCGACCCCGACTCGATCGATGCCGGGGTGGCCGAACTGTTCGCAGAGGTCGACCCGTCGAAGGGCACGCTGCTCATCGGCTTCGGTTGGGCACTCGCCGATGATCTGGAGAAGCTCGGCGACTGAGTCGTTCCGTCGGATGGCGCCGGTGGCAGGCCATCGCGGCGCCGACATGACCGAGGTTTCTGAACGCGGATTCGCCGGCATCGTCCGGGACCGGCGGATGAGGCGGATCTTCTCGCCCGCACCCGTGGATGGGGCGTGGCTCGACGCGACGCTCGATCTGGCCCGGCAGGTGCCCTCCGCGGGCAATGCCCAGGGGCTCGAATGGCTGGTCTTGGACACTGCCGAGTCCACCGAGAAGTACTGGTCGATCACGCTGGGGGAGCGCCAGGCTGGGTTCACCCACCAGGGTCTGCTCGCGGCGCCGGTACTGGTCGTCGCGATCGTCGACCCTGGCGCGTACGTGGCCCGCTACGCCGAGTCGGACAAGGCACAGACCGGACTCGGCACGACGCCTGACGCGTGGGGTGTGCCCTATTGGTGGGTCGATGCGGGCATGGCCGTCCAGACGCTGCTGCTCGCCGTCGAGGATGCCGGGATGAGCGCGTGTTTCTTCGGGTTGTTCGACCACGAGCCCGCGGTCCTCGAGGCACACGGCGTGCCCGCGGGCAGGCGCGCGGCGGGCACGATCGCCATCGGCCACCGTGCCGAGGGAGCGGAACCTCTTGGTCGATCCGCGACCCGCCAACGTCGTCGCGGCGTCGTCCACCGCGGACACTGGTGAGACCCATCTGACGTCGACGTGATCTCCACCGTCCAACCGGAGAGGACTCATCGTGGACCCGCCCAGTGGCGTCTGGCTGATCCACCGGGCGCGCGTCGATCCGTCGGACTTCGCCACCACATTGGACCGGCGCGCGGCGACCCCGCTGCCCGATTGCACCAGCCGTTACCGCGTGCCGGCACGGCAGGCGGGCCGCCGAATACGATTCCGGACGTGGGTCGAGTACACGGCGACATCTCATCGGGGGGAAGCGAACGCGGCGCCGCGACCACGTTCTCAGGCTGGCAGCGGGGTGCTTCCGTTCTGTGGCGGTCGATACCGGAGCCTCGATCTGTCGGGTACGTGTTCTCCGCGAACTTGGTCGAACGGACCCAGGACACGATCGTCGTTTTTCAGCCGGCCGGCTCTCCCGGCAGGTGGCGGACCGGCCGACGAGGCGGACCTCGCGACCGTACGATGCTGCCCGGTGGATGAGATGGCCGTCACGATGATTTCATCTGGCCGGGTCCCGACATGGTTCGCCTCCACCCTGTCGGCAGTGCCTACTCGGTACTGCGACAATGGAACGGCGCCGCTGGTCGGTGCGAGGGTTGGTACGTGAACTTCGAGCAGCCCTGGAAGCAGACTCCGATCGGTTTCGACTCTCGAGACGACATCCTCGACATCGCGGTCGCCGACGATCTCGCGTCGTGGCGCATCAAGGACCGGGACGAGTTGGACTGGTCGGTCGAGGTTGGCAAGATACCAGCGGCGGAGGCCGCGGCGACCGATCGGCTCGCGGATGCGGTGATTTCCCGGATCGAGGCGAGGGCGTGGCCGTTCACAGATGAGGCCTGGAAGCCGCTCGTACCCGAGTCGACATGGACGACACCGACGCTTCCCGAAAGCTGGGCCGTCGTGGACTGGTGATGCAACAGACTCGTTCATCTCGGTGGCCCATGTGGCGTTGGACGTCAGAGAAAAGTTTCTGAACATCTTTGGATCAGGTGCCGTTCCGGCCTCGAAATGTCACACCTTGCTTCTACTGTTGATCGTATGGTCGATGGCACCGAACTCCACGAAATCGGGCGCAATCTCGCAGGGCTCGATGTGCGCGCGTGTCATGACGATGAACTGCTCGATTCGGCGGTGGGCTTGTCTGCATTGATCAGTTTCGCTCAGACCGCCCACGCACGCGTGCTGGCGGAATTGGATGGCCGCGGGGTGACCGACCGCGATCACGGTATGAAGACCGTTTCGTGGGTCGCCCGGGAAACCGGCTGTGCCCGCGGGCAGATCAGGAGCCGCCTGCGGGTCGGCCGATCTCTGCGGCACCATTTCGATCGCATCGATGACGCGGTGGGCGACGGTCACTTGAGCTACGATCATGCGAAATGTCTCAGTGACGTCGACAATCCACGCATCACCGACGTGCTCGTCGCCGCACAGGAAGAGATCATCGCTCTCGCGGAGAGCTCGACTTTCGAACCATGGAAGCGTGACGTCATCGCGTTGGCCGAATATGCCGACGCCGATGGTGTAGAGCCTGATCCGTATTCGGCGAATGAACTGCATCTCGCCAAGACGCTCGACGGATGCACCGATGTCTCCGGATCGTTCGATGCGGCGAACGGCCTGGCGATTCGCGCTGCGGTCGAGGCCAAGGCCGACGAGCTGTTCAGACGCTTCACCCGAGACCGCGAGCTGACCCCGGACTTGGCGGTCCCTCCCCGCAAGGTGCTTCGAGCACTCGCCATGGCGGAGTTGATCCGCGAAGCGGTTGGTGCCGAGCCCGGGTCCGGTGCCGGACCCCGCGCGGAGGTCACACTGGTGGTCCACGACTCCGAGGTGACCGACGCCGAAGGTACCCCGTTGCCCCGAGCCGCGGCCGACGTCTGGGGCTGTGACCCTGAGGTGTGGGCGGTCGTCGTGAACGAGATGGGTATACCGGTCGATGTCGGCCACACCAAGCGGCTCGCCACCATCGCGCAGCGCAGAGCCATCGCCATGCGCGACGGCGGGTGCACGTTCCCCGGCTGTGACGCACCGATTGCCTGGTGCGACCACCATCATGTTGTCGACTGGCACACCGGAGGCCCCACCGACCTGGCCAATCTCGTCGCCCTGTGCCGCCATCATCACGGGGTCACCCACCGCAACGGTTGGACGATGACCCTCGATGACCGGCAGGTTCCCCACTGGACCAGTCCCTCCGGCGATCAGCTCGACGGCCAGCGACATCGCCGACGACGACCCGATACGAAGTCCCGATGTCAGTCGCCGAGTGATGCGGTGAGTACTGCCGGGTCGGTGGTCGGCAGATCACAGACCTGATTGCGACACACCATGGCGCCCGGATCCCCGTCTGGTTCGTAGCGGGCGACGGCATCGGGGCGCCACGTCGCGCGGTACGCCGTCAGGACCGTGTCGGTGACCGGGCCGCTGCCCGAGATCGTCACCTCGACCGTGCCCGGGTCGAGCAGGGCGACCGCGGCGAGTAGGTGGGCGAACGCGGTGGGGTGCTGCCCCGCGAAACGGCCGGTCAACGCCAGCACCCCACGGGCCGCGTCGAGGTAGCGCTCCTCGGTCACGATCGCTCCGAGCCGCGCGAGTGCCACCGCCGCGGCACTGTTCGCCGAAGGGGCCGGGGTGTCCTGGACGTCTTTCTGGCGGGCGACGAGGGTTTCGCCGTCGTGGGCGGTGGTGAAGAACCCGCCGCCGTCGCTGTCCGCGTAATCCGCGAGCAACGTCTCGGCGCACGAACGGGCCTCGTCCAGCCACCGGTCGCTTCCGGTCGCCTCGTACAGGCGGGTGAACGCATCACACAGGGTCGCGAGGTCCACGGCGAACGCCCGCGGGCCCGCGCCTCCGGCCGGGTGCCACGAGCGGTGCCAGCCGGCGTCGTCGTGCAGGTTCGTCGCCAGGAAGTCCGCGCACGACTCGGCGGCGGCCAACCAGTGGGGCTCGTCGAGCGCGATCGCCGCCAGGGCGAGCGCCCCGATCAGCAGTGCGTTCCACTCGGCCAGCACCTTGTCGTCGAGGCCCGGTCTGATCCGCTGCTCGCGCGCCGCGAACAGCGCGGTCCGGGCCCGCTCGACCGCGGGCGGCCGGATCAACTCGGTGCGGTGGTCGATGCGGTGCAGGATCGACGTGCCCTCGAAGTTGCCCTCGTCGGTGACCGACCACCACCCAAGGGCGGCCTCGGCGGCCTCGGGATCGTCGGCGAGCACGGTGCGGATCTCGTCGGGGGTCCACACCGAGAAGCTGCCTTCGACCCCGTCGGCATCGGCGTCCTCCGACGACGCGAAGCCGCCTCCGTCCAGTCGCAGGTCGCGCAACACGTACTCGATCGTCTCGGCGATGACCTGTCGGTGCCGATCGAGGCCGACGAGTTGCCAGGCGTGGGTGTAGGCGCCGAGCAGCAGCGCCTGGTCCGACAGCATCTTCTCGAAATGCGGCACGAGCCATTTCGTATCGGTCGCATAGCGGGCGAACCCACCGCCGAGGTGGTCGTAGATCCCGCCGGCGGCCATCGCGTCGAGGGTGTCCACGGCAACCTTGAGCGCCGCGTCGTCCGCGTGGCGGACGAACGCGGCCAACAACACGTCGATCGCCATGGGTTGGGGGAACTTGGGCGCGCCGCCGAACCCTCCCCACCGGGGCTCGAAGAGCGCGATGAGGTTCGCGACGGCGTTGTCGACGTCGGCGATCGTCGGCAACTCGGCCGATTCGAAGGTCGTCGAACGCAGGTGGTCGACCACGGCGGCCGCCTGGGTGAGCACCTGATCGCGGGAGTCCTCCCAGGCCGCGGCCAGGGCCGCGCAGATCTCCCCGAACCCGGCCTGGCCGTTGCGACCCCGCGCCGGAAAGTACGTGCCGCAGAAGAACGGCTCACCCTTGGGGGTGGCGACCACGGTCATCGGCCACCCGCCCGAGCCGGTCATCGCCTGGGTGGCTTCCATGTAGAGCGCGTCGATGTCGGGGCGTTCCTCTCGGTCGACCTTGATGTTCACGAACGACTCGTTCATGATCTCGGCGATCCGTTCGTTCTCGAACGACTCGTGCGCCATCACGTGGCACCAGTGACAGGCGGCGTAACCGATCGAGATGAGCACCGGGCAGTCGCGGCGCTCGGCTTCGGCGAAGGCCTCGTCGCCCCATTGCCACCAGTGCACCGGGTTGTCCGCGTGCTGGCGCAGATACGGGGACGACGCTTCGGCGAGACGGTTGGCCATGGCCGCGAGGGTAGTGGCGATCTGGTGGTGGCGGGGTGGGTGGCAGACTGTGCGACGGACCGGACCGGATCGCGCGAGGAGGAACGATGACCGAATCGATCACGCACCGCATGAGCGACACCGACGCGTTGATGTGGACGATCGAACGTGACCCGTTGTTGCGATCGACGATCACCGCGGTCATCCGACTCGACGCCACCCCGGACCGGGCACGCCTGCGCCGTCTCATCGAGGGCGGCACCCGGCAGTTGCCCCGGATGCGCCACCGGGTGCGCGGCAACCCCTACTCGCTCGTGCCACCTCGATGGGAAGTCGACCCGAACTTCGACCTCGACTTCCATCTGCGGTGGGTGAGCGGAGGGGGTGCCGCCACGATGCGTGACGTGCTCGACTACGCGCAGCCGATCGCGATGCAGAGCTTCGACCGCGCCCGACCCCAGTGGGAGATCCACGTCATCGACGGGCTCGACGACGGTGGTGCGGCGATGATCGCGAAGATCCACCATGCGATCACCGACGGGGTCGGTGCCGTGGCCATGGCGATGGTGCTGTTCGACCTGGAACGCGACCCGGCCGACGGCGATGCGCCGTTGCCGCCCGCACCCGAGCCCGATGTGATGAACCCGGTCGAGCGCCTCGTCGACGGGGTGCGTCACGGGATCGACCGCGAACGCGAGACGGGCCAGCTGGTCGCCGGTGGGGTCACCGCCGCGCTCGCCGCGTTTCTCCGCGACCCGGGCACGGCGCTCCGCCAGGGTGGAGCGGTCGCCGCTTCGGCGGGCCGTCTCATCGCCCCGGCGACCAGACCGAAGTCGACGCTCATGGCGGAACGGTCGTTGAAGATGCACTTCGACACGATCAGCGTGCCGCTCGCGGCCGCGAAGGCCGCTGCCCGAGTGGCCGAGGGTCGCCTGAACGATGCGTTCGTCGCGGCGACGACACTGGGCCTGCGCCGCTACCACGAAGCGCACGGGGCGTCGACCGGTACGCTGCGGATGGCGATGCCGATCAATCTGCGCCACGACGAGGGCTCGGTCGGCGGCAATCATTTCGTGCCTGCCCGATTCGACATCCCGTTGGTGATCGACGACCCGGTCGAGCGGATGCGTTCGGTGCACGAACTGGTCGCCCGGCAGCGCGCCGAGCCGGCGCTCGACCTGGTCGATCCGATGGCCGGTGTCCTCAACCGCCTGCCGCGGAGCGTGACCACCGAGGTGTTCGGGTCGGTACTGCGCGGCGTCGACTTCGTGACCTCGAACGTGCCGGGTGCGCCGATCGAACTGTTCTCGGCCGGTGCGAAGGTCACCGACATGTACGCGTTCGCGCCCCTGAGTGGTGCGGCGGTCAACGTCACCCTGTTGAGCTACGTCGACACGTGTCACGTCGCGGTCAATTCCGACCGGGCCGCCGTGCCCGACCCGGACCGGCTCATCGCCTGCCTGCGCGAAGGCTGGGACGAGATCCTCGCGGTCACCGATGATCGACCGGTGGCGATCGCAACCTGACCAGGTCGCTGCGCGCTCGACCTCGTCGACGACGGGTCGGTGTGCAAGGAGCCCATCGTGGTCGACCGGTCCCCGGTGCCGATCGCGCGGCACACGGCGCATCCTCGCGGTCGCCGAGGATGTCGCCATGCCCGCGGCGGTGCCGATCTGATGCGGCGCCGTTCGGCGCAGCGTCGAGGCCACCGGGCGACCAGGCGGCCAGATCAGTGGCGCGTGTCGAGGGTGTCCATCAGATCGGTGTCGAGCAGCGCCCGGTCACGGGTGGCCTGGCGACCGCCCGACCCGATCGCCTGAGCGGTGGGCGTGCGGTCGAAGGGGTCACGGTGGTTCGAGGCGAGTGATCCTGCCGTCGAGGTCGGCGGAACGGGTCTTCGTCCGGACCGGTCAGACCGGTCAGATGTCCCGTGGATCGGGTCAGCCGCCCGAGACTTCGATGTCGGCACCCACGGGCGGGGTGGGGTCGTCGGCGAGGTCGTACCAACCGTCGGGCAGCCGAACCGGATGTGGCCCGGAGGTGTGCCCGCGCGGAGAACGGCGGGCATCGTCGGGTAGGGCGACGTTGCCGTGGGCATCGATGAGTTCGTCGAGGGTGGCGTCGAGCTCGGCGAGGGTCGACACCGCGGTGACTGCCCGCCGGGCCGCGCCGCCGAGCGGGTAGCCCTTCAGGTACCAGGCGGCGTGGCGGCGGAACCGACGCAGATCGTCGTGGCCCTGGTGCTCGACGAGCAGATGAGCGTGGCGCCGGAGATGTCCGCACTGTTCGATGAGCGCCGGCGGATCGGGGACGGGCCGTCCAGCGAACGCCGCGGCAAGGTCCCTGAACAGCCAGGGACGGCCCAGACAACCCCGGCCGATCACCACGCCGTCACAGCCGGTGGCCGCCATCATCGCCAGTGCATCGCCGGCTTCCCAGATGTCTCCGTTGCCCAACACCGGGATCGTCGTGACCGCCGCCTTCAACTCACCGATCGCGTCCCAGTCCGAGTGACCCGCATAGTGCTGCTCCGCGGTGCGCGCGTGCAGGGCAATGGCGGCGCAGCCCGCGTCCTCGGCGATCCGGCCGGTGTCGAGGAAGGTGAGATGGTCATCGTCGGTGCCCATGCGGAACTTGACGGTCACGGGGACGTCACCGGCCGCGCGGACCGTGGCGTCGATGATCTCGGCGAGCAGTCGGCGCCGGACCGGGATCGCCGCGCCGCCGCCATTGCGCGTGACCTTGGCGGCGGGGCAGCCGAAGTTGAGGTCGAGGTGATCCACCCCGAGCTCGTCGACCGCCACGCGCACGGCTGCTGCGGTGACGTGTGGTGCCGTGCCGTAGAGCTGCAGACTGCGCGGGTGCTCATCCGCGCCGAAGCGGGCCATCGACATGGTGCGGCGGTCGTGTTCGACCAGGGCGCGGACCATGAGCATCTCGTTCACGAAGATGCCCGACCCGCCGGCGGCGTCGCGGCACAGGGTGCGGAACGTCAGGTCGGTCACCCCGGCCATCGGTGCCAGTACGACGGGAGGGTCGACCGGGTGCGGGCCGATGTGCACGGTCATCGCCACAGATCCATGATCGTCAGGTCGAGCTCGCCGAGCAACACCCGCAGCGTGGGCAGCGACAGGCCCACCACGTTGGAGTGGTCGCCTTCGATGCGTTCGATGAACGCGGCGCCCCGACCGTCGAGAGTGAACGCTCCGGCGACCTCGAGGGGTTCGCCGGTCGCCACGTACGCGGCGATCTCGGCGTCGGTGACCTCGGCGAAGTGCACGGTGGTGGCGCACGCCGCATCGACGTGCCGTCCGTCGGCGAGGTCGACCAGCACGTGCCCGGTCCACAGCACCCCCGAGCACCCCCGACGTGCCTGCCACGCGGCCGTCGCGGCGTCCGCGGTGAGGGGCTTGCCGTGGGTGGTGCCGGCGAAGAAGAGCATCGAGTCACAGCCGAGCACCAGCGGAGCGGGGTCGCTCCCGGCCAACCCGACGGCGACCGCGTCGGCTTTGCGCCGGGCGAGATCCACCGTCGCGACGGCCGGGTCGAGGCCGGAGTCGATCGTCTCGTCTGCACCCGACACGATCACCTCGGTCTCGATGCCCGCATCGCGCAGCAACCGCGCGCGTGCCGGAGAACCCGATGCGAGCACGAGGTGGCGGGTCACAAGTCGCTCCGACGGATCTTGCCGAGTGCCGTGCGGGGAATCGCCTCGACCAACTCCAGCTCCCGGGGTGCGGCGAAGCGGGCGATCGCATCGCCGACCGCGTCGCGGAGGGAGGCGAGATCCGGTGGGTCGGACGGTTCAGTCGGGACGACCAGCGCGACCACCCGCTGGCCCCACTCGGGGTCGTCCCGGCCGGTGACGGCGACATCGGCGATGCCGGGCAGCGTCCGGAGGACGGCCTCGACCGACTCGGGCCAGACGTTCTCGCCCCCGGTGATGATCAGGTGATCGCGGCGGCCGACGACGGTCACCTGCCCGGCGGTGTCGACCGAGCCGAGATCACCGGTTGCGTACCAGCCGTCGGGGTCTTTCGGGTCGGTGCCGTCCCGGTAGCAGCGCAACAGACCGGCGGACCGGATGTGGAGCTCACCGTCGACGGCGCGCACCTCGACCCCGGGCAGGGGCCGATCCCCGTAGACGACCCCGCCGCCGGATTCGGTCATGCCCCAGGTGCGCACGACGTTGTCTGGACGCTCCACCGGGTCGCCTGACCCGCCGAGGACGATCCACCGGAACCGCGCCACCGCGGCGGTGTCGAGTCGGTCGAGCACGGTCGGCACCAGAGAGATCAGGCTCGCATCGACCACGTCGAGCGCGAATCGGGGCATGACCTGCAGCGGCACATCGTCGACCAGGGCGCGCACGACGACCCCCAGCCCGCCGACGTGTGCGAGCGGCAGGCACGCACACCAGCGGTCGCAGTCGCGGTCGACCGCGAGGCGTTCGTGCACCGCCCGGGCCTGGGCGGCCAACGCGTCGTGGGTGAGCACGACTCCCTTGGCGGCGCCGGTGGAGCCACTCGTGGCCACCACGAGCGCGTCACCGTCGGCGACCGCGTCGCCGACGCCCATCCGGTGGCGGAGCTCGGCCTGCTTGTCGGCCGGCAGTCGGGGGTCGACGGGCAGGGCCGCATCGCCCTGATCCCAGATACGCGCCAGACGCGTCACGAACCCCGGGTCGCCCGTTGCGTCGAGGGTGACGAGGCGGGGCGTGGACATGGCGGCGGACCATGTTAGTGCCGTGTCAGGCGACATTCGGGGGCCGCCCCGCCGGTCGGTACGCCCGCCCGCGTCGTCCTCGTCCTCGCGACTCGCCGTGAACGTCGCAGACGCTTCCTGACGCGCCACCCGATCGATGCCGGTCGGCGCTCTCGGTCGTCGACGGAGCTGCGGCGCCCGAGGCGCACCCAGCAGCACGTCGGCGTCGACGGTGGGGCGGGTCCGGTCGTGTCGCCGGCGCCACCACGCGGCGTGGGCCAGAAGTACGGCAACACGTGGGTCCGGCCGGTGTCTGGTGATGTCGGGGGCGGCGGTGTCGACCACGTAGGGTTCCGGGCCGATGGCGACGGTGACCGAATGGTTCGAAGGGGCTCGGCCCCGGACGCTGCCGGCGGCGATCGTGCCGGTGGCGGTGGGAACGGCGGTCGCGGTCGGCGACGGGGTGATCGCCTGGCGGGTCGCGTGTGCGCTGGTGGTCTCCCTCGCGCTGCAGGTCGGAGTGAACTACGCGAACGACTACTCCGACGGGGTGCGGGGCACCGACGACGATGAGCACCGGGTCGGCCCGGTACGGCTCGTCGGCCAGAAGCTCGCCCGACCCCGTTCGGTGAAACTGGCTGCGTTCGCGGCGTTCGGCGTCGCCGGTGTGGCCGGCCTCGCCCTGGCGGTGGCCGTGGGGTGGGAGCTGATCGTCGTGGGTGTGGCTGCGATCGCGGCGGCCTGGTTCTACACGGGCGGCTCGCACCCGTACGGGTACGCCGGGTACGGCGAGGCTTTCGTGTTCGTGTTCTTCGGGGTGGTCGCCACCGTGGGGTCCGCCTATGTGAACACCGGGACGCTGAGTGGCGTGGCGTTCGCGGCGTCGGTACCCGTCGGCTTTCTGGCGACCGCACTGTTGGTGGTCAACAACTTGCGGGACATCCCCGGTGACACCGCGACCGGCAAGCAAACCCTGGCGGTGCGGATCGGCGACCGGGCGACCCGGTGGCTGCACACCGGGCTGCTCGTGGGTTCACTGGTGGGCGTCGCCGTGGTGGCAGTTGCGGCGGGCCGGCCGTGGGGCACCCTCGGGGCACTCGGGGCGGTCGTGGCGCTTCCCGCGATCCGGGCGGTGCTCGGTGGTGCGACGGGCAAGGACCTGATCCCGGTGCTGGGTGCGACCGGGCGGACGCAGTTGGTCACCGGCCTGCTGTTCGCATTCGGCCTCGCCCTCGTTTGACGGTCCTCACCGCCATCCCACCGCGAACCTGACGGGGATCAGCGGGGGTCAGCGCAAGAGACGGGAGGGCGTGAACCAGTCGGCGACGAGTCGGGCGACGACGACGGGTCGTTCGCTGTGTGCCGCATGACCGGCGTCGGGCACCGCGGCGAACCGGGCATTCGTGCCGATGCCGTCGACCAGCCGGTGACCCGCCGCGGTGAACTTGTCGTCGAGTGCACCGGCGAGCACCAGGGTCGGCGCCTCGATCTCGCCCAGACGGTCCCACAGCGGTGGGTCCATCGTGCCGGTGCCCCAGCGACGCAATGACGACGCGACTCCCGAGGCGAGATTCGTCGCCCGCCGCAGGATGCGGCCGGCGTCGTCGGGCAGCGTCGCAAACAGCGGTTTGGTCAGCCAGTCGTGCAGGAACGACTCCAGGCCTTCACGCTCGATCCGGTCGGCCAGCGCTTCGTCCGCGACGCGGCGTGCGGCCCGCTCGACCGCGTCGTCGATACCCGCCGTGCCGCCGATCAACACCAGGCCGGTCACCGCGTCGGGGTGGGCGAGCGCGATGTGCAAGGCGAGTCGCGCGCCCATCGAATAGCCGAGCCAGATACCACGGCGTCCGGTGGCGAGCTCGTCGGCGCCGGCCCACAGGTCGCCGTCGACCAGCCGATCGGGCCCCGAACCGGTGCCGTGCCCGGGGAGTTCGAGCGGCTCGGAGTCGATGCCGTGGTCGGTGAGCGCGATCCGGAGCGGGTCGAACGAGGCCGTGGTCTGGGTGAATCCGTGGAGCAGCCACAGCGGAGTGGTCATGTGTCCAACGCGACGGCGACGGCAGCAGTCGATTCGTCGTGCAGTGCGACGTTCGCGGCGCGGTCGGTCCGCACGATGATCGCCCGCACTCCTCGCTGCTCTTGCGTCGCGCTCAGTGCCCGCTCGAGCTGCGCGGCGGTCCGGACGACGTGCGTGGCGATGTCGTGCGCGGCGAGCAACCTTTCGAGGTCGACCGGCTGGGGCGTGCCGAAGAGTTGTTCGAAACGCGACTCGTCGAGCGCGTCGGCCTGGGGCAGGAACGAGAAGATCCCGCCACCGTGGTTGTCGACGACGACATCCGGCAGCCAGCGCCACCAGAGCGCGGTCC
>JBDZUV010000088.1:0-12652 GCA_040255345.1 Actinomycetota bacterium | reverse complement strand
ACACCTGGGTCTATCCATGGGAACCTCCCGAAGTTCGCTCGGGGTCAGGGGTCAGAGGCCGGGCTGGCCGAGGGTGGCGGCGCCGAGCGCGTCGATCGACACCTGCGCCCGGGCCCGAGCCGCCTCGGCGTCGTCGGGCCGGCCGAGCACGTCGGCCAGACGCGACCGGATCCGGGCGACGGGTCCCCACCACGAGCCTCCCCCGCCGTAACAGTTCAAGACCACCATCACCCCGTCATCGGGAGCAAGGAGGCCATCGAGGGTCGACGCACCCTGCTCGTCGCCCCGATCGGCGGCGACATCACCGAGCACCGCCAGGGTCAGGAGCCGATTCGAATCGGTCGGCACGCCCGCGAATCCCTCGGCGGCGAAGTGCCGGTACGCCTTCTCGGCCGTCGCCTCGTCTCCCGCCAACGAAGCAGTGAGCGCCAGCACCGCCCGATACGCCGGAACCTCCGGGTGCGCGGCGGCACTCGCCACGAGCGCATCGACCATCTCATCGGCCCGCCCCTGCGCGAGCCGGATCGCGACGAGCTGCACCGCCCCGCATGCGGCGGCCTCGGCGGAACCCTCCGGCTGGATCGCCGCTGCCTCGCAGAGCGCCGCCTCGGCCTCATCGGGCCGCCCGTTCACCAATGACCACAGCGAGCCCCACGTGGCACACGCCCAATGCCAGTACGGGTGGGCGTGCCGTTGCACGGCGCGTGTCGCCGCCTCGAGCGCGGCGTGAGCGCCCTCCCGGTCAGCGGACGAGAGCCGATCCTCGTGCTGGCACAACAGAGCCGAAACCAGCGTGTCCACGGGCAGCTCGTCGTGGGGGAGCGCGAGGACCTCGTCGACCACGGCCAGTCGCTCCCCGATCTGGCCTGGTCCGGTGAGGACGTTGCGCTGCGCGAGCAGCGCGCGGGCCAATCTCGCCGGCGTCGCGCCGTCGGCCCGCGCCCGGGCCAGCGTGCCCGTGAGCAGGTCGGTCCGCTCGGCCAACGACCCGGTGAACAACATCGCCCACGCCAACTCGACCTCGACCGCGGTGCGAAGGGCCGCCTGCGCCCGATCGGTCAGGGGAAACAGCGCGGTGTCGTGGTCGGTCGTGTGACCCGACCATGAGGTGACCGCATCGAGTGCCACCCGGAGCCGGCGCACCCGTTCGTCGTCGCCCATCGCGAGGGCCGCACCGCGCCCGGCACGACCGGTCAGAAAGAGAGCGGAACGGGCCGCTTCGTGTGGCAGGTGCAACTCGGCGGCCAGAGCGGTGGCCTCGTCGAGCAGGCGTGCCCCGTCGGCCGCATCGCCGAGCGCATGGCGGGTCCACCCCGACGCAACGAGTACGGACGCGGTGAGAGGCACCGGCGCCACCTCGAGAAGGTCGAGCGCGGAACCGAACAACTCGTCAGCCTCGGCCCAGGCACCGCGGGTCAACGAAGCCACGCCGGCGAGATAGGCGTGCCGGGCGGCTTCTGCCACGTACGTCGGACCCGCCTGGGACAGGTGGTAGGCGACCTGCGCGTGGACACGATCACCGTCGTCTGCCCCGACGAGGACCTCCGCAACTCGTTCGTGCAGGCGCGTCCGGCGGGCCGCACTCATCTGTGCTTCGACGACCTCGCGGGTGATCTGGTGGGGAAACTCCAGCACGTCGGGGTGGTCCGTCTCGATCAGGAAGCCGGCTCGCACCAGCTGCTCCAGTCCGGTGAGCGCGGCGTCCTCCGGCCCGATCCAGCAGGCTTCGACCAGTGACACCGACGGACGCAGACCGATCACCGCGGCCGTCTCGATGAGGGACCCCTGGTCGCCGGGAAGCGACGCCACCCGGTTCTGCACCCAGGCGCGGACCTGTTCGGGAATCGTGTCGACCTGGAGGTTTCTCCGACGCCCGGCATCACGAACGACCTCGGTGAGGTAGTAGGGAAGTCCGCCGGTTCGCTGCCACAACAGCGAGGAGAGCACCTGCGGGTCGATCGTCGAACCCACGAGGTCGACCAGATCGACGGCCATCGGTTCGATGTCGTCGACCCCGAGGGCGGGCAGCACCACCACCCGCGTCGGCGCGGCACGCAACAACTCGGTCATCGGTGCCGGTTCGTCGACGCCGTCACGCGCCGTGGCGATCACGAACAACGGCAGATTCGGTGTCTCCAGGAGGCGTTGCGCCAACGCGATCGAGTCGCCTGACGCCCATTGCAGGTCGTCGATGACCATCACCAGCGGCGCCGCCGCGCACAGCTCGGTCACGGCGTCGACGACCTGCTGGATCGCCCGGGCACGGCGCTCGCGCGTGCCGTGTGCGGTCGAGGACGGACCGTGGGCGACGAGGGTCTCCAGCGCTTCGGTCACCATCGATCGCGTTCGGTCGCTTTCGGTGTCGAGGGCACCCAGGCTCCGGAAGGCGTCGACGAACGGTTCGAAGGATTCACCGAGAACCGCTCGACACCGTCCCCACAGCGCGCGGCCGGGAACCTGGGCGAGGAATTCCTCGACGAGTCGGCTCTTGCCGATACCTGTCGGGCCCTGGACGACGAGCAAGGCGGGGGCGTTCGTCGCGACGACCCGGTCATGGAACTCACCCAACGCGGCGAGCTCGGCATGACGCCCCAGGAATCGCTCGCCCACACCGGTCGGTGACGGTGGATCCGGGCGTGGTTCGGGGGTCCGGGCCCGAGCGACGAGCCCGGCGATGTGCGGTGATGGTTCGGCACCGAGTTCCGATTCGAGCACCTCGATGAGTTCGGTGTGGGCCTGTCTGGCAGCAACCCGTCGGCCTGCGGCGAGATTCGCACTGATCAGTAGTTCATGAGCGACCTCGTCGAGGCGGTCGCGGGCCACGAGCTCACTCGCCGCCGCGACGGCTTCGGTGTTGCGACCGGTCGCCAGCAGCGCTCTCACCTGGAGCCGCCGAGCCTGCCGTTGGTAGGTCTCGGCCCGCAGGTGGAGCCGCCGCGGCCAGTCACCCTCGGCGACGATCGCGAGCGGTCGATCGAGCACGACCAGCGCCTGTTCGACCAAGGCCATCGCCGTGTCGGGGTCGCCATCGCGGAGCTCGTCACCGACCCGACCAACGAGGTCCTCGGCCTCGGCCAGATCCGTCGTCGCACCCGAGGGAAGGTCGAGACGGGTCAACCCTGCCTGCGACACGACCGCGTCGGCGGAGAACCCCGCCGTTTCGAGCACCCGCCGCACCTTGGCGACCACTCCGCGCACGGCCCCCGGCCAGTGGTCGGGCAGGTCCCATTCGCCCCAGAGCAGCTCGGCGAGCTCTTCGCGTCTGACCGGTCGGGCCTCGTCCCACATCATGGCCAGGACCGCGGCGACCTGAGGGCGGGCGATCTCCACCCGATTTCCCGATGGCCCTCGCACGCCCGTGCAGCCCAACACCTCGAGCCGGGCCCCTCCTGGAGAGGTCATCTTCCGATGGTAGTGGGCATCTCCCGGGTCGATCACGACGGAGAGCGCCCCCACGACCAGCGGGTCGCCCCCACCCACCCCGCGCACGTCGCGAACCGCTCGACCGTCACGCGGAGCGTCCCATCGAGCCGCGCGCTGCGCACCGCAGCTGCGATGGCCCTGGCCCGGGACTAGTGGTCGGGTCGATCCTGTGGTCCGAGGAGGACCGCTCCAAGCTCGGCGCGCTGGGTCATCCCCATCTTCGCGAACACGTTGTAGAGGTGCGACTCGACGGTGCGCACCGACACCGACAACGCCTCGGCGATGGCGCGATTGGTGTGGCCTCGGGCAGCCAACTGGGCGACCTCACGCTCACGTGGACTCAATGCGGTCACCTCTTCCAGGTCCGCCAGGGCGATCGTGGTCGACCCTTCACACGCCGCAGCGAACGCCCGGCTCCGCGTCGCGGTGCGGGCCGCACCGGCATGCACCCCCGCTGCACGGAAGCAACGTGACGCCTGGGCGGCGATCTCCGCCGCCCGCAGGGTGAGTCCCAGCTCGGCGAACGATGCTGCCACCGTCTCGAGCGCGGACCCGTCACCCTCGGCCAGAGCGGTGGCGTGGGTGACGCAGTGGTCGGGGAACTCGCACTCGGTGGTCGCGGCCATCGCCGCCATCGGTTCGACGAGGGGTGCCGGATCTGCCCCCAACACCGTGGCGAGATGCATCGACCGGATCTGGAACATCACGTTCCCCTCGAAGGCATCGAGTGCGTCGAGCATGATCCGGGGTGCCGCCGTCGTTCTCCCCTCGACCATCGCGACGTACGCGTCGGCCAACGCGAAATCCAGCGCAGACCGCACCCCACCGAGGGTGTCGCGGTCACGATTGCAGGCGTCGACCGCACGTCGGGCCTCGGCGGCGCGTCCGAGCATCGCCTCGGACTGGGCGAGCATCGCCAACGCCCAGACCCGGCCGCCACCCGGATCGAAGCCCCGGTAGGCGTGGAGCGCATCGAGCAGGGACCGGCGCGCCGACACCGGGCGGCCCTGCCCGAGACGGACCGCCCTCAACACGACGTTCACCAGGCCCCTGGCCTCGTCATCGGCGCTGGTACGCATCGTCTCGGCGGCCGCCTCGACGATCGGTGCCGCATCGGTCATCCGCCCCTCCTGGGCCAGACACAGCACCTCCTGCATGCCGGCCCACACCGCGCCGATACGCACCTCGCGTCGACCGGTCGCTGCCAGCCGTCGCAGGTCGTCGTGGAGGATCCGCGCCGATCGGGTCCGACCCTGATAGGCGAGGGACTCACCGGTCGTCTGCAACGCGTGCAGCCGCGCCAGATCCGGCGTGTCCGCGTGGGCCAGCACTCCCGAACCGAGCGCGATGACGTCGTCGAACTGGCCGTGGTGGACGAGGATCCGGGCCCGGTAGGCCGCCGCGAGATCTTCGAGCGCGACCCGGTGAGCTGCGTCGAAGCGCGTGCCGGCAGCAGCGAGACGATCGAGCATCGCCAATGCCTCGTCGCTGCGCCCGGCTGCCATGTGAACGGTATTGAAGAACGTGTCGACGTACCGCTGATGCAGTTCGAGTGAATCGGTGGTGAGGATCCGTTCTTCGGCATCGGCCAGGATCCCCAGCGCCGCATCGGTGTCGCCCGACGCATTGGCGGCCCTGGCACGCGCCACGTCCGCGAGCGGGCCTGCCCCCGCAGTGATCGCCTGGGCAGCCAGTTCCCCGCCCAGAGTGAAATCGAACGAGTCGTTCGCCACCAGCGCGGCCCGCAACAACTCATCGGCGGGCACCGTCCGACCGGCTTCCAGGCGGCGGGTGAGCAGGAGCTGTGCGGCGCCCTGGTCGGGTTCGGTCGCAGCGAGCGCGTCGGCCAACTCGCCGGCGAGTCGACGGCGTTCGATGAACCCCAGCTTGTCGAGCATCACCTCGCCGTACAGCGGATGGCGCAGCGCACACGACGGGCCACGCTCGCTCGGGTGCACTTCGATCAATCCGGCTCGGGCCACGGCCGACACCGCGTCTGCGCCGGCGACCGCAGTCGCGAGGTCGACGTCGAGGGGCTCACCCAGCGCGATGATCGCAATGGCACGTCGGGCCTGCTCGTCGAGACCGGACATCCGGTTCACGACCGCATCGACGAGCCGGGGCGCGTGGGGAACCTCACCGTTCCACCGCCAGACCCCGTCGACGCTGCGGAGGGCTCCCGAGTCGCGCGCCGCGATGAGCACCTCGTGGACGAACAAGGCATTTCCGGCGCAGGTCTCGGTCAGCAGCTGCAGGGCGCGGCCGCCGACCGGGCCGTCGAGCACGCTCGTGATGAGCGCTTCGGTCTCGGCGCGCGAGAACGGTTGCAGATCGACGCGTCGGGTCAGACCGTCGCGCCACAGCGCATCGATCGGGTCCGGACAGGCTTCGCCCTGACGGATCGTCGTGACCACCGTGACCGACGCCGTGATGGCCAGATGCAGAACGAGGGTCGCGCTGAGGTCGTCGAGCAGGTGTGCGTCGTCGACCATGAGCACCGGGCGTCCCTCGGCCCGCGTGGCCAGCTCGGCAGCGACCGCTGCGAACCACGACGCGGCATCGGTGTGGTCGTGCAGGGACGAACCCGGTGCGAGTGGCGCCAATGCGCCATAGGGGGTGAGCGCCGCCGAGCGGGTTCCGATGATCAGTGGCAGGTGACGACCCGTCACCCGGTGCACCTCGGTCAACAGACGGGTCTTGCCGACGCCCGCGGGACCGGCGATGCACACACCGCCAGGCCCGGAACGCTCGACGTCCGCCCGTTCGATCTCCGCGACGACCGCCTCGAACTCCTCGGCACGCGCATGGAAGGGCCAGGCCGAATCGCCCTCGCCATCGGGATCCACGACGCCGAACCTATCCCAACGGGATCGTCTGTTCACTCGGCGGCCCGCTCACTGGTGCGGCATCGACCGCAGGCGTTCGAGTTTCGCCTCGGCCAGCTCGACCAGACTGGCCACGCCTTCGATCGGGATCCCCACCGCCGTGCCGATGGTGGAGTCGTCGTGCCCGGCCCATTTCAGGCGGAGCGCCACGGCCATCATCGCGGGGAGGTCGTCGACCAGTTCGGTTTCGCTCATCGCCGATCGACGGTACCGAGGTCGCCGACCGGGTGCGTCAGTGGTCCACTACTGGTTTTTCGCGACCCGTCCGGCCATCCCCGGTCCGGGGTCGGTCGGCGACCAGACTTGGGCCATGGCAACCGAAGAGTCCGTCATGCCCACGCCCGGTTGGAAACCGTTCACGCTGTCCGACCCCGATGCCCGGGAACTCGGCGACGACATCGTCTTCGGCGGGGCGATTCCCGGCGAAGCCGACCTTCGCCTGATCGGCGACCTGGAGGGACGGCGGGTTCTCGAGCTGGGGTGTGGGGCCGGGCACAACGCGATCCGGATGGCCCAACGGGGAGCCCGGGTGATCGCCGTGGATCCCTCCGCCGACCAGATCGCCAACGCCCGAGCGGCCGCCGACGCGGCAGGCGTGAAGGTCGAACTGCACACCGGTGAGCTCGCCGATCTCGCCTTTCTGCGGGCCGAGGGCATCGATGTGGCGCTGTCGGCGTACGGCTTCGTCGGTGTCGACGACGTGGCCCGGCTGATCCGCCAGATCCACCGGGTTCTCAGACAGGAAGCGCCGCTGATCATCTCGCTCCCCCATCCGGCACTGCGACTGATCCACCCCGCCGCCGCCCAACCCCTGCACATCCGTCGCTCATGGTTCGAGGCCTCACCGACGGTCGCCGAGTTGTTCACCATGTTGAGCCGGAACAACTACCGGGTCGACATCATGGCCGAACCCGCGGCGTCGATGGAGCATCCGCCGCGATCGGGTTGGGCCGACGTGCTCCGCTACGTGCCGCCGACGATGATCATGCGGGCCCGCAAACAGGGCATGTAGCGGCCACCGCCGCAATCGGATTCGACGGTCGACCGTGCCGCCGGCGCCGGTCCGCGGGGCACGTCAGGAGTCGTCACGACGCGCAGCCCACCAGGTGTCGAGGCGGGCATAGGCGGCCTCCTCCCCGAGTGGTCCGTCGTCGAGCCGGGCCTCGAGCAGCATCTTGAGCGCATCGCCCACTTCGCGACCCGGACCGATGCCCAGATGCGCCATGACCTGGTCGCCGCCCAGATCGGGTCGGATCGCCGCGAGCTCCTCGGCGGCGTCGAGTTCGGCGATGCGGGCCTCGAGTTCGTCCATGCGCCGCGACAGCCTCTCGGCTTTGCGCTGGTTGCGAGTCGTCACGTCACACCGGGTCAACTCGATCAGATCGTCGAGTTGGTCGCCGGCGTCGCGCACGAAGCGGCGGACCGCCGAGTCGGTCCAGCCCATGCCGTAGGTGTGGAAGCGCAGGTGCAGGAAGACCAGCTTGCGTACACGTTCGATGTCGTCGTTGCCGTAGCGCAGCGCCTTCATCCGCGCCTTGGCCATGCGGGCACCGACCACCTCGTGATGATGGAAGCTCACCCCGTTCTCACCGAACTGCCGGGTCGCCGGCTTGCCGATGTCGTGCAACAGTGCGGCCAGGCGAAGCAGGCGCCGGGGCCTGGTCTTGCGCACCACGGCGATCGTGTGGGCCAGCACGTCCTTGTGGCGGTGGATGGGGTCCTGTTCGAGGCTCAGCCCGCCGAGTTCGGGCAGGAACTCGTCGGCCAGCCCGGTGTCGACGAGAAACCACAATCCGGGGCCGGGATCCTCGACGACCAACAGCTTGTCGAGCTCGTCGCGGATCCGCTCCGCGGACACCACCGAGAGGCGCTCGGCCATCACCGTGGCCGCGGTCACGAGGGACTCGTCGGGGACGAGCTGGTGACCGGCGATGAACCGGGCGGCGCGCATCATCCGGAGCGGATCGTCCGAGAACGACTCCTCCGGCGACAACGGGGTGCGCAGACGGCCGGCGACCAGGTCGACCGCACCGCCGTAGGGGTCGATGAGTTCGGGTCCGGGCACCTGGATCGCCATGGCATTGACGGTGAAGTCACGACGCGCCAGGTCGTCGGTGATCTCGCTCGAGAAGGTCACCTCGGGCTTGCGTGAGTCGGGACGGTACGCCTCGCCACGGTGCGTGGTGATCTCGACGCTCCGACCGGCGACCTTCGCCCCGATCGTGCCGAAGCGTTCCCCTTGGGTCCACAGCGCCGTCGCCAGGCCTTGGAGCAACTCCTTGGTCTGCTCTGGCGTGGCGTCGGTCGTGAAGTCGAGGTCGGCGTCGTCGCCCAGTGCACGGCCACTCAGCAGGTCACGCACGACGCCGCCGACGAGGTAGAGCCGCTTGCCGGCATCGCTGAAGCGCGCACCGAGCGGCGCGACTTCATCCAGAACCGGGCGAAACCGTGCGGGAATCACGACGTGCCAGGGTACCGGTCACCCCGGGCTCGACGACGAGTCGAAAGGTCTCCGCCTCCGCTCGGTACGCGATCGTGTGGATCGGCACGGTGGCGGCGAGTTCCTGAATGGGACGACGGCCCGACGTCACGGTGCGTAGAAACCGACGAACGGGCCACTCTCGCCAACCACACCGAACACGACATTCGACACCGGCGAACGGGAGATGAGTCGGGCCCAGCGCTCGGACTCCTCCACCTTCAGGCCCGCCAGTTCGGCCATCACACGGGTCGGCACGATGCGCTCGCCCCGGGCGGTGCGCAACGGAAAGCGCACGTCGACACTGTGGCGACCGTTGTCTTCGATCACCTCGAAGTCCCCTGTCCCCAGGCTGTCGTCGAGCGGCCTGCCGGTCTCCACCAATGACCGAATCGGGGCGACCCAGTCGGAGAATCCGGGAAGCACCCGGTCGATCGCCTCGGCGATCGTGACCTCCGGGTCGTGGTGTTCCCGGTAGATCGAAAGGTCGAATCCCGGCCGGTCGGTCCGCCACTTGAACGCCAACGATCTGGGCGGGCCGGCCATCTCGAAGCCCGGGGACACCACCGAGTCGTCGCTCAGCTCGTCGATTCCGGGGAACGCCTCGAGCAGTGCATCCCACGTGTCCGGTCGAGCGATGTCGATGTACACCTTGCGTCGTTCGCCGCCCCCCGACGGGTCGGGGTCGACCCCGAGGTAGAACTCGCCGTCGTGACCCGGAAGTCCGGTCACGAGCCGGGCCACATCCTCAGGCAGCCCGAACGCCGCAAAAGTGCGCGCCGCTTCATCTGCCGTTTCACCGACGACACCGCGGTCGAGCGCGAGCATCCACGAGCCGCGCCCTGCTCGAACCGCGCCCGCGGAGATCTTCGCCGACCACGCGTGGGGCTCGAGTGCACCGACCGCGCGGAACGACGCGATCGATGCCGGCATCTCCACCGCAGACCGTTTGGGTCGCCGTATCGGCCCCCCGACGAGCTTTCCGCTCGCAGCGAGTCGGACACTCAACGCCGCGACCGACGCCAGACGCAGGGGATCATCCGGGTGGACCGCGTCCACGAACGACGCCGCCCGCTCCGCCGCCCGGCCCGGATTGCCACATGCCACCGACCGCAGCGGCATACGCCGCCACCGCACGATTTCTTCCGCGTCCAGGTGGCCAGCGCCCGCTTCGTCGATCGCCGCTGCAGTCGACGGACCATCCAGGACCACCACCTCTCGGCCATTCCGAGCCAACCAGATCGGTGCCACCCACACCGCACCCGCCGGCACCGGGAGGTCCTCGTCCTCGAGCAACAGGTCGCAACCCTCAGCGCCTTGCATGATCCAGGCGGTGGAGCATCGAACCGCATCGTCCGGATCGACGTCGACGACGCTGCCGATCGCCCAGGCCAACGCGTCCGCTGCGGTCGAGCCACTCGGCAGAGCGATCGGCCGGCCGGCGATCAGCACATCGAAGGTCGACTGTTCCGAGTCGCGCGCCAGCAGCCGAATGGTCACGGTACGGGCGGACGCCACACGTGGCGGGGTCGAGTGGGTCGATACGCCGGCTGCGGCGACCAGGGCCGCCAGGTCGGATCGCGCCTCGACGACGACCGGGCCGTCGGCGGTGCTGATCGTCCGGTACGCGACGATCCGCTCGTCGGGACGGCGCGGCCATTCCATGGCGGTCATCGCCGGTCGACGCTCGAGCGACGTGCGGGGCGTTCTGCCGGCCCCGATGACCGGAACGGTGCGCGATGAGCGGACGGCCGAACCGGGAACAGGAGAGGCAGGAAGGGTCGACACCTCCGGCACGTCGACATCGGCCAGACCCGCGGCGGCCAACGCCGCCGCTGCGTTCGCGAGCAGTGCCAGCGCGTCGTCTTGCCGAGGGAAGCCATGTTCGACGAGCTCGTCGACGATCCTTCCCAGGCGCGCGCCGCCTGAACCCGACGCGCAGAGCAGCGCGTGGACGTCTTCGAGAAGCACGGCTCGACGGCCGGGTCGAACGGCAAGCGTCGCCGAATCTTCCGACACCACGATGAGGTCGGCCTTCGGCGACACCCGCGCCGACCGCCAAGCCTCGTCGGATGAGAGCATCGACACGTTCCTGACTCCGGGCTCGGTCACGAGTTCACCGATCGAACCTACCGTGCCGCGCCGGCACCGTCTGCTCTCGACGGTCTGCAGCGAGTTGCTAGCCTGAATCGACTGTGAGTGATCGGGTCGCGGTCGTCGGCGCTGGGCCTGGCGGCTCGATGTGCGCCCTGATGCTGGCGCGATCCGGCGTCGAAGTCGACCTCATCGACCCGAGCGGATTTCCCCGAGACAAGGCTTGTGGAGACCTCCTCGGTTCAGCGACCGTGTCGCTCCTCCACGCAGCCGGTCTCGAAGATCTCCTCGTCGGCGGTCACCCGATCACGGCGCATCACCATGTGACGGTCGATCATCGACCTCTCGCCACGTTCGAGTCCGATGCGGACCGCCCGCCGCCCTCGGTGATGCTCCGCCGTTTCGTACTCGACGCCGCGCTCCATGACGCCGCGTGCCGGGCCGGGGCGGTCCCGGTGCAGGCCACGTTCGTCGGGTTCGAGCCCAGCGAACCCACCACCATGCTGACCGTGCTGCTCGACACGGCCGACACGACGATCGAGCGCACGTACGCGTACGTGGTCGGCGCGGACGGTGCCCGTTCGACCGTGGCCCGGAAGAGTGGACTGTTCGCGGGTCTGGGCCGCGACCACGCGATCGCGATCAGGCGCTATGTCGTCGGACCTCACGGTCTGGGACACACCGTCGCGTTCTTCCAGCCGGAGGCCGGCCTCCCACCCGGACCGGCCTACTCCTGGGCGTTCCCCGTCGATGCGCGGCGCCTCAACATCGGCGTCGGCGCACCGCCGGGAACCGGGCAGGCGGCGAAGTCGCGGCTCGACCGCTTTCAGGTGGCTCTGCAGACCTATCTCGCGCTCGACGAGCCATTGGTGGCCGACGGTCCGCTCAGGGGCGGGATCATCCGCTACGACTTCGATCTCACCAGGATCACGACCGACCGGGTGTTCCTGGTCGGAGACGCCGCCGGGGCCACTGAAGGGATCGGCGGCGAGGGCATTCACAATGCACTCCTGAGCGGGCAGGCCGTCGCCGAGGCCATCGTGGAGCATTTCGGAAGTTCGTCGTTGCCCAGCGACGTCGTCGAGGCCTACGAGACCACGATCTTCCACGAAGTCCTGGCGGCACGGCACGCCGTCCGTACCGGCGGCTCGATCTTCGATCAGGCACCGAAGCGGACCACCGACCGGAGCGCAGCGTCGTGGGGTTTCGCGCGTTGGAAGCGACCCGGATCAGGTTCGGTCACGATCCCTGCCGGCTGCGTCGCCCATGTCGAGGTGATCGGTGGAGGCGGAGGTGGCGGACACCGCGGCGGGTCGGCGGGCCGGGCCGCGACGATCGTCAACGGCGTCATTCCACCGCGGGATGCACCCTATGAGCTGCTCGCGGAGTGCGGCGCGGGCGGCGGCTGCGGGATCGACGACGCCGATCACACCCCCGAAGGTTCGAGGGGTGGAGGGGGCCCTGTGCCCGGAGGGGCCGGAGGATGGGGATCGGGTGCGACCGCGGGCGCGGGCGGAGGCGGCGGTGGTGCGAGTGCACTCAGAACCGGAGACGGATCGATCCGGATCGTCGCGCCGGGCGGTGGTGGTGGGGGCGGCGGCCCCGACCCTTCGAGCGCGCGGGTTGCTGCTGGTGGGGACCATCACCTGCCAGAGGCCGGATCCCACGGGCACGACGGCGTCGCGGCCGAGGACGCGGCGCCTGGCGGAACCTCACTCCCCCCGGTCGAATCCGGTGGCCGGGGCGATGCAACCGCTGGGGGCGACGGAAC
>JBDZUV010000087.1:0-12941 GCA_040255345.1 Actinomycetota bacterium | reverse complement strand
GCGCCCGCGGTAGCGCGCCGAGTCGGCCCGACAGGGCCCTGTTGGCGCGCACTGGGAGACTCCCGCAGGAGTCGGGACGCGTGCGCTTCACCGACGATACCGTGGAGCGCATCAAGACGATCGCCGAGCGTGACGGCGTCACCCTTTCGGCGTGGATCCGGGCTCGGGTCGACGACGCACTGGAGAAGGCCGAGAACCGGGTGAACATCAGCCCGGTGATCCAGCTCGATGCACATCGCGCTCGGAATATCGAAAGCGACCTCACCTGGAGCTCGAAGGTGTCGATCCATGGCTGGCCCTGAGGATCTTCAAGGTGGCGAAATCGAACTGCTGCGGAGAATCATCGCCCGCCAGGATCGAGCGAACGCACGGAACTCGGCGATTCGAGACCACCTCCTTCACCTACTCGCGGATATCGGCGAGAGTGGCATGGGCGTCGCTCTCACGCTGCTGGTCGACGGTCATCTCGTCGTCGGCGTGTGTGGCCGCTCGATGGACTATGCCGAACAGACGGCCGCTTCACTCGGACGGGCAATGGAGTCGGCAGCAATCGAACCAGACGTGGTCGAACCAGTCACAAGGTCCCTCGTCGAATTGGAAGAGCGGGCCCATGAGCGGGAAAGAAACTGCGTGAAACCGTCGAGCGATACGGAGCTGATTCGGCGATCGATGACATCGCGGAGACTGACATCGCAGACTTCTATCACGCATTCGCAGAGCGAACGACCGTGGACCTCCGTGAGGTGACCATCTACCCAGCGGGTGGAAGCGAGCCGATCAAGGTGGGGATGATGCGCGTCCGCTATGACAGCATCAGCGCGTGGTGGCCTACGGAGATCCAAGAGGGAGCCAGCGTCAATTACACCCGTGCAGCCCCAGCCTGATTCACTCCGCTCCCTCATCGGCGACAAGCTCCGGTCGAGGGCGTGTCTGCGGGCAGCCGAGTTTCCTGACTCGGCGCGTCAGCCGCCCATGTCCACGGCGTTGATGCGGGTCGGTTCGATCGTGACCGTGATCCGGGACTCGCCGGGTCCGTCGTTGTCACGCACATCCGCGCCGCCGTACTTGGCGCCGACTTTCGCCCCGAAGACGTTGTCGTCGTCGGCTTCGGTGGTCGCATTGCCGCGGATCTCCAGGTAGCGGTATCCGCCCGGGTCGAGGACGAAGAACGTGACCGCCGGGTTCGCCAGCAGATTCTTGGTCTTCTGCCGGGTGGTGTTCAACGAGATCCGCACCCGGTCGCCGTCGAACACGAACCACAGGGCCGACACCTGGGGGTGGCCATCCGGGCCGATGGTGGCGAGGATGCCGACCTGGGCGTCGAGCAGATCACGGTGGGATTCGGGAATCGTGGGCATGCGCATTCTTCTCTATGGGGGTGGATGGGAGATCCGCCGGTGACCATGATGCCGGAGTTCGCCCCGGTTCCGGCGAGAATCTGGCATCGGGGCGGGTCTCGCTAGGTTGACCACCCATGACCACCCCCGACGAATTCGTCCGCGACACCGACTACATCACCTCCCGCATCACCGTGGACGGTCGTGACGGTTACCCGGTCGAGGCGGGTCGTTACCGCCTGGTCGCTGCCAAGGCGTGCCCGTGGGCGAACCGCACCGTGATCGTGCGACGTCTGCTCGGGCTCGAGGACGCGATCTCGCTCGCAACGCCCGGACCCACCCACGACGTGCGCTCGTGGACCTTCGACCTCGACCCCGACGGCCTCGACCCGGTGCTGGGAATCCATTGGCTCTCCGAGGCCTACTACCGCCGGACCCCGGGCTACCCCAAGGGCATCACGGTGCCGGCGATCGTCGACACCACCACCGGCGAGGTCGTCACCAACGACTTCGCCCAGATCACCATCGACTTCTCCCTCGAATGGACAGCCCACCATCGCCCGGGCGCGCCCGATCTCTACCCCGAAGCCCTGCGCGACGAGATCGACGACGTGAACGCCTGGGTCTACACCGACATCAACAACGGGGTGTACGCCTGCGGATTCGCCGGCTCCCAAGCCGCCTACGACGTCGCGTACGACCGGTTCTTCGCGGCGATCGACCGACTCGAGAAGCACCTGAGCGGTCAGCGCTACCTCGTCGGCGACACGATCACCGAGGCCGACATCAGGTTGTTCTGCACACTCGTGCGCTTCGACGCGGTCTACCACAGCCACTTTCGCTGCAATCGCAACAAGCTCGCCGAGATGCCGGCGCTGTGGGGCTACGCGCGTGACCTGTTCCAGACTCCTGGGTTCGGCGACACGATCGACTTCGACCAGATCAAGGCGCACTATTTTCTCGTGCACACCGACCTGAACCCATCCGGGATCGTGCCACGAGGGCCCGATACCGAGGTCTGGCTCGCGCCACACGGCCGCGAATCGCTCGGCGGGCGGCCTTTCGGCGAGGGTTCGCCGCCCGAGCCGCTGCCGGTCACCTAGCCTGGACGGTCATGGACCTGGGCGAACCAAGCACGTGGCAGTGGATCTGGCTGGTCGCGATGGTCGTGTTCGGCGTCGGCGAGATGGCCGCAGCCGGTTCGTTCTTCCTCGCGCCGTTCGCGCTCGGTGCCGCGGTGGCGTCACTGCTCGCCTTCCTCGACGTACCGCTCGGTGCCGAATGGGCCGCGTTCCTGGTGGTGTCGATCGTGAGCTTCCTCGCCATGCGGCCGCTCGCCCGTCGTCTCGATCGTGACGACCGATCGGCCGGAATCGGCGCGAACCGTCTGTTGGGTCAGCGGGCGCAGGTGACCGAAGTGATCGGCAACGGCCACCTTCCCGGCATGGTGTCACTGGGCGGAGAGCGCTGGCGAGCCGAATCCGCCGACGGCACCGAGATCGCAGTGGACACCCCCGTGGTGATCACCGACATCCGGGGCACCCGGGTCGTGGTGACACCCCGCGGAGATGACGACCGAAGCAGCACCGACGACCAACCACCCACCCAGGGGAGGGCCAACTGATGGGCGCTGTCATCGCGCTTGCGATCATCGCACTGTTCTTTTTGATCTTCGTCGCCAGCGCGGTCAAGATCATCCGCCCGTACCAGCGTGCGGTGCTCGAACGACTCGGTTCCTACCGGGCGACGCTCGAGCCCGGGCTGCGGGTGATCGTGCCCTTCATCGACAAGATCCGCATCGTGGACATGCGCGAACAGGTGCTCGACGTGCCACCCCAGGAGGTCATCACCTCCGACAACGTGGTGGTGTCGGTCGACGCGGTCATCTACTACGAACCGACCGACCCCCAACGGCTCATCTACAACGTCGCGAACTTCGTGATGGCCGTCATCAAGTTGGCTCAGACCAACCTGCGGAACGTGGTCGGTGACATGCAACTCGACCAGGCGCTCACGAGCCGTGACACGATCAACCACGGTCTGCGTGACATCCTCGACGACGCTACCGACAAATGGGGCGTGCGGGTCGCCCGGGTGGAGATCCAGCGGATCGACCCACCGCCGGACGTGATCGCGTCGATGCACGAGCAGATGAAGGCCGAGCGAACCCGTCGAGCCGTCGTGACCGAAGCCGACGGACAACGTGAAGCCGCCATCGCCCTTGCCGAGGGGACCAAGGCGTCGGAGATCCTGCGTGCCGAGGGAAACCGTCAGAGTCAGATTCTCGAAGCGCAGGGTGACGCCGAGGCGACCATGGCGATCGCCGATGCCGAACGCTACAGGCAGATCACCGTCGCCGAAGGTGAGGCCCGGGCGATCACGACGGTGTTCGACGCGATCCACGCCGGTGACCCCTCTCCCGACCTGCTGGCGATCAAGTACCTGGAGTCGCTGGGGACGATCGCGGACGGTCGGGCCACCAAGATCTTCCTGCCGGCCGACTTCGCCAGCGGCCTCGGCGGCCTGGCAGCGGTCGCCGAATTGTTCCGCCAGGACGACGGCGGATCGGGCGAGCGGGCCGAGCGGGCCGCGACGAGCAAAGGGCGCCTCGTGGCCGAATACGAGCGGGGCGGCGAAGAACGGGCCCAACAGGCCCGGCGCGACAAGTCCGAAGCCAACGTACCACCGCCGGTCGTCCCGATCCCCGAAGCGCCTGGTCCACCTCCGCCGACGATGCCCCCGTCTCCCGGGTTCTGACGACATGGCCGGCGACTGACCTGGCCCGCCCGCTCGTCGCGTACTCTGGCGGGCCATGGCTGAGGACGTGCGTGCTTCTGATCGGGTTGCTCTCGAACTGGACGGGGCCGGCCTGCGGGTGGCCGTGGTGGCCAGTCGCTTCAACGACCACGTGACCGCCCGGCTGCTCGACGGGGTCCGTCGCGGCTTCGCCGAGCTGGGTGTGACCGACACCGTCGAACACTGGGTACCCGGCGCATTCGAACTGCCCTTCGCGGCGAAGACCCTGGCGGCGAGCGGCTCGTTCGACGGCATCGTGTGTGTGGGCAGCGTGATCCGGGGGGAGACCACCCACTACGAGGAGGTCGCCGGCCAGTGCGCGGCCGGTATCCAGCAGGCGCAGCTCGACACCGGCGTGCCGATCGCCTTCGGGGTGCTGACCACCGAGAATCTCGACCAGGCCCTGGCCCGCTCGGAAGGCCCCGGTGGGCACAACGTGGGCGAGGACGGCGCCCGGGTCGTGGTCGAGATGGCCCGTCTCGTGGAGCAGGTGCGAGCCGGCGACCGACGGGCCTGATCAGCGCCGAAAAACCCCGGCACGCGCCGCGGCACGGGTCCTAGGGTGCGGGCCATGACCAGGGTCGATGCGCCGTGGGGTATCGACGAGCGGGAACTCGAGGCGCTCGACCGATGGTGGCGGGCGGCCAACTACCTGACGGTCGGCCAGATCTACCTGACCGGTGATCCGCTGCTGCATGAACCGCTGCGGCCCGAGCACATCAAGCCGCGGTTGCTCGGTCACTGGGGCACGTCTCCGGGGCTGAGCCTGGTCTACGCCCACCTCAACCGGTTGATCAGACGACATGACCTCGACATGTTGTACGTCGCCGGACCCGGCCACGGGGGTCCCGCGATCCTGGCGAATGTCTATCTCGAAGGTACCTATTCTGAGGTCTACCCGGCAGTCAGCCGGGACGCAGGAGGCATGCTCGCGCTGTTCCGCCAGTTCTCGACGCCCGGTGGCGTGCCGAGTCACGTGAGCGTTCCGACGCCCGGCTCGATCCACGAGGGTGGCGTACTCGGGTATGCGCTCGCGCACGCGTTCGGTGCAGCCTTCGACGCACCCGAGTTGGTGGTCGCGTGCGTGATCGGCGACGGCGAGGCCGAGACGGGTCCGCTGGAAGGGTCGTGGAAGAGCATCGATTTTCTCAACCCCGCACGTGACGGGGCGGTCCTGCCGATCCTGCATCTCAATGGCTACAAGATCAGCGGGCCCACGGTGCTCGGTCGACGTGGCCACGATCGGGTTGCCGCGCTGCTCCACGCGCACGGCTACGAACCACGGATCGTCGCCGGTGACGACCCACGCTCGGTGCACCGGTCGCTCGCCGAGGCGCTCGAGGCTTCTTTGGCGGAGATCCGCGCGATCCAACACGCCGCGCGTGGTCCCGGACCCGTGCCCGATGGCGTACCTCGCTGGCCTGCCGTCATCCTCGCCACGCCCAAGGGATGGACCGGGCCCGAAGTCGTCGACGGCACCAGGATCGAGGGCACCTTCCGCGCTCATCAGGTGCCGTTGGGGGGCGTTCGGGAGAACCCCGAGCACCTGGCGATGCTCGAAGCCTGGATGCGCAGCTACCGACCCGAGGAGCTGTTCGAACCCGACGGCCGACTGATGGCCGACCTCGTTGCGCTCGCCCCCGAAGGCGAACGGCGCATGAGCGCCAATCCGCGAGCGAACGGAGGCAGAGATCCTGCAGCGCTGCAGCTTCCCGATTGGCGCAGCTTCGCAATCGACGTGCCGAAGCCCGCCGCGGAGCGCCACGAGTCGACCCGGAGACTCGGCGCCCTCATGCGCGACGTGATCCGCGCCCAGGACACCTTCAGATTGTTCAGCCCCGACGAGACGAACTCCAATCGGCTCGGCGCCGTCTTCGAAGCCACCGACCGCTACATGATGGAGCGCACCGACCCGGGCGACGAGCACGTTTCGGCCGATGGACGCGTCATGGAGGTCCTCAGCGAGCATCTGTGTCACGGCTGGCTCGAGGGCTACCTGCTCACCGGACGCCACGGCCTGTTCGCGACCTATGAGGCGTTCGCGATGGTGTCGGCGTCGATGACCGTGCAGCACGCCAAGTGGCTCGAAGAGGCCCGCGTGCAGTCCTGGCGCAGGCCGGTGCCTTCCCTCAACCTGCTGCTCACATCGACGTGTTGGCGTAACGACCACAACGGATTCAGCCATCAGGGGCCGGGGCTGATCGACACGGTGGTCACCCAGCGGGGCTCGGTCAGTCGCGTCTACTTCCCGCCCGACGCGAACTGCCTGCTCTCGGTCGCGGATCACTGTTTGCGGAGCACCGACTACGTGAATCTGATCGTCATCGACAAACAGCCGCAGTTCCAGTACCTGTCTGCCGAGGCCGCAGCCGCACACTGTGAAGCAGGCGCTGGGATCTGGGAGTGGGCCGGCAACGAAGACGCACGGGTCGACGACGAGCGAGACGAGCCGCTGCCCGACGTCGTGCTGGCCTGTATCGGAGACATTCCCACCATGGAGCTGCTCGCCGCCGCGGACCTGTTGCGGGTCTGGGTGCCCGAACTCCGGTTCAGATTCGTGAACGTCGTGGACCTGATGCGCCTCCCGCCGGTGACCGCACATCCCCACGGCACCTCGGCCGCGGAGTTCGCTGCGTTGTTCACGGACGACGTCGACGTGGTGATGGCATTTCACGGTTATCCGAACGCGGTGCACGGCCTCCTCCACGGACAGGCCGACACCGACCGGTTCCACGTGCACGGCTACCGCGAGCAGGGCACCACCACGACGCCGTTCGACATGGTCGTGCTCAACGAGATGAGCCGCTTCCACCTGGCCGCCGATGCCGTCCAGCGAGCCACCCGTCGACCGGCCGGCGCAGCGGCGTTGCTCGAGTATTGCGACGAGATGCTGACTCGTCACCATGATTGGATACGTCTGCACCTCGAGGACCTGCCCGAAGTCACCGACTGGGTCTGGCATGACTGAGACGCGCCGAGGTCGGCGGCTGCAGAGCAGACGGAGCGGCCGTCGGCCACGCCCCGCGATCGGCCGCCTGCCGCTGCGGAAGGGAACCGACCGTCGCAGGAGTCTCCGCGGGGCCACTGGATCCGGCGGTGAGGCCAGCTACCCTGCAGGGCCGTGCTGAAGCTCGTGCTGCCCAAGGGTTCTCTGGAGAAGGCGACGCTCGAGTTGTTCGCCCAGGCCGACCTCACGGTCAACCGGTCCTCGAGCGTGGACTACTCGGCGACGATCGACGACCCACGGATCGACGAGGTGCGGATTCTGCGGCCCCAGGAGATCCCCCGGTACGTGGCCGAGGGCATGTTCGATCTCGGCGTGACCGGCCGGGACTGGATCGAAGAGACCGCGTCGGACGTCGTGTCGCTCGGGGAGATGCACTATTCCAAGAACACGCCTCGCCCGATCCGGATGGTCGTCGCCGTCGCCGGCGATTCACCGGTCAAGTCGGTCGACGACTTACCCGACGGGGTGCGCGTGTCGACCGAGTACCCCGAGACGACCCGCCGGTTCTTCGCCGAACACGGCATCGACGCCGACATCCGCCTCTCCTACGGAGCCACCGAGGCCAAGGTCCCCGACATCGTCGACTGCATCGTCGAGATCACCGAGACCGGCCGGGCGCTGCGTGCTGCGGGATTGCGGATCATCGCCGAGGTGCTGCAGTCCTACACCGAACTGATCGCGAACCCCGCTGCCGCCGCGGACCCCGACAAGTTCCATGCCATGGAACAGATCAAGACTCTGCTCGACGGCACGCTCGAGGCCCGCAAGCAGGTGCTGATGAAGTTGAACGTGTCACCGGCCCAGCTGGCAGACGTGATCGACCTGCTGCCGTCGCTGAAGGCCCCGACGGTGTCCGAGCTCTACGGGATCGGCGGCTTTGCCGTCGAGGCCGTGGTGCCCAAGGCCCAGATGAACATCCTGATCCCGGCGCTGTCCGATGCGGGGGCGACCGGCATCATCGAGTTGCCGATCGCGAAGATCGTCCCATGACCCACACCGGCGAACCGCTCCGGTTCGCCCACCTCACCGGAACGATTGCAGCCTTCGACGACGACGCCGGCTGGGGCACGCTGCGCACCGAGGCCGGTGACGAGGTGTTCTTCCACTGCACCCAGATCGCGGACGGATCCCGCACGATTCCCGTCGGCGTGGCGGTCACCGCCGAGGTGTTGCCCATCGGGCTGGGGGAGTGGGAAGCCACGAGTGTCGCTCCCCGACGGAACTTGTCGTAGTTGCTCCCGGAAACCGGGCACGACTACGACAAGTTCGAGCGGGTTCCGCTGACTCAGTCGGTCGCGGGCTCGTCGGCGCCAGGGTTGTCTGCGCCGTTGTCGCCCGGGCCTTCGAGCGCGCCCTTGACCTGCACGTAGGCGAGGCGAATCTGACCGAGCGCATCGCGGAGCGTGCCGGCGTCGTCGCCGAGGCGGTCGCCGAGCGTGTCGACGAGCGCGCCGAACGCGTCGATCGCAACCCGGGCTTCGTCCAGGTCGGGTTTCTCCGCACTCAGGTGGATCGCCGCCAACTCGTACAGCCCCATCGCGTGGTTCGCCACCACGACCGCGGCCGGCGCCGACATCAGCTGCTTGCGCACCTCGGCCATCTCTGCGGCGAGTTGCTCGGCCTGTTGCCGTTGTTCAGGGCTCAGGTCGTCCAGAGACGGTCCGCCCGGCATGTCCGGAGCAGCGCTGTCGGTCGGTTCGGAGCGGGGCACTTCGTGCTCGCCGCCGGGGGTCCACAAGCTCATCTCGATCCCAGGGTTGTCGGGTACACCATCGTGGCTGTTACCCTAATGGGCAACTGAGAAAGCGGGGCGCAAGCTCCCACCCGTCCACCCCGAGCAGGATCAGGGAGTGCGGCGTGGTCGATGGCTCATCCGGTCCGCTCGCGGACCTCGGGCGGACGTCGGCTTTCCCGGCGTCCGCCGTCGCAGTTTTTCGGCAGGCGTCGAATCCAGACAAGCCCCTGTTGCCTCGCCAAGGAGATGAGACATTGACGTGGAGTGACCGACCATAGCTGCGCCGTCGAAAGCCGCCGAGCCTCGGATCAACGATCGGATCCGGGCGCGGGAAGTCCGACTGGTGGGGCCCGACGGGTCCCAGATCGGTATCAAGCCATTGCCTGAAGCACTGGCTTTCGCCAAGTCCCAGGACCTCGATCTGGTGGAGGTGGCCGACAAGGCCAACCCGCCGGTGTGCCGGGTCATGGACTACGGCAAATACAAGTACGAAGCAGCGCAGAAAGCCAAGGAATCGCGCAAGAAGTCCTCGAGCGTCTCGGTCAAGGAGATGAAGTACCGTCCCAAGATCGGTGGCGGCGACTTCGACACCAAGACCCGCAAGGTCGAGCAGTTCCTCGGTGAAGGTCACAAGGTGAAGATCACGATCATGTTCCGAGGGCGCGAGGTGGCTCACCCCGAACTCGGACGCAAGATCCTCGATCGCATCGCCGAAGACGTCGCCCATCAGGGTCGGGTCGAGGTGTACCCGAAACTCGACGGGCGCAACATGACGATGGTGCTCGCCCCGGACCGCAAAGCCCAGGCCGCTCACGCCGCCAAGCTGGCCCAGGACGACTCCGAGGTACCCTCGGAGAACCACACGGGAACGGCCGACTCGGCAGCTTCCTGAAACCCCGGTTCGTCAGGACCGGTTCGTCACACGAGTTCATCGACAGCAGTAGTACGCGAGCAGTACGCGAGGCCTCAGCGCCCGGTCACCACGCGGTGCGCCGGGGACGGGGCGACCCACAAGGAGACGACATGCCCAAGATGAAGACCCACCGGGGTGCCGCCAAACGGTTCAAGGTGACCGGGAGCGGCAAGGTCATGCGCCGCAAGGCGTTCAAGAGCCACATTCTCGAGAAGAAGTCGCCGGACCGCAAGCGCCGTCTGTCGTCGCCTGCCGAGGTGTCGGCCGCGGACACGCCGCGCATCAATCGCATGCTGGGTCGCTGAGGCGACACCGCCCAGCGCACTGCGCTTCGGTGCGCTGCACCGTCTGATCGATCGAACCGCCCCCTTCGTCGCCGGGTCCGAACCGCGAGACGAACCTCTCCCAAGGAGTCAACACCGATGGCCAGAGTCAAACGTGCTGTCCATTCCAAGAAGCACCGCCGCGCCACACTGGACCGCGCCAAGGGCTACTACGGCAACAAGAGCCGCAGCTACCGGGCCGCGAACGAGCAGGTCCAGCATTCGCTGCGCTACGCCTACCGTGACCGTCGCGCCCGCAAGGGTGAGTTCCGCAAGCTGTGGATCCAGCGGATCAACGCCGCCTGCCGCCAGAACGGCATCTCGTACTCGCGGTTCATCAACGGTCTTCACACCGCCGGAGTCGAGGTCGACCGCAAGGTGCTCGCGGACCTCGCCGTGACCGACTCGGGCGCTTTTGCCGCGCTCGTCGCCACCGCCAACGAAGCGCTCGACTGATCGCATCATCGGTACGGTCGCGGTGACGCTGCGCACCCTGTCGGACAAGAACGCCCGGGTCATTCGTCTCGGCAAGCTCTCGGCGCGCCGTCGCGCCCGTGAGGCCGAGGCGGCGTTCGTGATCGACGGCCCGGTCCTGCTCGCGGACGCGCTGGCGGCCGGGGTGGCGGTCAGCGATGTGTTCGTGGACGCCGAGCGGCTCGACGAACGGACCGCCGACGCGCTCGATGCTGCCGAAGCGGTCGGTGCTGAGGTGTATGCGGTGTCGCCCGAGGTGCTGCGGCGGGTCACCGACCCGGTGCATCCCCAGGCCGTCGCCGCGATCGCAGCACGACCCGTCGTGCCCGCGGGCACGTTGGCGCGTGCGCGCTCGGTGCTCGGGCTGATCGGCGTGGCCGACCCGGGCAATGCCGGCACGCTCGTGCGCAGTGCGGTCGCCGCCGGGTTCGACGCGGTGGTCGTCACGCCCGGCACGGTCGAGTTGTTCGGGCCCAAGGCCTTGCGTGCCTCGGCTGGGGCGTTGTTCGCCGTGCCCGTCGTCGAAGTCGATGAGCTCGAGACGCTGGTGGCGACCCTGCGTGACGCGTCGATCACGACCGTGGCGACCACCCTCCATGCCGATGTCGATCTGGATGCCGTGGATCTGACCGGTGCGTGCGCGGTGCTCGTCGGCAACGAGGCCCACGGGCTCGACCCTGATGCGGCCGCCGTGGCCGATGTGCGGGTGCGGATCCCGATGGCCGGACCGGTCGAATCACTCAACGCCGCGATGGCCGGCACGCTCGTGTGTTTCGAGGTGTTGCGGCAACGGCGAGCCGCGGAGATGTCGGCACGATGATCGACACCATCACCCGCATCGCCGACGAGGGAGTCGCACGCGTCGCTGCCGTCGACGGCCTCGACGAGCTCGCCGAGGTGGACCGTGCACTGAACGGCAAGCAGTCCGAGTTGGGGGCGATCAAGGCGAAGATGCGTGACCTCGACGCCGAGAAGCGCAAGGCGGTCGGTCGGGCCCTCAACGAGGCCCAGCAGCGCATCCGCGCCGCCGTCGCTGAACGACGCGAAAGCCTGCAGGCAGCGGCGCGGCGTGAACGTCTCGAAGCCGAGCGGATGGATCTGACCGAACTGCGTCCGGCGCACCGCCAAGGGCATCTGCATCTGGTCACCCAGACGATGGAACGCCTCGAAGACGTCTTCGTCGGCATGGGGTTCACCGTCGCCGAAGGTCCCGAGGTGGAGGACGACTGGCACAACTTCACGGCGCTGAACCTGCCTGCGCATCACCCGGCCCGCGACATGCAGGACACGTTCTTCGTCGACCTGGGTGACCCGGGCGACGTGGTGATGCGCACCCACACCTCACCGGTGCAGATCCGCCTGATGGAGTCGACGAAGCCGCCGATCTACTCGGTCATGCCCGGGCGCGTCTACCGCCAGGAGACCGCGGACGCCACGCACCTCGCGGTGTTCCACCAGATCGAATGTCTCGTCGTCGACGAAGGCATCTCGTTCGCGAACCTGGCCGCCACGATCGACACCTTCACCAAGGCGTATTTCGGTGAAGGCTTCTCGTCGCGGCTGCGCCCGTCGTATTTTCCGTTCACCGAACCATCCGCGGAGTTCGACATCCAACGGCCCGACGGTTCGTGGTTGGAGCTCGGCGGGTGCGGCATGGTGAACCCGAACGTGCTCAGCAATGTCGGGCTCGACCCCGAGATCTACTCGGGGTTCGCTTTCGGCTTCGGCCTCGACCGGCTCGCCGCCATGCGCCACGGTGTGACCGACCTGCGAGAGATCGCCAGCGTCGACATCCGCTTCGTGAGGCAGTTCTGATGAAGGTTCTGCTGAGCTGGTTGAACGAGTTCGCCCCGCTCGGCGACGACGCCGACGCGCTCGGCGACGTCATGAGCGACCTCGGCCTGGCGGTCGAGTCCCAGACCGTCGTGGGCGGCGGGCTCGACGGGGTGGTCGTCGCGAAGATCCTCGCCATCGACGCGATCGAAGGCGCCGACAAGATCCGGGCCGTGCTCGTCGACGCGGGAGACGGCGAGCCCACACCGGTCGTGTGTGGCGCCGCGAACATCTCGGTGGGCGACGTCGTGCCCTTCGCCACGGTCGGCGCGGTACTGCCCGGCGACTTCGTGATCAAGGCCCGCAGGATGAAGGGCTCGCCCAGCCAGGGGATGCTGTGTTCGACCCGCGAGCTGGGTCTGGGCGACGACCACGAGGGCATCTGGCTGCTCGACGGCGATCTGCCGCTCGGGGTGCCGTTGCGTGAGGCGATCGGGATGGAACCCGACGTGTGTTACGACCTCGAGGTCAACCCGAACCGCCCCGACGCGATGAGCGTCGCCGGCGTCGCACGCGATGTGGC
>JBDZUV010000086.1:0-13371 GCA_040255345.1 Actinomycetota bacterium | reverse complement strand
GATCTCGACAAGCTCACCCAGATGTCGGCGCGCCTCGACAACGCCATCGCCGACGCCGGCCGGTCTCCCGACGAGGTCCGGCGCGTGCTGAACGTGAGTGGCACCGTCACCGACGGGGCGAGCAACGGACCTCTCGACGGTCCCGTGGATCAGTGGGTCGACGAACTCACCGCACTGGCGACCGGGCAACGCTTCGACACGTTCATCTTCTGGGGCGAAGGCGACGGCCAACTCGAACGGTTCGCCGAAGAAGTCGTGCCCGCTGCCCGCGGGCAGATCACCGCAGCGAGCTGATCGGGAACGCCCGGGTCAGGAGACGGCGACCGGATCGTCGCGGTCGACGACGGCCGGCGCCTCCGTGTCGATGTCGACGGCCGGCCCGGCCCCCGAGTCGGTGTCGGGACCGGCCGGGAGCGCCCCGGCACGTTCGGCGTCACGGCGGTGCCGGTCATACGCCCAGCCCGGGCCACGGAACGTGAACGACAACCGGTCTCTCCAGTTGTCCGAACCGGCGACGTCTCTCAAAATATCGACGTACTCGTGCGTCGCGACCCGCAGCGGGTTGAAGGTGTTGATGTTCTTGGTGAGCCCGTAGGTGGGGGTGTGCTCCTCACGGGTGAACGTGCCCAGCAGCCGGTCGAACACGATCAGGATGCCGCCGTGGTTCCGGTCGATGTAGGCCTGGTCTGAACCGTGGTGTACCCGGTGGTGCGATGGGGTGTTGGCGAACTCCTCGAAGGGGCCCAACTTGTCGATCGCATCGGTGTGCACCCAGTACTGGTACAGCAGGTTCAGCGACCGCGACGTGGCGACCAACTCGGGGCGCACCCCCAACAGGCTCAACCCCGAGTAGGGCACCAGCAACAGCAGTGGGTCGGTGACGGCCTGGCGCAACGCGGTCGACAGGTTGTAGCGCTCACTGGAGTGGTGCATCACGTGGTTCGCCCACATGAACCGCGTCGAGTGCCAGATCCGGTGGTTCAGGTAGTAGAGAAAATCCCAACCCACGATCGCCGTGGTCCACGCCACCACACCGCTGCCGAGGTCGGGCACGATCCGCTTGGACCACATCCGATCCGGTCTGATCAGATTCGTCCAGGTCGTCGTCGCGGCGACCACGCCGCCGGCGATCGACGCGACCCCACCGAAGCGTGCGACCTTCTTCGCGATCCGGTTCCATTTGCGTCGCGAGACCGACTGGGGATCAGTGTCGGCGGCAGCGGTGTCTGACTCGGCCGCGTCGCTCGTCTTGCGCACCACGGAGTCGGCGATGGTCGTCGCCGCGACCGCAGCGATCGTCCCGCCCACCAGGTACTTGCCGTACTTGCCCTTGCCTGGGGTGATCGGCCCGGTGAAGCGCGGCGACACCAGAGGAATCAGCAGGCTCAACCCGCCCATGCTCAGACTGGTGAGCGAGTCCCGCAGTTCATAGTCGCCGTCGGTCGTGATGCCCTTCGCCGCCCGGCGACGGTGATGGGCGTACTCGGCACCCATCGTCACGTAGTAGATGGGTATCGAAAGAACTTCGAGCCTTGCCACGGTGTCGCTGCCCCAATCGCTGCTGTCGTGTGCGGACGCACGCGTGTCTGAGTCGTTGTCGCTGGTCCCGGGCTCCGCGTCGACGGGTCCTCGGAGTTGCAAGTTGCGACTGTAGGCGATCCGCTGTCGGTGGGCTCGAGTGAGCCGAACGCGTGCGCTGGCAAGCGGGATTGTGGTTCAAATGGACCGAGTCCTGGTACCGAAGGAGGTCCTTACCTGGTGACTACGCGACGACGTGACTTCAGACTCGGTCAACTGCTCGAGAGAGGATCAGGTCGCAAGGTCGGACGCTGCCACGCTGCGTGGCGGCGCGGGCTGCGGAGTAGGAGAGTCGCCTTGTCGAAGTGGACCGCAGGTGTCGCGGGCGTGCTGCTGGTGGCATTCGTCACAAGTGGCTGTGGCTCATCCCCGTCACCGCCCGGCAGCGAGCCGAATCCGGCCACGACCGCTGAGAGCCCTGCCACGACCGCAGGGTTCAGAATAATGGCATCAGAGCCGGTCGACGGATTCCCTGGCGACATTGCCGTGGCCGACGTTGCATTGTCGGGCGGCGCCGGATGGCTCCTCACACCGCAGCCGGAAAGAACCATCTGGCGGGTGTTGCCGGGAGCCGCCCCGAGACAGGTCGTCCCTTCCGACGCACTTGCCGACCTGAATACCCCCGCCGTCAGCCTCGTGGGACTTCCGGGTGCATTGGTCGTCCTCGCGCAGCGATGTGACGAGCCGTCGACCGGTGCTGAATGTGCCAAGGACTCGGGTATCGTCCAACTGCGTGACACCTCGGGAAAGGTGACGGCAACCGTCACCCTCTGGCGCGACCGCGTAGTACAGGCGGGCGGGACTGCGCCGATCTACCGCGGCGGGATGGGAGACCGCTTTTGGCTTCAGGGGCCTGACTCCCTCTATGAGATCGATACCTCCGGTCGGATGCTGGCGACCGTTGCATGGTCGTCGCAAGCCACGCCTTGCGCAGCGGGTAACCAGCTCTACAGGGTGGCATTGTCGGGAGGGCTGACCGACATGGGTCAGGGTGAGAACGGTACGGGCGGACGGGTGTTGACTCCAGGCGAACCGGCCCCGTCGGCGACCGCTCGGGTCGAGGTGCTTTCGGGTTCGACCTGGAGTGCCGTACCGGAAAGTAGCATCACCGACGTCGGTTCGTTCCCGTCGATCGAGTGTGACGGAGGCGTGGTCACTCTTCGAGACGGGATGACGCTGGAGGCGGCTTGGAGCCCGAGCGGTGGTTGGAGGCGCCTTGCCGGAGGGGGCACCGTGGCCGCCGGCGGCGTGAGCGAGCAAACATTTCCGACCTACGCAGGAAGCGGCGCGCGGTATTGGCTCGCAGAGGACTATGACCTGCAGAGGATGAACGCCATGGGCGGCGCGCCGGTTGCTACCGGTCTCGTGCTGAAGCCGGCGTCGGATTCGGCGGTGCCGGTGGCGCTGTTCGTCGCCGAGCAGGACGAGGCCGTCTTCGCTTGTGCGCAGGCCATCGAAGGGCTCCCAGGGCCGTCGGCATCTCCTTCTTCGCAGGTGCGGTGCGGGTTCGCTCCCGTGAAGTCGTGACACCAGCGAACACGAGCGCCCAACTCGGCGGTCACCTTCTGGCGCTACAGGATTGGCCGAGCAGTTCCGCGCTGTGCAGGCGCGCCTTGATGTCGTAGGCAATCAAGGAGACCATGACCTCGCCGCCGGAGTCGCCCGGACGTTTGGCGACGAGTTGAGCTGGCTGGGCGCATGTGGCCGACGCCACTTGACCGGCGGGTCAATGATCGGTGAGGATCGTCGAGACGGCCTACCGAATGCCGCAGCGGGCCATGCAACCGGGGACGCGACGTCGCCGGATACCACGACCAGGGGACCAGGGGACACACCATGAGCGCCGACATCGACCATCAGGCTCTACGCGATCGGTACGCGGCCGAACGCGACAAGCGGCTCCGGCCCGACGGGAACGAGCAGTACATCGAGATCACCGGCGAGTTCGCGGATCTCGCCGCCGACCCCTACACCCCGGTCGTCGACCGCACCCCACGCCACGAAGAGGTCGACGCGGTCTGTGTCGGCAGCGGGTGGGGGAGCCTCGTGACCGCTGCGGCATTGCGAGAAGCCGGCCTCGAGAAGGTCAGCCTCATCGACAAGGCCGGTGACGTCGGCGGCGTCTGGTACTGGAACCGCTACCCGGGTGCGATGTGTGACACCGCGGCGATGATCTACCTGCCGCTGCTCGAAGAGACCGGCTACATGCCGTCGCGCAAGTACACCTACGGCACCGAGAACTACGCCCACGCCCAACGCATCGCCAAGCACTACGGCCTCTATGACGGCGCGCTGTTCTCCACGGCGATCACCGATCTCTCCTGGGACGGCGACGCACAGCGCTGGATCGTGCACACCGACCGGGGCGACGAACTTCGTGCGAAGTACGTGTCGCTCGGCATGGGCCCGCTCGATCGACCCAAGCTGCCGGGCATCCCCGGCATCGGCGACTTCGCCGGGCCGACGTTCCTGGCCAGCCGGTGGAACTACGCCATCACCGGGGGAGACCCCGAAGGCGCCCCGATGACGAACCTGCACGGCAAGCGGGTCGGGATCATCGGCACCGGCGCCTCCGCGGTGCAGTGCATCCCCGCGCTCGGGCGCGACTCGGGGGAGCTGTTCGTGTTCCAACGCACCCCGTCCGCGATCGACGAACGCAACAACCGCCCGATCGACCCCGACTGGTTCGCCACGCTCGAGCCCGGCTGGCAGGAGGAATGGCGCCGCAACTTCACGATCCTGCAGACCGGCGGGTTCACCGACGTCGACCTCGTACAGGACGGTTGGACCGACATCTCCAAGCGCATCCGCGACAAGGTGGTCGAGATGGTCGGCAATGGCGGCGATCATGGCGGCGGCGAGATGAACTTCGAGAACATGTTCCGCCTCGCGTACGAGGAATCCGACGACGAGAAGATGACCGAGATTCGCGCCCGGGTCGACGCGATCGTGCAGGACCCCGCCACCGCCGAGGCGCTCAAGCCGTGGTATCGCCAGCTCTGCAAGCGGCCGTGCTTCCACGACGAATACCTGCAGACCTACAACCGGCCCAACGTGCACCTCGTCGACACCGACGGCCAGGGCGTGCGGGCCATCGACGAGGCCGGCGTGTGGGTCGGCGACGAGCACTACGACCTCGACTATCTGATCTTCGCGACCGGCTTCGAGGTCGGCACCCGTACCCAACGGCGCTGGGGTTTCGACGTGACCGGACGCGACGGTCGCCGCCTCTCCGAGCACTGGGAAGCCGGCATGCGCACGATGCACGGCAACCACGTGCACGGGTTCCCCAACCTGTTCATCATCGGCATGAGCCAGGGCGCCAACCTCATCTCGAACATCACCCACAACCTCACCGACGCCGCGAAGACCGTGTCGAAGGTCGTCGCCCACGCCGAATCGATCGGCGCGTCGACCGTGGAGGTCACCGACGAGGCCGAGTCGGCCTGGGTCGACATGCTGGTCACCCAGACCAGCGGCATCCTCGGTGGCCCGGACTGCACCCCGGGCTACTACAACAACGAGGGCCAGGAGCTCGAGGTGCGCGACGGCCTCATGGCCGGTGGATACCCCCAAGGTCCCATCGGGTTCTTCGACCACATCGCCGCCTGGCGGGAGACGGGTGAGTTCGAGGGGCTCGCCTTCGGCTGATCCGTGCCAGCGGGCAGGGTCGCGAAACTATTGACAGTCGAAGTGGCAGAATCTAGGTTGGCCGGTCATGCCCGATCTGCGAGTGACCCTGCTGGGGACCGGAAGCCCGATCCCGGATCCGAACCGTGCCGGCCCTGCATCGCTCGTCGCCTCCGATGGCACCACCGTGCTCGTCGACGCCGGTCGCGGGGTGGTGATGCGTCTCGCCGCAGCCGGAGTGGCTGCGCCGATGCTCGACGCGGTGCTGCTGACCCATCTGCACAGTGACCACCTGTGTGGTCTGAACGACGTGGTCACCACCGCCTGGGTGACCTCGCCCGTCGCCAGACCCCAGGTGGTCTACGGGCCGCCCGGCACCCAGGCGGTCATCGACGGGATGCTGACGATGCTCGAAACCGACATCGGCTACCGCCTCGCCCACCATGAGGACCTGACCGGGCCTCCCGAGATCGTCGTCCACGAACTCGAACCGGGCGCGACCTTCACCGTCGGCGACCTCGCGGTCACCGTCGGGCGCACCGACCACAAGCCCGTGGAGCCGACGGTGGGGTATCGGATCGAGAGCGACGACCAGGTCGTGACCATGGGGGGCGACGGCGTGCCGTGTGCGACCCTCGACGAACTGTGTGCCGGAGCGGATATCTACGTGCAGACCGTCGTCCGTGAAGACCTGATCCGCCCGATCGGCTACCAGCGCTTCACCGACATCCTCGACTACCACTCCACCGTGGAATCAGCCGCGCAGACCGCGGCCCGCGCCGGGGTCGCCAAGCTGGTGTTGACCCACATGGTTCCCGCACCCGCACCCGGCACCGAGAACGAGTGGCGCGCGCTGGCGGCTGCTCACTTCGACGGTGAGGTCATCCTCGGCGAGGACAACCTCGTCGTCACCGTCGCCTGAGCCGTCGCCGTTCGGCCGCGACCAACACCGCACCGACAGCCACACTCGCCAGCGCGGCTGCACCCAGCGGCGCAACCGGCGAGCCGGTTGCCGCCAGCTCTCCCGCATGGCCCGCGGACGACGAGCCGTGCCCGCTCCCGTTGGACCGATCGCCGGCCGCCACCTCGACGACCGTCGTCGAAACGCTCGACGCGGGACCGCTCGGCGCCGGGGCCGAGGTCGTGGGCGCGCTCGTCGTCGGCGTCACCGTGGTGGTGGTCGTGGCGGGAGATCGGTCGAGACAACTGTCGGGTGCGGTGTCGCCGGCGAAGCGCGCCGCGAGCCAGGCCTCGATCTGATCGATCGCCATGGAAGTCACGGTGTCGTGGTCGGCTCCGGGCACGCTGAGGTACTCGGTGACCTGGCCGGCGTCACACATGCGGTCGAACAGATCCGCGGTACGCAACGGACTCACGGTCCAGTCCTCGGTGCCCTGCACGAGCAACACCGGTGAGGGCGCGGCGACGTGTCCGACGTCGTTCGCCAGCATGATCGACCTGGCCGGCTCGGTGGTCCGTGGATCGTTGGTGAAGATGCCACCCTCCACCCCGAGCACGGTCGTGATGATGTCGTTCCGGCATTCGGTCTTCATCTGCGCGAAGGCGGCGAGGCCGGCGGCGTTCGCGTAGTCGGCCAGGTCGATCTCGGGATGCTCCGTGGACAGCCCGACCACGCCCATCGCCGTGACGACCCGGGTCACGGCCTCGTCCAGCGGGCCGTAGGTGCGGTCGAACATGGCGGCGGGTGCGAGTGAGACCGTGCCGAGCAGGTCGAGTTCGGGCGCGTAGGACTGGGCGAGTTCATTTGCAGACAGGGCGCCGTGGCCACCTTGGGACCCACCCAGGACCACGAAGCGTGAACCGGCATGGGCCTCGACGAGGTTGCGGGCGGCGCGCACCGCGTCGAGCACGCTGTGACCCTCACTCGGCCGGGACAGATAGGCCTGCACCTCACCGATCGGACCCTCACCGATGTAGTCAGAGGCGACACTGACCCCGCCGATGCCGAAGTCGTACAGCGACCCGCTTCCGCGGCTCGGCGCGCACTGGGGGGCGAGGCCTACCGTGCCGTTCGCGATGGACATCACCGGCCAACCACCCGGGGGAGGTGACGCCGTCGGGAAGGTGATCTTGCCCGTCACGGCGCGGTCCCGCCCGGCACCGTCGACGGAGTGATACATGATCCGCATCGTGGTCGCCGCAGCGGTCGACGTGATGGTCTGTACTCTGATCAGCTCACCCGGCGGGCCAGGCACGAGCGGATCGGGCACCTGGTAGAAGTCCGCGACACTTCCCGTGAAGACTTCATAGCTCGGCGCCGGTGCCGCTTCGGCCGACCCGGTCGTCGAGTGGGCGGTGACGACGACCAACGTGAACGTGGCGATCACCGCGAGCGCGCAGCGGAATGGTCTGAAGATCCCCTTCATGAGGTCGACTGTAGACGCGCTCACATACATCGGTGTTCATGACTCGTCGCGACCGGTCAGCATCTCAGCCGAAATGCATGTCACGACTAGCGTCTCGACGATGGTGCGACCCGACTCAGCTTCTCGTGGATCCCGTCCGACGATCGGACGTTCGATCCGACTGCTCAGTGGATTCCGCACCGAACAGTCCGACCCCGACGGGTTCTACGGGATGCTCGCCGACGACATGGTCACCCAGTTGCGGGCCCACATCGAACCGGCCGGGGCCACCGCCCTCGATGTGGGCACCGGCGCCGGCTACATGACCCGGGCGATGCGCGCGGCGGGCGCGACCTGTTACGGGATCGAATACGACCTGGGCGAACTCACCTGGCGTGGTGAACCGCCGACGGGGATCGCGATCGCCAGCGCACTCGAGATGCCCTTCGCCGACGGCTCGTTCGACATCGCGTTCTCCTCGAACGTGCTCGAGCACGTGCCGGCGCCCTGGGTCATGGCCGACGAGATGGTGCGGGTGACCCGACCCGGCGGGATCGTCTATCTGTCGTACACGAACTGGCTGTCACCCTGGGGTGGCCACGAAACCGCCCCATGGCACTACCTGGGCGGTGAACACGCCGCACGTCGCTACGAGATCAAGACCGGCTCGCCCGCCAAGAACCGGTTCGGTGAGTCGTTGTTCGCGGTGTCGGTGGGCGACGCCCTGCGCTGGGCACGGGGCTGCTCGGACGCCCGGCTGATCGCGGCGATTCCCCGCTACCACCCGTGGTGGGCGCAGTGGGTCGTCGAGGTGCCCGGCCTGCGCGAGATCGTCACCTGGAACCTGGTGCTGGTTCTCGAGAAGGCCTGAGATCGGTCTCGTCTGGCCGGTCGTCGGGCCGTCGGGCCGTGCGACCACCCACGAGGCCCTTGAAGCGCAGCAGCGGCTTCTCGACCAGATACCAGCTCACCCCGGCGACCGCGAGGCCGAGCGCGAAGCCGGCGACGATGAGGCCGTAGACGTTCGCGTTCGACAACGTCCACCCGTGGACGCCGGTCCACTGCGGCGGGCCACCGGTCGGAGACGGGATCGTGACGAGCCGTTCCATCAGACTCAGGTGCCACAGGTAGAACCCGTAGGACACGACGCCCGCCCACCAGATCGGCTTCCAGGTGACGAACCGACGGATCAGGCCTCTGGTCTGGTCCCCGAACACCAGCGGCACGATCATCGTCAGGCCGAGCAGCCCGTAGAGAACCGACCGGCCCTGCCAGTAGCCGCTCTTGTAGTCGGCCGGGTTGTCGCCCAGCCCGTAGGTGATGATCAGGTAGACGCCGAGCGCCGCGACCCACCACAGGGTCGGCCGGCGGGTAAAGCGCGCGAGCCGGTCGATCGTGCCGTTGCGGGTCGACCAGACGTGCAGCGCCGCCACGGCCATGCCGATCGCGAAGAAGTCGATCTGGTTGGGGAGCCAGGTGAACGAGACCGCCCGCCAGGTGACGCCCTGGGGCAGGAGGCCGGGGATCGGCGCTACCGCCATGCCCGAATAGTGCGAGAACCACCACCGCGAGAGATACGCGAACACGAACAGCGCCGCGATTCCGCCGATCTCGAGCTTGAACGGGGTGGGCCGCCGACGCGACAGCGCGCGGATCAACAGCGCCCAGAACGGCAGGAGCAGATAGAAGCTGATCTCGGTGGCGATGGACCACGACTGGGCGATGCCCCCCTGGCCGAGGCCGGGGACGTAGATCTGCAGCAACAGGTAGTACTTCCACCACTCGGGGCCCAGGTCGAAACCCATGACGAACCCGAAGGGTTGGAAGGTGTGCAGCCCCCACAGCACCGTGAGCGCGACCCAGTAGCAGGGAAAGATGCGCAGGATCCGCCGCCACCAGAACGCCAGCGCAGGCAGCGGTCGGGTCCCGTCGAGATGGGACACCACGAAGGGCCGGTACAACAGGAAGCCCGAGAGAGTGAAGAAGATCGCGACACCGGCGTCGCCGAATCGCCCGGGTTGGGCGAGAAAACCGCTCCGATCGTCGCCCGCGAGGAAGGTCGCGTGGGTGAGGACCACCAGTGATGCGGCGACCGCACGCATGCCCTCCAGACCCGGAAAGTGTGGTCGGGCCGGCGCGCCACTCGCGACGTCGGCGCCGCTTTCGCGGGTGGTCGGTGTGGCGCCGCTGGGCGTCACACCGACGCTCCGATCACCACAGGGCGCCCGCTCGTGGCGGTCGGCTCGAAACGCTCGCTCACCATGGCGCGGTCACAGTCGACGGTGCGGCTTGCAGCGTCGGTAGAGCTGGTACATGGGAAGGTCACGGCCTGCGTAGTCGGGGATGAGTCCCCAGCTTCCCACGTGGCAGAAATCGCGTTCGATGATCTCGTTGGGCACGTTCGAACCCGGTTCCATCGAGTTGTTGGGTTCGATCCAGGCGTTCCAGACGTTGGTGAGGATGACCCAGTCCGCCGAGTTCACATCCGAGGCGAGCCGGGTCTCGGGGCCCGAATCGAACGGATCCATCTCGATGTAGTAGGTCGCCGGGGGCAGTTCGGGGTACAGGTAGTAGAAGAACGCGTCGGTGTAGGGGGTGTAGCGCAGATCGGCCGGTCCGACGAAGAGCCGTTGGCCGGCACGGGGATCGAGCGAATCGAGCGTGTCGACGAGGTCCTGGGCGGACGTGGCGATGCTCGGGCTCGGCACGTAGAAGTTGCGGCCGTTCCGCGCGATCGGAAATCCGATGACGTTGCGGTCGATCGATTGCAGGGCGACGTCGGTATAGGACCTGATCGTGAACTGGGGTGCGACGCCGGCGAAGAACACGATCGCGGCGATCGCGACCGCGGCGGGCGCCCGGACGGGACCCCAGCGGGCACTCCTCGACGGTCGCACGGCGAAGAACTGGGCGACCGCGGCGGGCAGACACGAGATCGTGATCACCCCCACCCACGCGAGATGCGTCTGGTCCGCGCGCTGCAACGCCTGGGGCAGCAGCCCCAGGCCGAACACCCCGAGCACCAGCAGCGCCGCCGGTCGACGTTCGTCGGGGTCGCGGTGCCTCGTCCACCAGGCCACGGCGATCACGGCGACCGGAGCGAGGACCGTGACGAAGAACCAGAACCAGAGCTGTTGGGACATGCCGATCTGGGGGAACGGCCAGCCCACCGTGCGCAGGACCGCGGCTTTCTGGAAGTAGCCGACGAGGTGATCCCAGACCGGTGGCATCGGCAGGGTCCGTCCCTCGCGCAGGGTGAACACCGGGTCGGTGAACATGCCGGTGATCGCATGACCCGGCCCCGCCATGGCCGCGTGGGCCACATAGCCGACGAAGCCGACGCCGAGGCCGTAGGCGAGGGGGAGCACACGCTTGAATCGCAGCGGCCACAACGCCACCGCGGTCGCGAGCCCCACCGCCAAGATGACGTCGGGCCGGTACAGCAACGCCATCGAGATGAACACCCCGGCGATCACGAGCCACTTGGTCGCACCGGACTCCCGGGCGTGCAACAGCGCCCACACCGCCCAGATCCCGAATGCGATCGCCCCGTTCCAGGCGAGGGCGGACAACCCGGTGGAATTGAGGTTGATGAACACCGCGGTCACCGCGGCGAGCAGTGCGATGCCGCGACCCCAGCGGCGGATCACCCAGTACAGCCCGAGGACGATCCCGACGTGCTGGACGAGTCCGAACCACCGCTCGGTGGCCAGCGACACCCCGAACACCTTGTACACGCCGGCCAGCACCCACAGACTCCCCGGCCCGTAGAGGTGGAGGAAGTCGCGGTTGGGGATCTGACCCTTCAGGACCTGCTCGGGGAAGACGAGCATGAACCCCTCTTCCATCGCTGCGCCGTGGTCGCGGAGCAGGCCGCGGAGCGGGATGAGGATGACGATCGCCAGGATCGCCAGAGCGAGCGCGTCGAAGCGATCCCAACGGGGAGTGGACGAACCTGCGGTGTCGGTCTGGCGCTGCGGGTTTGGCATCGACGAGTCGCCATGGAAGATCGACCGGCTGGCCCGGCGCTGCTACGGCGTCTCGCTACAGTAGCCCACGTCTCCCGCCCTGCGGGTGATGGGAAGACCAGCGGATCCCCACCGAACGGCACCCACCGATCCGGCGGGGTCACCGCGAGACACACCTCGGAGAAACCCATCAACACGCTCGTCATCATTCCGGCGTTCAACGAAGAGCTCGCCTTGCCGGCGGTGCTCGATTCGTTGCGTCGCCTCGACGGGTTCGACGTGGTCGTGGTCGACGACGGCTCGACCGACCGCACGACGCACGTCGCCCGCCAGGGGGGTGCGGTGGTCTTGACGCTGCCGTTCAATCTGGGCATCGGTGGCGCACTGCGCTGTGGTTTCCGCTACGCCGTCGATGCGGGATACGAACGTGCCGTGCAGTTCGACGCCGACGGGCAACACGAAGCCGCGGCGCTCGAAGCGCTGCTCGGGCCGCTCGACGACGGCGCCGATCTCGTCGTGGGCAGCCGGTTCGCCGACGGCTCCGGCGCCTACGAGGTGAGTTGGGCGCGGGGCAAGGCGATGGGGCTGCTGCGGTGGGCGGTGCGCCTGCTCGCCCGACGGACGATCACCGACACCTCGTCGGGGTTCCGGGCGTTCTCGGCGCCCATGCTCGATTTCTTCGCGACGACCTATCCGTCCGAGTACATGGAATCGGTCGAAGCGCTCGTGTTGGCCGTGAACGGCGGCTACCACGTGGTCGAGGTGCCCGTGTCGATGCACTCGCGTGCCGCCGGTGAGGCGTCGACGCTGCGACTGCGGCTCGTCTACCACTACCTCCGGGTGGTGCTGATGCTGGTCGTCAAGGTGCACCGACGTCCCCAGGAGAAGCTGACATGATCGCACTTCTCGCCGCTTCGGTGCCGGTCACCGACGGTGACATGAGCACACGCGCGCACGTCGCGATCACGCTGATCACGTTGGCGGGCCTGGCGTTCGTGGTGCGGATGGTGCGTCGCTCGCAACTGCAGAGCAAGTACACGGTGCTTTGGTTGGGGGCGAGCACGGTGATCGTCCTGCTCGTCGCGTTCCCCACGCTGCTCGTGCGCCTGAGCAGACTGCTCGGGATCTACTACCCGCCGGCGACGTTCCTGGCGATCGCGGTCGGCGTGCTGTTCCTGATCGTCGTCCAGTTCTCGTGGGAACTGTCACGTTCCGAGGACCGCACCCGGGTCCTCGCCGAGGAGGTCGCCCTGTTGGGGTCGCGGATCGAGGCGCTCGAGGCGTCCGAGAACCCGTCGTCGGACCCGGGTGACACCGGTCCGGTATCGGGCTGAGGATTCCGTCGCGTTCGCCAGGTTCGCCAGAAGAACCGGATGGCGACGGTGGCGAGCAGGATGATGCAGACCTCGACGCCCGCCCGGTAGCGCGTGTTGCCGAAGGTCAGGGCCGTGACGAACGCGGTGATACCGACCTCTGCGAGGAGGGGGTAGAGCACGATGTCCTCCTTGCGGAACCGCCAGATCCCCACCAGCGCCAGGGCACCGAGGACCCAGTAGGACCGCTGTGCCCATTCGACGAGGGTCAACGATCCTCGCCGTTCGATGAAGTGGTCGGCGATGTTCTGTTGCCCGATGCGGTACACACCCCAGAGTCGGCCTTCGCGAGCTGCCATCACCTTCGGGACTTCCCAGCGGTGGAACTTCATGTACTCGAACGCCAACTTGCGGTAGTGCGCATCCTGCACCGACTCGTCGGGTATCTCGCCCGGGTCGGGTTTCGGAAGCAGGTGGCTCAACATGCAGTGGTACGAGACCGAGCCGAGCAGCTCA
>JBDZUV010000085.1:0-13476 GCA_040255345.1 Actinomycetota bacterium | reverse complement strand
GATCGCCTGATGGGAAAACGGAGGGTCCGTAAGGAACTGCGCAAAAACGCGCGCAAGATCATCACCAACCCCGGCTCGGCCACCCCCTGGTGGTACGACGAGAAGACCTTCGCGCCCAAGGCCAGCCACGACCAACGCAATAAATCTGAGTTCTTCTCGCAGTTCAGCACCGAGTCGCTGTACTCGGACGGTCCTGCGGGCAGCCAGGCGACCACCGCGATCACCGACCCCTACGAGGTGCTCGGCCTGTTCCCCGGCGCCACACTCGACCAGGTGAAAAAAGCCCACCGCAAGCTGGCCAAGCAGTACCACCCCGACCGCTTCATGAGCGCCCCCGACGCCGACCGGCACTGGGCCGAACTGCGCATGGTCCAGGTGAACGGCGCGTACGCCGAACTGCTGTCACGGGTGTCACCGGGCAGCACCTGACGGGCTGACCGGCCGAGCGCGTCACCGACCGACCACCCCGCCAACGACGCCGCCCGAGCACCCCGCCCCGAACGCCGTCTCAGGCGTCATCGCCGCGGTCGTCGCGGGTTCACCACCGCAGTCGCCGCAGTCGCCGCGGGGTCATCGCGAGGGTCCCCGGCCGCAGTCTCGCTGTCGGGCAGACTCGATGCGCATGCACGCCACCCGGTTTCGTTTGTCGGACCTGCGGAAACATGGAAGTCTGCGCACGTGAAAAAGAGCCGAACCCGAGCCGCAGTCCTCGCAGTCGTCATCACGATCGCCTGTGTCGCGCCACCGATTGCGACGACCGGCACCGCCGGCGCCGACCCCGTGGGCATCGACGCGCACGGCAGCGTCGAACAGGTCTACGCCACCGGCCTGCCCCCCGGCAACCACCTCGAGTTGCTCGACGACGGCGGCGACACCGTCGCCACCACCCAGGTGAACACGCTCGGCGCGGCACTGTTCCGCAACGTCGAGCCCGGCTCGGGCTACACCGTGAACGACCTCGACGCCCACACGACGTCGGCTCCGCTCACCGTGCACCCCGACGACCCGGCCCCCTGGAACCCCGACATCTACGACCAGCCGATCGCCCAGGACGGCTACCAGTACCTCACCACCCGTGACGGCACCCAGCTCGCCCTCGACGTGCACCTGCCACTCGCCGGCGGCCCCGGCCCCTACCCCACCCTCATCGAGTACGCCGGCTACGGCTACGCCGACCCCGCCGGGCCCCAGAGCGGGCTCGCCATGCTCGCCAACGCCATGGGCTTCGCCGTGGTCGACGTGAACATGCGCGGCACCGGCTGCTCGGGCGGCGCCTTCGACTACTTCGAGACCCTCCAGAACCTCGACGCCTACGACGTGATCGAGACCGTCGCCAACCAGCCCTGGGTGCTGCACAACCAGGTCGGCATGTTCGGCATCTCCTATGGCGGCATCAGCCAACTGTTCGCCGCGCAGCTCGACCCGCCGCACCTCGCGGCCATCGCCCCCCTGTCGGTGATCGACGCCACCCCCACCACCCTGTACCCCGGCGGCATCCTCAACTCGGGCTTCGCCCTGTCATGGGCTCAGGGGCGGGTCGACGACGCCCAGCCCGCCACCGCCGACACCGGCCAGAAGTGGGCCTACAAGCGGATCCAGGAAGGCGACACCGTGTGTGAAGCCAACCAGGCGCTGCACCTCGAGGCGGTCGACCTGATCGCCAAGATCGCCGACAACCGCCACTACGTGCCCGAGGTCGTCGACCCGCTCGACCCGGTGAGCTTCGTGCACAAGATCCGCGTTCCGACCTATCTGGCGTGTCAGTTCCAAGACGAACAGACCGGCGGTCACTGCCCCGAGCTGGTCCGCCACTTCACCGGCACCGACGACAAGTGGTTCAGCTTCACCAACGGCGCCCACATCGACTCGCTCGACCCCGAGAACCTCAACCAGGTCTTCGACTTTCTGCAGCTCTTCGTCGCCGAACGACCGCCCGGGCCAGACAGTGGTCTGATGAGGCTCGCCGCTCCGCTCATCTACCAGTCGGCGATGGGCGTCTCCGACGACGTCACCTACAACCTTCCCGACGACCCCGTCCAGCACGAGACGACCTACGCCGGTGCGCTCGCCGCGTTCCGCAACCTGCCCACCGTGCAGGTCCGCTTCGACAACGGCGCCGGCACCGACCCGAAGGGCGCGTTCATCGCGGGCAACCCCTACGCCGCTTACACGACCGGGTTCGACTCGCTGCCCGTGGCCGGCACCCAGACCCGCACCTGGTATCTCGGCCCCGACGGCACCCTGACCGACGATCCCCCCAGCGACTACACCGCCGACACCTACACCTCGGACGCCTCGGCACTGCCGCCGACCGACTACGACGGCGACACCGGCGGTGGTGGCCTGTGGGCCAACGCCGACGCCTGGAAATGGAACTGGGTGCCGAACCCCGACGGCAGCGCCGTGTCGTATCTCACCCCGCCGCTCGCCCACGACACCACCGTCGTCGGAACCGGCGCGGTGACCGTGTGGGTCCGTTCGTCGACCCCCGACGTCGACCTACAGGCGACGATTTCCGAGGTGCGGCCCGACGGGGTCGAGTCGTTCGTGCAGAACGGCTGGCTGCGCGCCTCGGCCCGCACGTTGTCGACCGACGCGAACAACATCTTTAAACGCCCGAGCACCCCCGCGGACCCGATCCCCAGCTTCGCCGCGGACGACGCCGCCCCCATGCCGGCCGGTGAGTTCGTGCCGGTGGCGATCCCGCTGTACTACCAGGGGCACGCCTACCGGGCCGGGTCGAAGATCCGGGTCGTGGTGTCCGCCCCGAACGGCTCCCAGCCGATCTGGTCGTTCGACGAGACCCAACCGGCCGGTGCCACCTCGCAGGTGGCCATCGCCCGGACCCCTTCGATGCCCTCGAGCCTGAAGTTGCCCGTCGTGCCCGACGTCGAGATCCCCACTGCGCTCCCGGCGTGTCCGAGCCTGCGCAACGAACCCTGCCGCACCTACACCGCGTCGACCAACGCTTCCGAAGCGCTGACCCCGCCGACGACATCGTCGACGACGTCGGTGCCCGACACCACCAACCCGGCGACGTCGGCACCGGTCACGAGCGGCCCGGGCTCGACCCTGGTGGTCGACATCGGCGCCAACACGACCACTCCGCCGGCCGCCGGCGGGCATGACACGTCGGCGACGACCACCGCATCCGGTCGATTGCCGGCGACCGGTGCCGCCGTGTGGGTGCTGTTGACGATCGGGGCGTGTCTGGTCGTGCTCGGGGCGGCCCTGAGCCGGGCGACCCGCCGTCGCCGACCCGCGACCAGCCGGTGAGCCACCACCTCACCGGCTGAGCCGCGTCGGGCGATTCAGTCCTGCCCGTGGAAGACGTCTTCTTCTGACTTGGACCACACGGGGTGATCGCCGGCGGTCTCCACGTTGAAGCCGTACTCGAAGACCATCGCACCGCCGAAGGTGGCGCCGATCGCGCCGACGATCACGCTCACCAGCGACAGCACCAGCACGATCGCCGGAGTGGACGCATCATCGCCGAACGCGAAGTAGCGCAGGATCAGGTTCGCCAACACCGCCACGACGGCGACGATCATCAACAGCGCGTGGGCGTTGATCGTGCGCCTCGCCTGGGTGCCCGCTTCAGAGGACTTCCAGGCGTCGAACCAGCCGGTCAACGCCGCGAGTACCGCGACCACGGCGCCGGCTGCCAGCACGACGGTGCCGGCGGTGTAGAAGCCGTGCGCCCAGGTGGCGTCGTCGCCGCCGATGATCGAGATCACGTCGAGCACCGCGACCAGCACGACCGCCCCGATGGGAATGTCGGTGAGCGGCGGGTGGGTCGGTTTGCCGGCGTAGCCCCGCAACCCCTTGAACTTGCGACCTTTCATGGTCAAGGTCGGCTTGAACGAAAATCGCCTCATGACTGCACTCCTGTGTCTGTCGAGTTCTGCGCCACCAGGCATCTGCCCGGCCCCCTCACTCTAATCACAACGAAAATAGGTTTAAGGCATCGCGCGGCGCCCGGGTGCCCGGTGCCCGCCGATCTGCTTCGACACGCCGCGACCCACCACACGGGCGCTCACGCAGGGGCGGCCGCCGGGTCGTCCGCCACGGTGGAACCACCGCCGTCGAGTTCGTCGACGAACGCATGCAACCGACCGAGGCGCGCCTCGAGATCGGCGTCGAACTCGGCGAGCACCGCCAACTTGTCGGCGACCTGGGCACGCAGGTGCTCGGTGATCGTGATCGCCTCGGTTGCGATCTCACGCTTGCGTCTCACCGACACGCCCCGCTTGGCCTCGGCCCTGATCTCGGCGAGCCGGTCTTCGGCGGCGAGGATCTCACCGATGCGTTCCAGGTCGAAACCCATCACGTTGCGCAGCTCCAGAATGCGCATCGCCCGGGTCACGTCGGCTTCGGAATACCGGCGGTTGCCGCCCGACGACTGCCCGGCCGGGTCCAGCAGGTCGAGCTCCTGGTAGTAGCGCAACGTACGCGTCGACACTCCCAGCCGGTCGGCGACCTCGCCGATCCGGTACGGGGCCACCTCGTCGGTCACCACTCAGCCTCCTTCGCCGATCACCACTTCCACGACCGTATCCGCGCGGGCCTCGTCGTCGGCGCCGCCCGTGTCGGTGAACTCGCCGGCCTCTTCGGGGTTCACGTAGAACCCACCCCGTAACCACGAGAAGGCCGCGGCGGCCAGACACATGAGCATCGACGCGGAGAACGCGATGACCAGCCCGCCCTTGAAGGGCTCGGAGACCAGATGCGGGAAGAACGACTTCGAGGTCAGATGGCTCCGCTGGGCCTCGCCCAGGGCGCAGAGCTGTGATCCTGCGGGGGCGCAGCCCTTCGCGTCGGTGACGTGTTCGCGGCTGGGCGGGATCGGCTCGCCGTCGGTGCCGATGCGCGAAAGCTGGCCTTGCATCGGGTTGTAACCGAGGAACGCCGAGAACAGCACCGCGACCGGAGGTTGCCGGGCGATGGTCTGAGACACCTCGGCCGACACGCCTTGCGAGCGCAGACCTTCGTCCATCGTGGTGGGCAGGCTCGAGGCCAACCCGACGATCATCAGCGAGAAGAACAGCCCGATCGACAGCAACATGCCCGAGTTCTGGAACGTCATGCGCATGCCGTTCGCGGCCCCCCGCTTCGAGGGCGACACGCTGTTCATGATGCCGGTGGTGTTCGGCGCCGCGAACAGGCCCATCGACAGGCCGTTCATCAACAACAACACCGCGAACACCGGAAACGAGAAGTCCGCGGGCAGCAGCATCAACAGCCCGAACGACGCCGCGGCGCCGAGCATGCCGCCGGTGGCGAAGGGCCGGGCACCGAAACGGTCCGACAGCCACCCCGACACCGGCCCGGCCACCAGGAACCCGACGGTCAGCGGGATCATGTAGATGCCCGCCCACAACGGTGTGGACTCGAAGCTGTAGCCGTGCAGGGGCAGCCAGATGCCCTGCAACCAGATGATCAACATGAACTGTAACCCGCCCCGACCGATCGACGCCAGAAAGCCCGAGGCGTTGCCGAACGTGAACGCCTTGATCTTGAACAGGTCCACGTGGAACAGCGGGTCTTCGACCTTGGTCTCGATGAACAGGAACAGCACCAGGATCGCCACGCCACCGATCAGCTCGAACAGCACCCAGGGGCCCGTCCAACCCATGTTCGAGCTGCCGTGGGGCATCAGCCCGTAGGTGATGCCCAACAGCACCATCACCAGCCCCACCGCGAAGGTGAGGTTGCCCCACCAGTCGATCTTCGACCTGGTGACCGTGCCGAGCTCGCGCAGTTTCCAGTACGCCCACGCCGTGCCGAACAGGCCGATGGGCACGTTGATCCAGAACACCGCCCGCCAGTCGAGGTCGGCGAGCAACCCCCCGGCGATCAGCCCGATGAACGACCCGGCGATCGCGGCGACCATGTTGATGCCCATCGCCATGCCCCGTTCGCGCACCGGGAAGGCGTCGGTGAGGATCGCCGTGGAGTTCGCCATCAACAGGGCGCCACCGATGCCCTGGACGACCCGCCACACGATCAGCCACATCGCCCCGTGCGATCCCGTCCACGGGCACAGCGACAGCGCGAGCGACGCGAGTGAGAACACGAGAAAGCCGGCGTTGTACATCTTGACCCGGCCGAAGATGTCGCCGAGGCGACCGAAGGTCACCACCAGCACGGCGGTGACCACCATGTAGCCCATCAGCATCCACAGCAGGTACGCCACGTTCGAGGGCTGCAACGGGTCGAGGTCGATGCCACGGAAGATCGCGGGCAGGGCGATGAGCACGATCGACGAGTCGAGCGCGGCCATGAAGATGCCGAGCGTGGTGTTCGACAGGGCCGTCCACTTGTAGCGGTCGGGCCCGGTGGCGTGCGGCGCGGTGCCGTTCGGGCTGGGGGCGATGGTCGTGATCATGCGGCTCCTCGCGGGCAGTGGCCGGGATCCGACCATCGACGACGCGTTCTTTACGTTGACGTCAGGATCACAAAAACCTTCCGTGCGCGTCAAGTTCTGACCGAACCGCCGACGGCATCGCAGGACGGCCCGCACCGGTGACCGACCGGAGGGCGGTGAGCCGACCGCACCGGGCCGCCGCCGTCGCCGACGATCGACCGGCTCTCGGCCGCGACCGCCGATGCGGGCACCGGCACCGTCGACCCGCGGCCGGGCGGCGACCCCGATCGGTTCGGGGCACGGCGCGGCGCACCGGTACCCTGTTGCGATCATGACAGAGGACCGAGCCGAAGCACCACAGGTCCCCGACAAACCGTCACTCGACGGGCTGGAGGCCAAGTGGGATGCCGCCTGGGCAGCGTCGGGTGTCTACGCGTTCGACCGGACCGCGCCGCGCGAGCAGGTGTTCAGCATCGACACGCCGCCACCGACCGTGTCGGGCAACCTGCACATGGGTTCGGTGTTCGGTTACGTCCAGACCGACGCGGTCGCCCGCTACCAGCGCATGGCCGGACGCGACGTTTTCTACCCGATGGGCTGGGACGACAACGGCCTGCCCACCGAACGCCGTGCCCAGAACTACTTCGGGGTGCACTGCGACCCGAGCCTGGCCTATGACCCCGACTTCACCCCGCCGGCGAAAGAAGGCCTCGACGCCGAGGGCAAGAAGATCAAACGCACCCTGGCGTGCTCGCGTCGCAACTTCGTGGAGCTGTGCATCGAGTTGATCACCGCGGATGAGGTCGTCTTCGAGACGACCTGGCGGCGCATCGGCCTGAGCGTCGACTGGACGTTGCTGTACCAGACGATCTCCGACGACTCGCGGGCGGCATCCCAACGGGGCTTCCTGCGCAATCTCGCCCGGGGTGAGGCCTACCAGGCCGAGGCGCCCACCCTGTGGGACGTGTCGTTCTCGACCGCCGTCGCCCAGGCCGAACTCGAAGACCGTGAACGGCCCGGCGCGTACCACCGGCTCGCCTTCCACCGCACCGACGACGCCGGCACGCCGACCGGCGAGGACGTGTTCATCGAAACGACCCGGCCCGAGCTGCTCGCGGCGTGCGTCGCGCTGGTCGCCCACCCCGACGACGGGCGCTACCAGCCACTGTTCGGCGAGACCGTCGCCACGCCGGTGTTCGGGGTGCGGGTGCCCGTGGTCGCCCACGAACTCGCCGAACCCGACAAGGGATCGGGCATCGCGATGATCTGCACGTTCGGTGACACCACCGACGTGACGTGGTGGCGCGAACTCGAGCTGCCCACCCGGGCGATCATCGCCCGCAACGGGCGGATCCGCACCGAGACCCCCGACTGGATCACCGCCGCCGGCCCCGACGCCGTCACCGCGTACGAAGCGATCGCCGGCAAGACCGTGTTCGGTGCGAAGGAACAGATGGTCGAACTGCTCACGGCCGGTGGCGAGCTGAGCGGCGAACCGAAACCGATCACCCACCCCGTGAAGTTCTACGAGAAGGGCGACAAGCCACTCGAGATCGTCACCAGTCGGCAGTGGTACTTCCGCAACGGTGGACGCGACCCCGGCCTGCGGGAGATGTTCGCGAAGCGGGGCACCGAGCTCGAATGGATCCCCGAGCACATGCGCCACCGCTACCAGCACTGGGTCGACGGCCTCAACGGCGACTGGCTCGTGAGCCGGCAACGTTTCTTCGGCGTGCCGATTCCGGTCTGGTACGCCCTGGACGCCGACGGCGAACCCGACCACGACCGGGTGCTCGTGCCCGACGAATCCGCCCTGCCCGTGGACCCCTCCAGTGACACGCCTCCCGGTTACGAGGCATCGCAACGCGGTGTGCCCGGCGGCTTCGTCGGTGAAGCCGACGTGCTCGACACCTGGGCCACGTCGTCGCTCACCCCCCAGATCGCGTGCGGCTGGGGACGTGACGACGACCTGTTCACCCGCACGTTCCCGATGGACCTGCGACCCCAAGGTCCCGAGATCATCCGCACCTGGCTGTTCGACACCGTGGTGCGCGCCCATTTCGAACACGGCACGCTGCCCTGGAAACGGGCGACGATCAACGGGTGGATCCTCGACCCCGACCGCAAGAAGATGTCGAAGTCGATGGGCAACGTCGTCACCCCGATCGCGTTGCTGGAGAGATACGGCACCGACGCGGTGCGCTACTGGTCGACCTCGGCCCGACCCGGAACCGACACCGCGTTCGACGAAGGCCAGATCAAGATCGGCCGGCGCCTCGCGATCAAGTTGTTGAACGCGTCACGCTTTGCCCTGAACTCGGGCGCCACCGAACCCGACCCGGCGCTCGTCTCCGCTCCCCTCGACCGGGCACTGCTCACCCGACTCGCCGACGTCGTCGCCGCGGCCACCAGGGCATTCGACGCGTTCGACTACGCCCGGGCGCTCGAGGTCACCGAGGCGTTCTTCTGGGACTTCTGCAACGACTACCTCGAACTGGTCAAGGGCCGCGCGTACGGCAATCGTGACGACACCGAGACCGGCGACGCCACCACAGCGGCGGCGACCGCATCGGCCCGCGCCACCCTGGCGATCGCGCTCGACACCGTGCTGCGCCTGTTCGCCCCGTTCGTGCCCTTCGTCACCGAAGAGGTCTGGTCGTGGTGGCGCCCCGGTTCGGTTCACGCCGCGGCCTGGCCGGCTGGCGAACCGGCAGCGTGGCCGGTCGACGCCGACGACGCGGTACTGGCCGTGGCCGCAGAGGTCCTCGGCGCGATCCGTCACGCGAAGTCCGACGCGAAGGTCTCGATGAAGTCCCCCGTCACCACCGTGACGGTGACCGACGCACCCGAGCGGTGCGCCGCGCTGGAACGCGCGCGCGCCGACGTGACCGACGCCGGCGTCGTGACCGACCTCGTCATCGACGCCGCCGCGCCCCGGGCCGACACCGGATCCGCCATCGAAGTGACCCTCGATCACACGGGCTGAGCAGACCATGAGCCGCCGACGCAGTCTCGACGAAACCCGTGAGCTCCTGCTCGACACCGGGGTCAGCATGCTTCTCGAATCGGGAGTGAACGTCACCCTCGGCGCGATCAACCTGATGGACGTCTGCCGCGCCGCCGGACTGGCGACCGCAGGCAGCGCCTACAAGATCTGGGAAACCCAGGAGGCCTACCGGACAGCGCTGATGCGCCACCTGCTCCGCGAGGCCGTCCCGACCACCGAGGCGATCGACCTGCTCACCGCCACCCTCGAGGCACCCGACTCCGAGCTACCGGACCTCACCGAATCGATCCGCACCGTGGCCGCCGTCAGCGCACGAGGCACCACCGCCGACAAGGCGTCGTCGGTCCACCTCGCGCTGTGGTTGGCCGCACAGCACGACCCCGTGCTCGCCGAAGAACTCGACGCCGCCGACCAGCGACTCATCGACGCGTCTGCCGCCATGTTCGACGCGCTCATCGCACGGTACGGCCACGAATGGGTACCGCCCTTCACCAGTCGGCTGCTCGCCGTGTCGCTCGCTGCGCTCATCGAAGGACTCGACCTGCGCGCCCGGGCCGTCCCCGCGTTGGTGAGCGAACCACTCGTGCGGCCCACGGGTGGTTCCGACGGCACCGATCAGGAATGGCACCTGTTCGCCTGCGGGGTCGAGGCACTGATCCACGCGTTCACCCGACCACGCTGCGCCGGTGAGAGCCATGTCCGGGAACGTTGCTGAGCCGCGCGGGAGTCGACCAGCGGCGTCCCGCAGGTCGATCGACGAAACCCGCACGCTGCTGATCGAAACCGCCGCCGCCATGGTCCGGAACGAGACCCCGGTGACCCTCGGGCGCATCGATCTGATCGACGTGTGCCGCCGGGCCGGGCTCACCTCGGCAGGCAGTGCCTACAAGATCTGGAGCACGCAAGAGGACTTCCGCGTCGACCTGCTGCGTCACGTGTTCGGCGTGGTCGTCCCCGGCCGCGACGCCATCGACCTGGTGACCGCCGCGGTCGCGGCGGACCGCGCCGCGCTCCCGTCGCTCCCCGAACTGATCCGCACCGCGACCGAGTCGACCGGCGGGAGCGAGGACGTCGGCGCCAGGCAGTTCTCGATCTACATCGCACAGTGGTTGGCAGCGGGCGACGACCCGGTCCTGGCCGCCGAACTGCACGCGTCGGACGTCGAGCTGCTCGACGCCTACGCCGAGTTGTACGACCAGGTGGCGCATGCCTATGACCGCGCCTGGGTGCCGCCGTACGGGCCCCGCCTGTTCGCGACGATGGTCGCCGCGCTCACCGACGGGCTGACCGTGCGTGCCTCGTCACAGACCGAGATCGTGTCGCGGCGGCTGGTTCGTCGCAACGCCGCCGACGGCCGTGAAGCGCCGTGGTCGCTGCTCGCCTGCGGGGTGCTGGCGCTGGTCGAGACCTTCACCCGTCCACGGGTCGGCACCGGCGCCGACGCCTCAGAGAACGGCTGAGACGATGACGAAACGACGGTCGCTCGCGGAGACCCGTGCGGTGTTGTTGGACGCCGGGGCGGCACTGCTGGTCGAGAAGGGCGTGCCGGTGACCCTCGATCGGGTCACCATGATCGACGTCTGCCGCCGCGCCGGGCTGTCGACCGCCGGCAGCGCCTACAAGATCTGGCCGAACCAGCAGGCCTTCCGTGCCGACGTGCTCCGACATCTGGTCGCCCAGTCGGCCTCGACCTTCCCGGCGAGCGCCCACGTCGCCGAACTGCTCGGCGCCGGTGATGAACTCCCCGACCTGTACGAGCTGCTCCGAATCGCCTGCGCGGCGAACACCAAGGCCATCCGTGAGCTGTACCCGATGTATCTGCTGGTCTGGCTCGCGCAGCACACCGACGACGCACTCCGCGTATCGTTCGCGGCGTCGGAGGCGGACTGGTTCGAAGCGCTCGAGGCGATGTTCACGGGGATCCTGGAGCTGTACGACTACGAGTTCGTGCCCCCGTTCGACGCGGAGACCTTCACCCTGACGCTGTCGGCACTGTCCGAAGGCCTGGCGATCCGCCACCGCGCCACGCCCGAGCTGGTCCCCGACGAAGTGCTGCTGCCGACCGGACGTGACGGCGCCCTGCAGGCCTGGACGCCACTCGCGATCGGCATCAAGGCCGTCTTCGAGGCCTACACACGACCCCGACACTGACCGCCCGGCCAGGGGACCGAAGCGGAAATCTGCCCCGGGCGGTGATCGCACCGGGGCAGACCGCCCCTACCGTCGTATCCCTCCAGGACCCAGATAGATCTACTATCCCCTCGGCGGGTTGTCAAGGGGTCGGGGCGCGCGTGATCCCGACCGGGCCATCGGGATCGGTCAAGGGTTCAGGTCGTCCAACGACGTGATGAACGGTCCGTCGTCGAGGGGGTCGCCGTCAGCATCGCCCCGCTCACCATCGCCGTCACCGTCGTCGGGCCGGGTGCCTTCGGCCGCCTGCGGTGCTGCGCTCTGCTCGTCGTGCAGGTACACGTCGTGCTGGGCGAAGGGACGTTCGACACCCGCCGCGATGAACGCATCGTGCAACTCGGCCCGCAGTGCCCGTGCGATCGGCCACTGCTCGCCGGGGCGGGTCTTGATGACCAGGCGGATCAGCACCGCATCGGGGCCGAGGTCCTCGACCCCCCACACCTCGGGCTCACCCAGCACCTCCGATCGGTACGGCGGCGCATGGGTGACGTCGTGGGCGACCTGCGTGATGATCGCCTGCGCGGCCTGCAGGTCGGTGCCGTAGGGAACGGGGATGTCGAGCAGGGCCCGGGCCCAGCCCTGGGACATGTTGCCGACCCGTCTGATGTCGCCGTTGGGGATGTGCCAGATCGTGCCGTTCACGTCACGCACGCTCGTGATCCGCAGCGTCACCTCCTCGACCGTGCCGGTCACCCCCACCGTGCCGTCGACGACCGACGACACGTCGATCACGTCACCGACGCCGAACTGGTCTTCGATGAGCATGAACATGCCACCGAGGAAGTCCTTGACCATCGACTGGGCACCGAACCCCAACGCCACCCCGGCGATGCCGGCGCCCGCCACCAACGGCCCGAGTCGCAGCCCCAGGGCGCTGAACGTGTACAACACCGCAACCGAATACACCACGACCGTGGAAATGCTGCGCAACACCGCCGTGGTGGTCTTCGCGCGCGCCGCGGCGCGGATCGAGACACTGCCCGTCTCCATCAGCATCCGCGGTGTGCGTGCCTTCATGCGGGCGAAGCGGCCCGACTCGGCGGCACCCTCGAGGCGATGGCCGATCCGTTTGATCAGCAGACGCACGAGCCGGTTGACCGCAAGCGCGACGATCCAGATGACGATGATCTGGATGATCGGCGCGACGACCCGGTCGGACACCTGTGCGAGGAACTGGTTGTCGGTCCATTCCAGGACCCACCGGCATTCACTCGCCGGGTCGTCGCCGCAGACCTTCTGGAGCCGTTCGGGTGAGATCTCGGCCGCGATCGTTCCGAGCAGTGCGAAAGCGGTCATGGCGAACCACAGTACCGGTGACCCGGTGATGGTCCATCGGCGCCGCGCCCGTCAGGCGTGAGTCGTCACGGCAGCCGCCGTCGCAGGATCATGGTCGTCGTGGCGGTCTCGGCGCGTCGATCGCCGGCCGAGCAGGGTGGCCCGCAGGCACAACGGGGCGAGCCGCGACTCGGTGGCATTGGGTGGTTCGGGTTGGTGGGTTGCAAATTTTTGATTGATGTGTCGCATAGGGAGGTGTACCCTCCGTTCATATCGACGTGCGAGGAGGATGTGGGCGTGAAGGGGTTGGTCCAGGCGTCCCAGTTCGGTTCGACGAACACGTGGGGTTATGACCCCGCCCAACAGATCACCTCGACCACGAACCCGTCAAGCAGCTTCGGTTTCGACACGGTCGGCAACCCGACCGGCATCAACGGAACCAGCCAAGCTTTCAAGCCTGGCGGGGAGATCTGCTGGTCAGGTACGGGCACGGGGGCATGTGGGACCCCACCGGCCGGTGTGACCGGCTACCTGTTCAACCAGAACGGGGAACGCACCAGCACCGGTGGGGATACGTTCGGCTACGACGCGAACGGCCAGATGACAACCGCGGCCACCACGGCAGGGGCCAGCAGCT
>JBDZUV010000084.1:0-13491 GCA_040255345.1 Actinomycetota bacterium | reverse complement strand
ACACGGCGATGCGGACGTCTTCGACCCGGTCGTAGTTGCCGCCGCACTGGGCGGCCAGCTGGGCGGCCACCAACCGGATCAGCGGCGTCGACGCCGCCGTCGCGGGCACGTGCATCGCGATGTGATCGTCAGTCATGAACCGTGAAATACCATGAGAGTAACGGGAAGTGGGTGGTACACCGAGAAGAAAACCTCTCGATACGTATTTGACCACTTCGATCCGAAAGAATCAAGGAGTTCCGGCGAAATTGTCGCGACTCAGCGATTCCGCCAGTTCGCGGCATCGGGGATCTGCGCCGCCACCCCGGCGAGCCCGTCCCACAGGAGCAGGAGCAGATCTTCGACGAGTTCGGCACGCGGAATCGCCGGGCGGGCGACCCAGTCGTCGCCTGCGAGGTGGACCATCCCGACGATGCCATAGGACCAGGGACGCGCCGGTGCGGTGTCGAGCCCGGCGGCCCGGAACGCCTCGGCCAACGTCCGGGCGATCACCGCGGCGAGCCGGTCGACGAAGGTGGAGAGCGGCGCGCCCCGCGGGGGGATGCGGGACGTGAGAAAGCGGTACAGGCTCGGATCGTCCTCGATGGTTCCGACATAGGTGTCGATCGATCGACGGAGCATCTCGACGGGGTCGAGGTCGGCGCCGAGAATCTCGGCCAGCCGGTCGGCCAACTCGCCGACGAACCGTTCGGCCAACGCCTCGATCAGTCCGTCTCGATCGGTGAAGTGCCGGTACAGGATCGGTTTGGACACGCCCGCCGCATGCGCGATCGACTCCATCGACGCTCCGGGGCCTTCATCGCTGATCACCGCGATCGCCGCATCGAGAAAGGCCTCGCGTCGCCGCGCCCGTTCGCGGGCACGATCCATCGGCGAGCGTCCTCGTCCGCCGCCGCTGCGCGTCGAGGCGGTCACGTGGCCGACTCGGCGTCGTGCGCATGGCGACACGCCCAGGTGTACATGGCGATGCCCGATGCGACACCGGCATTCAACGACCGGGTCGATCCGTACATGGTGATCGAGCAGACCACCGAGGAGATGTCCCGTGCGGCATCAGACAGGCCGGGCCCTTCCTGTCCGAAGAGCAGCACGCACTCCTCGGGCAGATCGTGGCGCTCGAGGGGCACCGAACCGGGCAGGTTGTCGATACCGATCACCTCCAGTGCGGCGCTGCGTGCCCAGCTCGCGAACGATGCCAGATCATCATGGTGCAACACGTGCAGGTAGCGATCGGTGACCATCGCCCCGCGCCGGTTCCAGCGGCGCCGGCCGATGATGTGCACGCCGGCCGCATTGAAGGCGTTGGCGTTCCGGACCACGGTTCCGATGTTCATGTCGCTCGTCCAGTTCTCGATCGCGACGTGGAAGGGATGCCGGCGGGTGTCGAGGTCGGCCACGATCGCGTCGACAGTCCAGTAGCGGTAGGGGTCGATGACGTTGCGGCGGTCACCGTTCGCCAGCAGTTCGACGTCGAAGCGGTCGCCGGTCGGCCACGGCCTCGGGTGGGGGCCGACGCCGACCTGGCGATCACGGCCGTGGCGTGCGCCTTCCGGAGCGTCGGCACCGCCGACCCCGTCATCGGTCCGCTGCGTCACGACCGATCCTCTCCGAAAGGACCCCGACCCATCTGGGCGCGCACCGGGCTGACCGGTGGGTTCACCAGGCTGCGCCGCTGCCAGTTGGCGCCGTCGACCACGAGGGTGTGGCCCGAGATGAACCGGGCGTAGGGCGAGGCGAGGAACGTCGCGGCCCACCCCAGCTCGCGGCGCGCCCCGCTGCGGAGCGCGGGCTGGCGATCGTCGGTACCGGGTGCCCGTTCGAGATGCGCGGCGATGTCGTCGGTCATGTCCTCATGGGGGAACAGGCCGGGCACGAGCCCGTTGACCTGGATCCCGTAGGGTCCCCACTCGACGGCGAGGGTCTCGGTGAGGTTCTTCACGCCGGCCTTCGCGGCCGCGGAGTGCGCGAACCCCGGCCCGCCCGTCCAGGCGTAGGACGCGCCGATGTTGATGATCGACCCGGGGGTCTGCGCGGCGAGGTGTCGACGGGCGAAGGCGCGGCTGCACAGGTAGGTGCCGGTCAGGGTGATGTCGACCACGCTCCGCCATGCGTTGGGGCTCAGGTCCTCTGCCGGAACGGGAAAGTTCGCGGCCGCGTTGTTGACCAACACTCCGGGCAGACCGAAGGCCCCGGTGGCCGCGTCGAACACCGCGTCGATCTCGTCGGCGTCCCGGATGTCGCAGCGCACGACGATCCCGTCGGCATCGACGTCGACGAACATCGCCTCGGCCGCGGCGAGATGTTCGGCGGACCGGCTCGCCACCACCAGGCTCGCACCGAGCCGGCCGAATTCGGCGGCGATCGCCTTGCCGAGTCCGGTGCCGCCGCCGGTGACGACCACGACGGCGTCGGCGAAGGTGCCTGCGGGCAACGCGCTCGCACCGAGCGGCGGTGGTGCCGGCAATCCGATCAGCGCGGTCACGGCCCTAGCTTCCCGTGTAGTGCCCGGGTCGACCTTCGGCACGGGCGGTCTTGAACTCGGCGAAGTCGTCGCTTCGGTTGAGGAACGTCTGGTAGATCATCTCGTCGTCCATCGACGCCCGCACAGCCGGGCGGACCCGGTGGGCGATGACCTGGCGGGCGAGTTTCACGGCGACGGCCGGGGTCGCGGCGATCTGTTCGGCCATCGTGCGCACCGTCGCATCGAGTTCGTCCGCCGGCACCACCCGTGACACGATGCCGTGGGCGAGGGCCTCGTCGGCTTCCATGACCCGGCCGGTGAGCACCAGGTCCGAGACGACGCCGTGGCCGCACATCTGGGTCAACACGGCGACGCCGCCGGTGTCGGGGATGACCCCGTGACCGAGTTCGGGAAGGCGGAAGCGGGCACCTTCGGCCGCGACTCGGATGTCCGCGAGCAGCGCCCGCTGGAACGAGCCGCCCATCGTCCACCCCTTGCACGCGACGATCACGGGCGCGTCCAGATCCCAGAGCTGTTGGATCCCCCGGTGACCGCGTCGCATGAGTTCGTGGTGCGACGACGCGACCTGCGACGTGCCGATCGCGGCGGTGTCGCGTCCGGACGAGAACGACCGACCTTCGCCCCGCCAGATCACCGCTCTGAGGTCGGGTCGCGTGCGCAGATCGGCGAGAATCGCGAACAGGGCGGCGTCCATGTCGTCGTCGAACGCGTTGTGCTTCGCGTCGTTGTCGTTGGTGATCGTGGCGATGGGACCATCGACTGCACAGCGGATGCGGTCGTTCATCTCGTGGGCACTCTCCTGTCGTGCACCGCCATTTCGGTGCGGCGAGTCCGGCGCGGTCGGTCGTCACCGTACGCGTTCGGAGATTCTCCCAGGTGTTACCATCCGTAACCTCATCGGTCGACCCCGGAGGAACAAGCATCATGCCCGCATTCTTGAGTAGCGAGTGGGTCACGGCGGCCAAGAAGGTGCAGGCCGAGTCGGTCGACGCCGGCGAACCGGCCGTCGCGGTGCGGATGAACCTCGACGTGATCGGTGTGCCCGCCGATGTCGCGTCCGGTGAGGTCGAAGCCCACCTCGACACCAGCGACGGGCAACTCGACCTCGATGTCGGGCACCTCGACGACCCCGAGATCGCCATCAAGATCGACTACCAGGTCGCCAAGGCCATCCTGGTCGACGGCAATTCCCAGGCGGGTGTGAACGCCTTCATGGCAGGCAAGGTCAAGCTCCTCTCCGGCGACCTGGCGAAGCTGATGACCGTCGCTCAGGGCATCGAGAAGATCGTGTCGCCCGAGGTCGCCCAACGCCTCGGGGACATCACCGACTGACCGAACGGGGCGAGCCGCAGGCACGACCCGCGGGGCGAGCCGCGACCGGCGGGCGTGGTCCAGGCGCGCGGAGACCGGCAGGGTCGGGCCGGTCAATCGGTGGTCGGGGCGCCGTGCCGGCCCGCGCCACCGGCGAAGCGCGCGGCACCGGCGAGGGTCTCACCGCTGGCGATCGTGGCGACACCGTGCCGATATTCGTTCACCAGCGCCGCCGGTTCGTCCAACGACCACTGCTCGAGCGCCGAGGCGCGGTCGCTGCGCAGGCATCCCTGGGGCAGTCCCGCGAGTTGTCCGGCGAGTTCGATCGCCTCGTCGAGTGCGGCGCCCGGTTCGCACAGCCGATTCGCGAGGCCGATCCGGTATGCCTCGTCGCCACGCACCCCGCGACCGGTGAGGATCATGTCCATCGCCCGTGACTGACCGATCAGTCTCGGCAGACGGATCGTGCCACCGTCGACGAGGGGCACCCCCCACCGCCGGCAGTACACGCCGAAGGTCGCGTCCCGGGCCGCGACCCGCAGATCGCACCACAGCGCGAGTTCCAGGCCGCCTGCCACCGCGAAGCCTTCCACGGCGGCGATCACCGGTTTGGACAACCGCATGCGGGTCGGACCGAGCGGGCCGGGCCCGTCCTCGGTCACCCGGTTGCCGTGACCCGACGAGATGGCCTTCAGGTCGGCGCCGGCACAGAACATGCCTTCGGCGCCGGTGAGTACGGCCACCGACAGCGCACGGTCGGCGTCGAAGCCGGCGAAAGCCGATTCGAGGGCGGCCGCGGTGTCCCGGTCCACCGCGTTGCGCCGGTCCGGACGGTCGATCGTGACGACCCTCACCGGTCCGTCGTCGACGACGCGCACGGGTTCGTCGGCGCTCACCAGCTTCCCCCTCCTCCTCCGCCGCCGCCACCGCCGACGCCGCCGCCACCCCCGCCCGATGACGACGGTGCGGTACCCGTCGACGTCATCGACGACGAGAGACTCGCCGCGACCAGTGCGGTCGACAGACCCGGCGTCGAGGGTGCCAGCCCTGCCTGTGAGACCGCAGCGGTCCAGTGATCGACCTCGTCGAGTGCGATCGCCCACGCGGTGTATTCGCGCAACACCCCGCGCGCGGCGGCCTGGCGCACGTGTTCGGCTTCGGAACCGGCCAGGAAGCGGCGAAACGATTCGACCCGCAACCAGTTCGCCGAACCTGCCGGAGTGCGCACGTGCAACTCCCAGGCCCGGATCAGTGCGATGAGCGCGGCACCGGCGAGCAGTGCGCCCAGACCCACGCCGACCAGCCCCAGCAGCGCATGCGTTGCCGAGGCGTTCGCGGCGACGATCGCGACGAATCCTCCCAGGGCGAGCCCGAGGATGCCGAGCACGCGCCCGACCGTAGCGCGTCGCTGCCCGACCGGGTCGGCGAACCCCGACGTGGTGTACCACTGGCGCATCTTCGCGGGCAGTGACGACCACATCGACGTGAAGTGGGAGTCGTAGCTGCCGAGCGTGATCGCCTCGCGGCCCGCGAACGCCACCTCGAGCAGCGCGACGGTTTCAGGGTCGCTCGCGTCACCGACCCTCCTGAGCACCGGTGCCTTCGGGTCGGCCTCGTCGATGTGGACCTGTCCGTGCACCGCGGCTCCCAACAGCCAGGCGACCGATGCCCGGGCATTGGTCGATTCGGTCGCCAGCATCCCGCCCTGCCAGGGTTCGAGGCCGCGGGGTGGGGCGAACTCCGTGGTGGCCCACCGGGCGAGTTCGGTGTCGTCCACCCGGGTGGCGCCCGGGGGCACGCCCGTCGCGGTGGGTGCACCGAATGCGAGGTCGGCGGCTGCTCCGGTACTCGCGGGGCCCGCCATGACCCAGTCGCGCCCGGCCCGGCGGAGCAATCGGGCGACGAGCAGGCCCGCGACCACGATGAGAACCGCGCCGGTCGAACCGAGTACGAGCGGACGCTGTGACCATTCCAGCGGCGCGGCCTCGGCGGCGGTCGCGCGGGCCGGCGGTGCCGCGGGCAGCGTCGCACCGCGCCGGGCATACACGGTGATGCCTTCACCGGCATCCAGGTGGCCGTGGCTCACCTCGAGGCGGCCGTCGGTCGGTTGGGTCACCGCACAGTCCGCGACCGATCCGCTCGACCCGACGTTGCAGGTCGGGTTCTCCCACCGCCACGGGGCGACCAGGTCCAATTCGACCTGGTCGATCGGCACGTCCCACGAAGCTCCGACGCCGTTCCAGCCGAAGCTTCCGTCGCCCAGATGCGTCGTGGCGAGCGGATAGGCGATGTCGTAGTGGTGGTCGCCGGTGATCTCGGTTTCGGGGTCGCCGATCTTGATGCGGATCCCGGCGCCTTCTGGCGTGATCGATGCCTGGTCGGTGTCGTCCGAGCCCACCCGTACCTGGTCGGCGGCGGCATAGGGCACGTCGGGAAGGACCCGGTAGATTCCGTGACGCTTGTCGTCGAAGTGGTACAGGATCGACTCGGTGACTGCCGCGTTGCCGTCGGACGAGAAGGTCGCCGTCGCCTGGAAATGCCGGACCGACTCGGGTCGGCTCATCGACGCGACGAAGCCGATCACCCCACCGGCGAGCACCGCGACGGCCACGAGCGCGGCAACGCTCCACGCACGGCGCCGTTGCTTGTCCATCGCCTCGACAGTACCGGGTGACGCAGACCGCGATCGGCGCAGCAGGCCGTCGACGAAGCCAGACCGACTCCATCCCCGTCGAGGGGTGGCGCCGGCGCGGAGTGGTCAGGAGCCGGTCTGGTGCGCTAGATCGTTGACCATGTCCGCCCATGAGCCAATGTCCGCTTCCGTCGCCTTGACCCGCCTGCTGGAAGGGAACCTGCGTTTCGCGTCGGGGACGCCGAGAATCGCGCCCATCACGCCCGAGCGTCGAGCTGAGCTCGTCCATGAAGGGCAACACCCGTTCGCGACGGTGTTGGGATGCGTCGATTCCCGAGCACCACTCGAGGACGTCTTCGACGTGACCGTCGGCGATCTGTTGACGATCCGCACCGCGGGCCAGGCACTCGACGGCGCAGCTCTCGGCAGCGTCGAGTTCGGCCCGGTCGCGCTCGGTACCGAGTTGGTCGCCGTGGTCGGTCACACCCAGTGCGGCGCCGTCGGCGCAGCGATCGCGCCGGACCCGCCGGGTGGCGCGTTGGGCGAGCTGGTCGCCGAGATCAGTGCCCGGCTCACCGACGACGAGCGGGCCGACTACGCGCTCGCGGTCGAGGCGAATCTCGCGGCGTCGGTCGCCCGATTGCGGGCGCTCGATTCGATGGTGCTGCCCGACGGCCGCTCACCGGTCATCGTCGGCATGGTCGATGACCTCGAGACCGGCGTCGTCACGGTGATCGACGACGGTGGGCTGGGCATCAGCGAGATCGCTGGTTGATCGCCACGGGCGCGCTCCCGGGGGCGCCGCGGGCTCCCGCGGGAGTCGCCCGAGCCGGATCGCTGCCCTCGCCGGCAGCGCTGCTACGCCCACGCCACTGCGACCGCGCGAGGGCGCGACCGCGCGACCAGGGGCAGGCGCGCGGGCCGAATGCGGCAGACCGGGCGCGTCTCCTCCGGATCGGTAAGACTCGCCATCGGCACGACCCCGAGTACCCGAACGAAATCGCACGACCAGGAGTCCACCATGCACTACCCCGACAAGGTGATCGCCGCAGGCGCCTGGATGCTCGAGAAGGGCCATCGGACGGCGTTGGCGCTCACCGGTGGACGCTGGCCCAAGTCGCTGCTCGGCATGCAACCCGTCGAGTTGCACACCACGGGCCGCAAGTCGGGCCAGCGACGCTCCACGATGCTCACGGCGCCGATCTGTGAGGACGACCGGGTGGTGGTCGTCGCCTCGAAGGGTGGCCACAGCGACCATCCCGACTGGTACAAGAACCTCGACGTGCACCCCGAGGTCGAGGTCACGGTCGCCGATGTGACCAAGCCGATGACCGCCCGCACGGCGAGCCCCGAGGAGAAGGCCGAACTGTGGCCGCGCATCACCTCGGCGTACAAGGGCTACGAGGGGTACCAGCGCAACACCGACCGCGACATCCCCGTGGTGATCCTCGAACCACGCTGACCCGGGTCCGGGTTTCTGCGAAAGCGGGAGCGGTCCGCCCAGACGTGGAATCCCGCACCCCGGTGTGCGGAGTGGAAATCCGCTCACAGCGGCAGATCACTCCATGTTTCGGGACGAGTCCACCGAACGCGTCGTGGAGCAGTCGCTCAGGTCGTCGAGGCGGCGCGTTCGGCCGCCGTGACCAGCGATTCGGCGACCTCGTCGGCGAGCGCGGCGTCGGTCGCCTCGACCAGGATTCGGGCGAGTGGCTCGGTGCCTGAGAGGCGCACGAGCACCCGACCCTGCTCAGCCAGGCGGTCCTCCGCGGCGGCGATGTCGGCGGCCATGCGCTCCACCAGGTCGGGGACCTTGGCGGCGAGGCGCACGTTCCGCAACACTTGCGGGAGCGGATCGACGACCGAGGCGAGCTCCGACAGTGGCCGACCGGTGCGTGCCAACACGTCGAGCAGCAGAACCCCGGCCAACAACCCGTCTCCGGTGGTGGCGAGGTCGGTGAAGATCAGATGCCCGGACTGTTCGCCACCCAGCACCAGCCCGCGTTCCTCGAGCGTGGCGAGCACGGCCCGGTCGCCCACGGCGCACTCGACCACGTCGATGCCGTGTGGTGCGAGGGCGCGACGAAGCCCGAGATTGCTCATCACCGTGGCCACGATCGCCGACCCGGCGAGGCGACCCCGCGCGGCGAGGTCGAGCGCGAACAGCGCGAGCAGAGCGTCGCCGTCGACGATCGTGCCCTGCTCGTCGACGGCGACGATCCGGTCTGCGTCACCGTCGAGTGCGATCCCCACCTGGGCACGTTTCGCGACGACCGTGTCGGCCAGGTCGCCAGGGTGGGTCGAACCACATCCGTCGTTGATGTTGGTTCCGTCCGGGTCGGCGTGGCGTACGGTCACGGTCGCGCCCAGCCCGACGAGCACGTCGGCAACGACGGTCGAGGCGGCACCGTTCGCGGCGTCGACGACGACCCGCAGCCCGTCGACGCGTCGACCGTCCAACACATCGTCGATCAGGTGGGTCGCATACGCACGGCGACCGGTCGGGTCATCGCGCACGGTCCCGACGCCGACGCCGGTGAGCGGTTCGGCGTGCTGGTCACCGACGGTCCGCTCCAGTAGCGCTTCGAGGTGTGACTCGATCGCTTCCTGGGTGGCGTCGGTGAGCTTGCGGCCTCCGGCGGCGAAGAACTTCACGCCGTTGTCGGCGAACGGATTGTGCGACGCCGAGATGACCGCGCCCGGGTGCCCGTTGGTCTCGGCCCAATGGGCGACCGCCGGGGTCGGTAGCACGCCGAGGTCGACGACCTCGACACCCTCGGCGGTGAGTCCGGCGGCGAGCGCGGCGGTCAGCATCGTGCCCGACCGGCGCGTGTCGCGCCCGATCGCACAGACTTCGGGGTGGAGGGTGAGCGCTGCGGCACGGCCGAGTGCGGTGACGAACTCCGGCGTCAGCGTCGCGTTGGCGAGCCCTCGGACACCGTCGGTGCCGAAGCGCAAGCTCATCGAAAGCGCCGCATGTGCAGAACCGGTCGATCCGCGGCCGCGGCGATCAGCGCTTGGAGTACTGCGGAGCCTTCCGGGCCTTCTTCAGGCCGTACTTCTTGGACTCCTTCTCACGTGCATCACGGGTGAGAAAGCCGGCGTCTTTCAGCGTCGGGCGCAGTTCGGCATCGAGGGCGATGAGGCCGCGGGCGATGCCGAGACGTAGTGCGCCGGCCTGACCCGTCGGACCACCGCCGGTGATCGTGGCGTCGATGTCGTAGGCCTCGGCGAGTTCGGTCACCCGCAGGGGCTCGGTGAGGATCATCCGGTGCGTTTCGGATGGGAAGAAGTCGGCGACTTCACGACCGTTGACCTTGATGGCGCCCGATCCGGGACGGAAACGGACTCGGGCGATGGCGCGCTTGCGGCGTCCGGTGGTCTGAACGAGGGGCTGGGGCACGGGTCGAACTCCTATCGCGTGACTGTCGTGTGGCCGCGTCGTGTGGCCACGTCGGCGCGGGCGCGACGGTCCAGTTCGAGAGGCTGGGGCTGCTGGGCGGCGTGAGGGTGGGTCGGCCCGGCGTAGACCTTGAGCTTGTCGAGCTGCGCCCGACCCAGACGGTTCTTGGGGATCATGCCGCGGATCGTCGCCCGGACCGCTTCGGCGGGCTTGCGGTCGAGTCGCTCGGCGTAGGTCTCGGTGCGGATCCCGCCCGGGTAGCCCGTGTGGCGGTGGACCTTCTTGGCGTCCGCCTTGTCCGCGGTCAGCACGACCTTGTCGGCGTTGACGATGATGACGTGATCGCCGGTGTCGATGTGCGGCGCGTACGTGGGCTTGTGCTTGCCCCGCAGGACGTTGGCGACCTCGGTGGCAAGACGACCGAGCACCACGCCCTCGGCGTCGACGATGTACCAGGATCGTTGGATCTCGCTGGCCTTGGGGCTGTAGGTGGGCACGCTGATGGAATCCTCGGTACAAGGGGTGACAGACACGCTTCCCGCCGGCCGGAAGACAACCGGTGACGGGCGACGAACAAGACTACGGTCCGCTCTCGTCGATCGGCAAATACGAGCGGGCGTGCAGACGTCGCCCCAGCCACGACACCGGGCCGGAAAGGCGGGGTAGGATCAGGATCTCTGCCGCACCGGACCGCTGAGCGGCCGCCACCTCACGACCGACCTCACGAGCCTGCTTCACGACCCACCTCACGAACAAGGGAGACCGGACATGGCCGAGGAACGCAAGGACCTGACCACCGTCGCCGGGGCGCCGGTACCCGACAACCAGAACTCCGCCACCGCCGGTCCCCGAGGGCCGATGTTGCTGCAGGACGTGTGGTTTCTCGAGAAGCTCGCCCACTTCGACCGCGAGGTCATTCCCGAGCGGCGCATGCACGCGAAGGGCTCCGGCGCCTTCGGCACCTTCACGGTCACCAACGACATCACCCGCTACACGAATGCGGCGCTGTTCTCCGAGGTCGGCAAGACCACCGAGCTGTTCGCCCGTTTCTCGACGGTGGCCGGTGAACGTGGCGCCGCGGACGCGGAACGCGACATCCGCGGGTTCGCGGTCAAGTTCTACACCGAGCAGGGCAACTGGGACCTGGTGGGCAACAACACCCCGGTGTTCTTCTTCAGAGACCCGCTGAAGTTCCCCGACCTGAACCATGCCGTCAAGCGCGACCCGCGCACGAACATGCGCAGCGCCACGAACAACTGGGACTTCTGGACGCTGCTGCCCGAGGCCCTGCACCAGGTCACGATCGTGATGTCGGACCGGGGCATCCCCAAGGGGTTCCGTAATATGCACGGGTTCGGCTCCCACACCTACAGCCTTCTCGACGCGGCCGGTGAGCGGCACTGGGTGAAGTTCCACCACGTGTGCCAGCAGCCCATCGAGAACCTCACCGACGCCGAGGCTGCGGCGGTCGTCGCGAACGACCGGGAGAGTTCTCAGCGGGACCTGTTCGAGGCGATCGAACGCGGCGAGTTCCCGAAGTGGAAGCTGTGTGTGCAGGTGATGCCCGAAGCCGATGCGGCCACGTACCGCTTTCATCCGTTCGACCTGACCAAGGTGTGGTCCAAGAAGGACTACCCGCTCATCGAGGTCGGCGAATGGGAACTGAACCGCAACCCCGACAACTACTTCGCGGATGTCGAGCAGGCGGCGTTCTCTCCGGCGAACATCGTGCCGGGCATCGGGTTCTCACCCGACAAGATGCTCCAGGGCCGGCTGTTCTCCTACGGCGATGCGCAGCGCTACCGCCTCGGGGTGAACCACCATGCGATCCCCGTGAACGCACCGCGGTGCCCGGTGCACAGTTTCCACCGCGACGGCCAGATGCGCACCGACGGCAACCACGGTGGCACGCTGCATTACGAGCCGAACAGTGCCGGCGAGTGGGCCGAGCAGCCCGCGTTCGCCGAACCACCGCTCGCCCTGGGCGACACCGCCGCGGACCGGTGGGACTTCCGCGAAGACGACGAGGACTACTTCACCCAGCCCGGTGACCTGTTCCGGCTGCTGGACGCGGACGCTCAGCAGCGCCTGTTCGAGAACACCGCACGAAACCTCGTCGGGGTGCCCGACGCGATCAAACAGCGCCACGTCGACCACTGCACCAAGGCCGACCCGACTTATGGTGCAGGCGTGGCCGAGGCAATCGGCCGGATCAACTGACGCTCACCCCTCGTGGCTGGTGGAGTCGACCGGCGACGACGGGTCACAAGGTGCCGTAGACGCGGACGAGGTAGTAGTACAGGTCGGCCCGGCTGTAACAGGTCGGGCGCTGCCAGGCGGGTCGTGGCGCGCAGTTGGCATCCATGTCGGCCCGGAACATCGAATCGATCCGTGAGCGGGAGCCTTCCGGGTCGGGGACGAGCCCGCCTGCCTTGAACCGCTTGTAGTTGCGGTAGCCGAAGTCGTGGTGCCAACACGCGGCGGTGAAGTCGTAGGTCGCGCCGGTGTCGTTCATGTGATCGGGCAGGAACCAGTTCGAGCAGCCGTCGGTGGTGAAGACCAACTCGGGATGCTGTGCGCGGTACGTCGGGTTCGACGCGGTCGCCGCGAAGGTGGTGGCGCTCTCGTGCAGGAGTGCATCGACGGTGGACTTCTGCTCGATGAGAGTCGGTACGCAGCCGGTGAGCAGCACGACGACGGCCACGACGGCTGCCGCGACCGGAGCAAGGCGCTTCACGTCGACTCTGTTCCCCGAGTCCACCGAGTTCAAACCCTCGTCCTCCCTGACGTCTCTCGCCTGGCGAGCAACCTAGATCGCACGTCTGGTTCGGTCAAGGGGCTCGCTGGACGGCTCCAGCGACACCACGAGACACGGTCGCTCGGCACGGGAGCTTTCCGAGATCCGCGACTGCGCAACACGGTGCTGCACGGTATGGTCAGCCCATGACCAGCCGGGTGCGGTCGTTGTGGCTCGTCGGCGTGTTGTTCCTGGCCGGATGCGGGTCGAACCCCGCGACCACTACCGACCGGCCGGGCGACACCACCACGGCGACGACTCCGGTCGACGACCTGCCGGCCATCGACCGCACCGCCGTTCCTGCACTGACGTCGGACCTGCTCAGGTTGGCGGTGGTCGACCAGTCCCGTGCCTTGGTCCTGGAGCAGGCCGACGGCATGCTGGCCTCGGTCGCACTCGCCGACGGTGACGGCGGACTCCGCCCGCTCGACGGGCCCATTCCCCGGATGGGCAAGATCGACGTCGTGGGCACCGAAGACGGATTCGTGATCGTCGGTATCCGTTGTCCCGGGTCCGAACCGTTCAACACGCAAGTCGCCGAGGACGAGCAGCTGTGCACTTCAGATCCTGACGCCGAGGTCATGGTCGAAGCCCAGGTGATCGCCGTGGCGCTCGACGCCACGGGCACGGTCGAGTGGACCGCAGTCGGCCCATGGATCGACCCCTCCCGCTTCGGCGGCGTGACGCCGACTCCCACCGGGGCGCTCACGTGGATCGACGGCCGGTACTTCACGGTCGAAGACGGGCGGTTCGAGCCAGTCGATCCGCCGCCGGGATCTCACGACCTCTTTTCGCCGTGCGTCCTGCGCGATGGGCGACTGGCTGCGTTCGTCGGCAATCTCAACTCCCAACAGGACGATGCGCTCGGC